>DSCJ01000046.1 GCA_011049175.1 Bacteroidota bacterium | reverse complement strand
GCTGGCGGGGGGATCCACCTTCCCCTGCCAGGGGAAGGATTTATGAACCATGAAAGGCGGGGTGGTTGATGGGAAACCCCGCTAATCAGAAAAATATCTTTTTTACGGACTACCTGAAAACGATCGGCCTCTGAGGGTTTTATGTGAAAAACAAGGCGGCGGGGGAAGAAGTGGGAAGGCCTGTGCAGCGATCCTGTCTGAGTCCCTGACAGGCAAAGCCCTGTCAGGGGCGAGTTTGGATCGCGGCAGGCCTTCCCCCGCCGTAGTTTTTCCATAAAAGCATCAGCAGACGAAGGGTTTTTTGCATGCTTTTTTGCCCCCAAAAAAGCATGTCACTCCGTTTCGGGAACGGAGCGAAACAGTGGCCCGCGGGATGAATAAATCCAGTTACTTCAATCAATATACTACAAATCAGCCCGATAAACCGGCTGATTCTTCTCTTCTAAAACAGGCAGCTATAAAGACATAGCCAGCCACCGAAGCTTTCCCTCTCCCCCGCTCACCAGAGGTATGTACCCACGGCTCCTGCTCCCAGTTCGGTATAAGCCAGCCTGCCATCAAAACCAATTCCAAACCGCCGATTTTCCTCCGAAGTATTCAGCACAATGAGCACCTTTCTGCCATCCGGCGTTTGAAAAGCCACATTCGGCAAGCCGTTGAGCACATTGCTGTGAATCCGCACCGAACCAGGGCGGACAAACTTCGCGGCGTGGGCAAGAATGTAATAGGCCGGGTTACGGGTTACCTGATCGCCGTTAATGGTAACGGTTCCCAGACAACGGTCGCAGCCTCCTTCGGTGTGAGGATGATAGTTCGGGTCGGAAGCCAGATTCCATTCCAGCACATTCCGGCTCCAGTTGCGCGTAGCCCCGATGATCAGGTTCTCCACATGCCATTTGAGGTCGGTGCCCAGGTCGCCGGGCCCGCCAATCCACTGTTCGGTAAAATACAGGTTTTTGTTCGGAAAGGCCTCATGAACGGTCGACATAGCATCGATCGTGCCTCCGTATAGATGGAAAGCCGAACCGTCAACATACCTGGCCGCCTGTGGATCGGAGAGAACGCTGATGGGATAATCCGGCCTGTCGCAGTTATGATCATATATAATGATCTTTGTCGTGATGCCCGCATCTTCAAAAGCCAGCCCCAGGTTCTCCCGGATAAATTTTGCCTGGTCTTCGGCCGACATAAACATACTGGGATTATTTCCCGGGTGCAGGGGCTCGTTCTGGACCGTAATGGCATCGACCATGATCCCTTCCTCCTCCATATCCTGAATGTAGCGCACAAAATACCGGGCATAGGCGTCAAAATACTCATGGCGGAGGCTTCCCCCAATCGACGACCGGTTTGTTTTCATCCACACCGGTGCCGACCAGGGCGAGCCAAGGATTTTCAGTTCGGGATAAATAGCCAGTATTTCTTTCAGAACAGGAATCAGGTCTTCTCTGTCGGGATCCAGGCTGAAGTGTTCCATCAGGGGATCGGTCTGCCCTGCAGGCATATCATCATAGGAATATACCCGGTCGCTCAGGTCGGAAGCCCCGATGCTTATCCGAAGGTAACTGATCCCTATTCCCGTGCCACGGGGATCGAACAGTTCTTTCAAAAGTACCTGCCTTTTTTCCGGCGACATTCTGTTAAGCAGTATGGCGCTGCCACCTGTGAGGCAATTTCCGAACCCGTCAATGGACTGGTACCTCCGGGTGGTATCTGCCCGGATAACCTCTTCCTCCCCGGCATCCGACATAAAGAATATCCCCTGCCTGTGCTTTTGAAACAGGATATTCGCTGCCGGATCGGTTACCCATGCATGCACATCCGTTTCGGTTTCCCCTCCGGTATCCCCGGGAGGGTCGGGGTAATTCCCGTCCGGGTCAACCCGGATGCAGGCCATCAGGAAAATACTAAGAATCGTTAACCAGCCTTTCATAATGAAGGTATTTGCATCATTCAGACCTTAATCGGTTGAAAATTTTCCGGCTATTTTCTCTGGTACACCCTGACGTAATCCACCACCATAGACCGGGGAAAGATGGTATCATCAATGCCCTGCGCCCCTCCCCAGTTTCCGCCAACGGCCACATTCAGCAGCAGGTGGAATCTCTGGTTAAAGGGCCATTCCCTGTATCCGGTGCCTTCATTCTTAAAGGTAAAGTAATGGGTATCGTCAACATATACCCTGATTTCATCCTTTTCCCATTCCAGGGCATACACATGAAAATCCGTATAACAATCTTCCACCGTGATGGTTGCATTTTTCTGTGTTCCGATCATATGGTTGTATGTCTCGGTGTGAACCGAAGCCACAATCACCCAGGGATCGTACCCCACATTTTCCATGATATCGATCTCACCGCTGGCCGGCCAGTTTCCGTACGCCCAGTCGGTAGGCAGCATCCAGATAGCGGGCCACATGCCTCTTCCGTCGGGAAGCTTCGCCATCACTTCCACCCTTCCGTAAAGCCAGTCGCCTTTCGATTTTGTTCTGAGTCTGGCCGAAGTATAGTCGAATCCCTCTTCATAAGCTTCCTTCCGGGCGGTAATGGTAAGGACCCCTCCGTTCACCCGGGCATTTTCCAGGCGGGCTTCCGTGTAAAACTGTTCCTCATTATTGCCCCATCCGGTAGCATTACCCTCTGTATCGTATCCCCATTTATCTGGATCGGGCAGTCCTTCATAATCGAACTCATCGCTCCACACCAGTTCGTAATCACCTGTCCCGGGCTTGTCAGGATAATCCTCCTGCTGCTCAGAGGATCGGATACAACCCAATGATCCGGTAAGCAGCATAATCAGGCTGAAATACAGAATCCAACATTTCATTTTCATGTTTTTATTATTTACTGAACAATAAATTCACCGTGCAATCCCTGTGATGAATCCGGACCAATCCAGACGTCAAATTCACCCGGTTCCACCAATGTTTCCTTTCCGTTAAAAAATGCCAGATCGGCCGCCCCCAGGGTGAATTCTACCACCGCTTTTTCTCCTTTCTTCAGTAATATTCTTTGAAAGCCTTTCAGCTCCTTTACAGGGCGGGTAATGGATCCTACCCGGTCGCGCACATAAAGCTGCACCACTTCGTGAGCATCCCGGTCGCCCGTATTCTCCACGGTAGCCCTGACGGTGAGTGATCCGTTCCGGTCTATCGATGCACCGGACAATTCCAGATTGGTGTATTCGAATTGGGTATAACTGAGTCCGTACCCGAACGGGAAAAGCGGGGTGTAACCGTAATCGAGGTGAAAGGATCTGTAACCCAGAGATGATTGCGGATTCTCCACGGGAATACTGTCGATGGGTGTCCAGGATTCATCGCTGGCAGGCCGGCCTGTATTTTTTCTGTAATAATAAAACGGGATCTGGCCAGCACCTTTCACAAAGGTAACCGGCAGTTTGCCGGAAGGCGATACTTTTCCTGTAAGCAGATCGGCAATGGCAGGTCCGGCCATGGTACCCCCGTGCCATGCATAGAGCACGGCATCGGCCAGGCGGGTTTCTTCTTCAATGGCCAGGGGCCTACCGGCCATGACCACCATAACCAGGGGTTTGCCGGTAGCCGCCAGGCGCCGTATCAGCTCAGTCTGTGCGCCGGGCAGGCTGATCTCTCCCCGGCTCTGTCCTTCGCCGGAAAGGATCCATTCTTCACCCGCAAAAAACACAATCACTTCGACCCGGTTGGCAGCTTTCAGCGCGGCGGCAAATCCCTCCGTTCGTTTATCGCGGCTGTATTCAAGGCCGGCCGCGTAATGAACCCGGCCGGGGCCCAGTTCATTCTTCAGGGCTTCCAGTGGGGTGACCGAACGGGAAGGATCCCCGTCGAAACACCAGGTACCCAGTTGATCCCTGGGAGCATCTGCCAGCGGGCCGATGACAGCAATGCTTTTGATTCCGGCCGGGAGGGGAAGCACCTGGCCACTGTTTTTCAACAAGACGGCGCTTTGCGCGGCCACCTGCCTGGCGTGTTCCAGATGCGCTTCATCGAGTATGACCTTTTGTGCTTCCGGGCGTACATAAGGATTGTCAAACAGCCCCAGGCGGAACTTGAGACGGAGGATATCGCGCACGGCATCGTTGATCATCGATTCAGTAACAACTCCTTCTTCCAGCAGTTGTTCTATGTTTGCTGAATAGGTATTCGTGGCCATTTCCATATCCACTCCGGCCCGGATGGCTTTTGCGGCCGCATCTTTTTCATCGCGGCAATAGCCGTGGTTTATCATTTCCGGTACGGAGCCCCAGTCGCTAACCACCATGCCCTGAAAGTTCCACTCGTCGTTCAGCACCTTTTTCAAAAGGAACTCATTGGCTGTTGCCGGCACTCCGTTCAGGTCGTTAAAAGCGGTCATGATAGTCTGCGCACCGGCATCCACCGCCGCTTTGAAAGGCTTCAGCACCACGTTACGCATCACGGGTTCTGTGATGTAGGTGGTATTGTAATCCCTGCCGGCTTCGGCAAATCCGTATCCTGCAAAATGCTTGGCACAGGCAGCCAGGGCGGTAGGATCGTTCAGGCTGTCGCCCTGTATCCCTTCCACCATGGCCGCAGCCAGCGCCGACGCCAGAAAGGGATCTTCGCCACATCCTTCAGCAATCCTCCCCCAGCGGGGATCCCAGGTAATATCGATCATCGGGGCAAATGTCCATCTGATCCCCATAGAAGATGCCTCAACCGCCGATATCCGGAATGCTTTTTTTACCAGGTCAGGGTTCCAGGTTGCCGCCATACCCAGGGGAATGGGAAAAACGGTTTTATATCCGTGGATGACATCCCTGCCGATCAGCAGGGGAATATGCATCCTGCTTTCCTCCATAGCAATCCGCTGTATTTCATTCACCTCCTCCATGCCAAAAAAATTCAGCAACGAACCGCAGCGCCCTTCCCTGACCATTTCTTTCAGCCGCTCGGGAGAACCGGCCATTCCCGGGTCGATCTGCGACATCTGCCCGATTTTTTCCTCAAGGGTCATTTCCGCCATGAGTTTGTCTATTTTCTTCTCATAGGATTCTGCTTTATTTTCAGTTCTGACACAGGATAAGGTTGTACAGGCCAGAAACGCTACCGGAAGAAAGTAAAAAGGCATCTTCATATTCATTTTCTATTTAATGGGTTTGTAAAAAAACAGGACTGCGGGTTTCCTCCGGATACGAACGAAACCAACAGTCCTGTAAAAATAGCTTATTTGGTTATCCCTTCCACATGGGGACCTGATAGTTCATCAAAATAGAAAGAATGGGTACCGCTTCCGTTACCCGGGTTACACATGATGCGGATCACGTTGTAGAAATCGTGGTTAAAATTGGGATCGCTCACCACATCGGATGTATAGATATCGCCGGTCCAGTCCCAGCCGGCTCCCACGCCGCTGAAATCATATTCAGCCACCTCCCAGGTATTTGATTCCTGGATGGTGTAAACCAGGTCGTGTGTACCTGTTTGCCATGCATTGCCACCACGGTCGGTATTTTCCAGTTTGAGCAGGATCTGATCGCCTGCCTGGCCGTACACCTTGATACTGAACACATGCTGCAATCTCAGATCAAACCGGTATCCGGGATCCAGCAGCATGTAAGCATTGGCCCATTCCTGGTTTGTTTTTTCATACCGGGCCACCTTGCTGGATTTATTGGGATATATCTTCGACGGATTATCCACAATGGTAACCGAACAATCCTGGCCCAGCACCGGGAAGGTCTGCACCTCACTGAAATCATTGTAAACCACAGTAACGTCCAACTGGAAAGGCACATAGGCCGAGTTGTTGTTTTCAAAGCTCAGCACCATGGTTTCCGTCAGCACGCCCAGACTGGTATTCAGCTTCGCCGTAACGGTATAGGTACCTGCCCTCATAAAGGTATGGTTTACCACATCATCTTTGGTGGCTGTTGTCACCTCGTCGCTGCCATCGCCAAAATCCCAGGTAATGTTCGTCACGCTTTCCCCGGCGGGAATGGAATAGTTGATAACCGAAAACGCCACTTCATTATCGGCGCCTTCCACCGCGTTCAGTTCAAACGTTATGGTGGGCCTTTCATACCCTTTGGGAATCAGGTAATAGTGCCAGTTGATCCCGCCATAGGCATCAATAGCCGCAAGTTCCAGCAGGTTTTCGGTTACCTGGAGTATTTTATATTCATTGTCTTTGGCGCCCACATCGAAGCAGGGGAATATGGGCGTTTCTGCATTCAATACCAGGTAATTGACACCGTTCTTTTCGGAAATGGTCCAGGTACCTGTTACCGGTGTGGCATAATCCACATCGTAGTCGGTCATGTTTTCCCTTGGATTAAGGTATACCGAAGAAAGCGACGGATCATTGGCCCGGTAGTCTTTCACATAGCTAACACCGTGGTTTTCGTAAACTGCCACAAAATCGCTGATCATGAAAGTAATCTCATCGTCGTAAAGGCCGGTACCTGATTTGGCCAGGGGTTCCGCCTTCCACCATACCATGGCGGTAGGATCATCGGCCGGGCCCACACCCAGGTGACCTGTCTGGGTTGAATCGAGCACCCAGGTTTTTCCCTCGGGAACATCCACTCCACCGCTCAGGTTCACATACACCGGATCAGTGAAGATGGAAAAATCGGTCTCTGTCTGGGTGTACGTTTTGCTGATTGAAGCGGTGCCTCCCCGGGTAACCAGTGTCATTTTAATGGTATACTCACCTTCGAGAGCATATTTCACTTCTACAGAAGGCCCTGTTCCCTTGGTACCGTTACCGAAATCCCAGTATGTGATACCTGTAACCGAGGATGTATTGGTTACCACCACATGGAATTCATCGCTACCATCGGCAATGGTAAAGTCGAGCTGGTCTTCGGTCGGAGGATCCCCTATCTCCGGCTTGTCCATCATCATCGGTTCGCAGCCAATGAAGAACAGGAAGACAGCCAGGAAACCGGCCGGTTTGATATGATTGATTATTCTTTTCATGGTATTTCCTTTTTGTTGTGTTTTACAGCCTTATTTATTGGTATGCAGGAACCATCTGTTGCAGCATTCCTTCATTGGTGTTCCTGATCTCGCTGGCAGGAATGGGGAACATTCCCCAGGTATCTCCCTGGAAGGTACGTCCGGTAAAGTCTTCCGGGTTAGGTATCCCGGAAGGCAGATCAAAGCTGGCATTGATCATGGTTTCGGCATAACCGAGTCCGCGCCGCAGGAGATCCCATTTCCTCAGGCCTTCCCCTCCGAATTCCACCCGCCTTTCGTGATAGATATCATCGAGGTCGATGGAGGAAAGGGCGGCATCTTCGCCCAGGGCGCGGGTGCGTACCCGGTTGAAATACGTGAGGGCTTTCCCCGGATCTTCATCCAGCCACAGTTCGGCAGCCATCAGAAGAACATCGGCCAGGCGGATATCCATAAAATTCCGCGGGAAATTATGGTTGGGATCACCGCCCGAACCGATATAATCTTTTCGGGCCATGTATTTTCTGTTAAAGTATCCCGTATTCATATAGGCTCGGGTGTAATTGGTCAGCTCTGCCTCCGCATCATACAGGGTAACCTCTTTTCTGGGGTCTCCCGTTTCAAATTCATCGGCCAGGCTCCAGGTGGGAACGGCAAATGACCAGCCTGGGAATACGGTAGGATCTCCTTCGGGATTACGTACGCTAATCCACACACTGGAAAAATTTCCGTTAATATTCCAGCCTCCCCAGTCGCCCGACTTGGCTTTTTCCGAATACTGCATTTCCAGAATCGATTCGCTGTTGTTCTGGTTATCCCAGCTGAACAGCCAGGCATAATCATCCACCAGCGAATAGCGCTCTTCCGTGATGATCTCATCCAGGGCAATCTGTACATAGTCTTTATTAATGACAGTATTTCCGTCACTCCATTGTTCGGCTGTGAGGCCGAGCCCGGGAATGGCGCTCATTCCTGTATGATACAAATATATCCGGGCCATCAGGGCCTGTACTGCTGCACGGGTAACCCTGCCGGCATCAGCCGGTGTAAAATCTTCCATCACCACATCAACGGCATCCAGCAAGTCGGCGGCTATCTGGGTAAAAATCTCTTCCGGGGTGCTCTGAGGCACATTTTTATAATCTTCCACATCGGGATACACTTCAGTTATCAGAGGCACCCATCCGAAATGACGCACCAGATCCCAGTACAGGTAAGCGCGGAGAAATTTGACCTCCCCTTCATACATTTCTTTCAGGCCGTCGGTAACCCATTCTATCTGTTCCTGTTTCTGAAGGTAGAGATTGGCTCTATATATTCCCGAGTAACAACGGTTCCACAGGTCGCTCGCGGAGTTGTTCTCGGGTTCCATGGCAAATGATTCCATGTCCTGCCACTGACTCATGTCGCTGGCATCGGAACCACCGCAAAAAGCATCATCGGAATAAATATCCGACATAACCGGTACAAACTGCCAGTTCTGCAATGCATAAGCATCGTAAACGGCTGTCAGGGCCAGGAATGCCTGGTCTTCGGTCTTATAATAGTTTGCCTCGACCTGACCCGTTTTCGGCTCAAGCTCCAGGAAATCCTTTGTACAGGAATTCCCTGCGAGGAAAAGCACGGTTAAAAGGCTGTATATAATCAGGTTTTTCATAACGCTATATTTTTTTCGGTGTTAGAATGTAATTTGGATACCTGCCATAAAGGTCCGGGGCTGTGGATAAATTCCATGATCAATGCCGTTATTGAACACACCGCCCCCTATTTCCGGATCAAATCCGGGATAGCTGGTAAATGTCAGCAGGTTTTCCGATGATACATAGATCCGCAACCTGTCAATAGTGAGGAAGTTGGTCACCACGGAAGGAAGCGTATAACCGAGGGTAATGTTGCGTAACCTGACAAAACTACCGTCATAGATAAAGAAATCGCTGACGGTTTTCATGTTCAGGTTTTTATCAACAAAGGTCACCCTGGGATATTTATTGGAAGTACCTTCACCGGTCCACCGGTTGAGCCAGTCGGAACGGTAGTTGGTTCCGTTCATATCGTACCGGCGGGTAGCGTCGTATACTTCCTGCCCCAGGGCGGCAAAAAGGAACATATTGAAATCGAAGCCACGGTATTCAGCCGTTACATTCAATCCTCCTGTAAAATCGGGGAAGGGGTTTCCAATCTGAACCCGGTCGGCATCGCTGATCACCCCGTCATTGTTTGCATCGACAAACCGGATATCGCCGGGCATGGCATCGGGCTGTATCAGGTTCCCTTCGGAATCGACATGGTTTTCAATTTCCTGCTGGTTCTGGAAAATGCCGTCGGTTTGAACACCATAGAACACTCCCATGGGTGTTCCCACTTCGGCAAAGAGAACACCAGCCTGGCCGAATCCTCCGTCACCACCCTGCAGCCTCTGTTCCGAATTGCGGATCTCAAGAACCTCGTTCTTGTTAAAGGCTCCGTTCAACGAAGCGCTGATAAACAGATCGCCGATCTGTCTTCTGTAGAATATTTCTGCCTCAATCCCGGAGTTTCTGACGGCTCCTCCGTTGATCACGGGAGCCGAGTTACCCACCAGCATGGGGATGGGAGCCGTAACCAGCCAGTCTTTGGTGGTTTTGATATAATAATCGAGAGTTACGCCCAGGCTGCCCTCGAAGGTTGCAAAATCGATCCCGATATTGGTTTGTTCTGAGGTTTCCCATTTGAGGCTTGGGTTGGCAATGCGGGTAGGTGTGGTACCGTTATACTGCATTTTGTCCGCACCGAAATAATAAATGTTCTGGTTTCCGATCACAGAGGTATACCCGAAATCTCCGATATTCTCACTTCCGTTCTGTCCCCAGCTTGCCCGCAGTTTGAGGAGGGTTATTGCATCGGAAAGATTTTCCATAAAACTTTCCCGGGATATTACCCATCCGAGTGAAACGGAAGGGAAATATCCGTATTTATTTTCCGAGCCAAACCTGGAAGAGCCGTCCCGTCGCAGAATAGCCGTAAACATATACCGGTCCATCAGGTCATAATTCACACGCCCGAATAACGAGGCCACAGTATGTTCGGAAAAGCCGCCGCCAGCGTTGGCGCTTTCTGGATCGGTGGCATTATCAATGAAGGAATGTTCAAAATCGTCGAAAATCAAATCGGCCTTGGTCCCATACAGATTTTCGAACATATCCTTGAAAGCCGTCATACCTGCCATAAGAGTAAGATTACTTGTGCTGAACGACTTTCTGTAAGTGAAGATGTTCTCAAAATTCCACCTCGACCATATATCCAGATTTTTGGAAGCCCTGTCGGTTACCGTAAAATGCAAGGCATCGAGGTAATACAGGGGGGTGTAGGTATCGTTGTTCACCAGGGCATACTCCCCCCCGAAAGAAGAGCGGAAAGTAAGGCCGCTGAGTGCTTCCACCAGTTGACCGAAATCGAATTTACCGAACACACTTCCGATCAATTTATTGGTACGGGTCTTCGAATGAAAGTAGCTCAGCATGGCCACCGGGTTTGTGATTTCCTGGAGGCCAATACCGTATGCCTCGGGCGTTGCCCACGATCCGTCGGAAAATTTAACGGGTATAATCGGTGGCATGTTCAGTGCCTGGGTAAGGCTCAGGCCAAAATGGTCATTGGTGGCAATGCCCCTGCTGGTCATGTTGGCAAGGTTGACATTTCCACCCACGCGCACCAGCCCGAAATCACCTGTTACATTCAGCCGGTAGCTGAATTTTTCAAAGTTCGATTTGTCTTTGGCCACAATCCCATCCTGATTAAAATAATTAAAGGAAGAAGAATATTCTATCTTTTCACTTCCTCCGGTAAACGACAGGTGATGGTTTTGCTTCGGTGCATTATAATAGAACATTTCATCCTGCCAGTCGGTGTCGGCTGTAAAGCCGGCAATATCTTCTTCGGAAAATTTTGGACTGAGTCCACCGTTTATTGCCGCTTCATTGGTAAGCATGATATACTCTTCGGCATTGAGCAGGCTGATTTTTTTCCAGGGATTCTGTACACCATAATAACCCTCGTACTGAATGGTCATATCGGTGTTTTTTCTTCCCGTTTTTGTTGTAATGAGCACCACCCCGTTGGCCCCACGTGCACCGTAGATAGCGCTGGAAGCTGCATCTTTCAGCACCTCGATGGAGGCGATGTCGTTTGAATTCAGGAAATCCAGTCCGGCCCCGCTCATGGGAAGGCCATCCACAATGTACAGAGGTTCGGCATCGCCGTTGGTCCCGATCCCCCGGATACGCATGGACACCTGGTCGCCGGGCTGGCCGGAATTGGCCATAATTACCACGCCGGCCGTTTTTCCCTGCAAAGCCTGGGTCACCCGCATGTCGGATGTTCTTGCCAGTTCCTCGCCATCAACCTTAGATATCGCTCCGGTAATCAGGCTCTTTCGCTGGGTGCCGTAACCCACCACCACAATTTCATCAATTTTCGCAATATCTGTCTCCATCACCACATCCAGAACAGTACTTTCGGTAATAACGAATTCCTGTGTGGTCATACCGACAAAAGAGAATACCAGGGTAGCGTTTTCCGTGACCCTGATGGAATAGGATCCGTCGGTACCTGTAATGGTACCGGCTGTTGTCCCTTTGATGGCCACACTCACCCCCGGCAGTGGCTGACCATCATCTGCAGAGGTAACAACCCCTGTGACCTGCAGGTCCTGAGAAAAACAAGTCAGGGACAGAAAGGTCAACAGACAGGTTAAGATTGCATGTTTCATAGGTTTTTGGTTTTTGGGTTAAAAGGTTCATTGGATCAGAAAAATAACGTGCCCCAATGTACATCACCCAACAGGAATATTCCAGAAATTCGCCACTTCAAAATTACTACTGTATTTTTATGAGATTACGACAATAATACTTCAAATATGGGCTATTCATCAGATTATCATTGCATTACAAAATTTCTCCTTATGAAGCAAATTTCATAATGTGAAATTATACATACTACAATGTTCCGGATAATGCCTTAAATATTCAGCAAATGGGTAGTGAGGTTCACCGACCGGTCGATCTTCATTTTCTTTCTGATCCGGTACCGGCAGGTTTCCACCCCGCGAATAGTAATGTTCATCAGGGCAGCAATTTCCTTGGTGGAAATATTCATTTTCAGGTAGGCGCAAACACGAATTTCGGTAGGTGTAAGACCGGGATATTTGTTTTTCAGTCGGTTGAGGAATTCTTCATGCACTTCATCAAATGCTTTTTCAAAAACATGCCGCTGCTTATTGCTTCCCACTTCCCGGTTGATCCGGTTCATCAGGGATGATATCCTTTCGGCCGTATCTTCCTGGCCTGCATGCAGCTTTATTTTTTCAAGATCTTTTTTAATTTTCAGAAGGAATTCATTCTTTTTTACCAGATTCATCGCCTGATTGGCAAGCTCCCTGTCCCTCTGTTTCATCTCGCTGGTCAGCTTTTCGTTCTTCATGCTGATGATCTCCTTCTCGGCCAGCAATGCCTGCCGTATGTATTCCTTTTCTTTTTCATTGTATATCCTCCATTGTTCCTGCCTTTCCATGAGCCTGGATGCCTCGATTCTACTGTTGATATACAGATAAAACAAATACGCCATAACTGAGGCTGCCACAAAGTAAAAGAAAACGGCAAGAGTGGATCGGTACCAGGGTCTCAAAACCGTAAAACGGATGGAGTCGGTCAGGCTTTCTATTCCTAGCTGATTTCTTGCTTTTACGGTAAATACGTAATCACCGTCATGCAAATGGCTGAACTGAACAGAGGTATTCGCGGTCCAGCCTGACCATTCCTGGCTATGCCCCGACAAACGGTAGCTGTATTCAATATTTTCAGGCCGGTCATACACCGGAGCGGTCCAGGAAAACCTGAAGCTGTTCCTTTTGTATGGGAACCGGTATTCCCCTTGTTTTTCCGCATCCAGATCCGAAACGTTTCCATAATAGAATACACTGTCAGGGCTTGCAGTGCCGGCCATGGTAATATAAACTGCAAAATCCGTATTCGGTTTTATTTCAGCCTCCGGCAGATAATGGGCAAATCCGTCTTCTATACCTATAAAAACATGACCGGAGTGAAGGTATACCGATTCCCATCCGTGAATAAAATGTCCTGTGAGCTGTGTAAAAGGCGAGGATACATAACGGTAGGTCTGATCTTCCCTGATGCGGTAAACTCCCAGCCGGTTTTCAGCCACCACCCAGATATTGCCGAGGGAATCTTCCCTGAGATAGGTAATATCCTTCAAACCGTCCATAATCTGGTTGAAATAGACAGAATAATCAAACCTGCCTGTTTTTTCATTGTATTCAAATATTCCGTGCTGCTCGGAAACAAAAATGATTTTATCCCGGATCTTAAATACATTAATGGCGTAATTGGAAGGAAATCCGTGGCTGCTTCCGTAAAACCAGGATGAGACCACCGAATCGAGCCGGGCGTTCAGCCTGATCCTGTAAACACCCTTAAATCCGTGCGTCATCCAGATATCTTTATTTTCATCTTCCTCGAATACCCTGAACGATTCATCGAAACCAGCCACTCTTTTCCTGAACTTCCATTCCCCGTCTTCCCAACCGAAGAGGATCAAACCGTTATAGGTTCCTCCCAGCAATTTGTCAGGATTCCCTTCCGGAATGAAATATTTCCATCCTCCGGGTATATCGGAAATCCACCTGGCCTTTTCCCCTTCTACGAGAAAGGTCCCGTAATTATGTCCGCAAACCAGCAACCCTCTGTGTACGCCGAGATACCATACCTGACCGTAAGTACCGGGAACGATCCGGAAATCACCGGCAGGTTTTCCGTTTTCCCATTCACAGGCATACAAACCCTGATTGGTTCCCAGGTACAGCAACCCCTGATGGATGGCAGCCGTATACCCGGTTCCGAAGCCTTCAGGAGACTGCAGGAAGGTAATCTGGGAATTCGTGGTTATGTAGTCGATTCCGTTATCCAGTCCAAGCCAGATATTCCCGTCTCTGTCGGCAAATACACTCAGTATGGTATTGTTCTGAAGTCCGCTTTCCCGGTTGATATGCTGAACGGTTTTTCCCGAACTGTCGGCAATGATCAGGCCGTTCTGTATGGTACCAAAGGCAAAGTGCCCGCCATGCATCCGGCAGGAATGAAATATCTGATACCGTATCATATCATGGTTCACGGGAACATCCCAGGTTTTCAGATCCGTTCCGTCATACAGGAACAGCCCCTTGTGTGTTGTAGTGATCAGGATCCTCCCTGTATCAAATGGCAGCATGGCGCTGACGTCCTCACCTCTGAGCCTGCCGCATCCGGAAACCGGCACAATATCTTCTCCCTGAAGTTCAAACAATCCTTCTTCAATATCATTGACAAATATTCTGTCGCCTGTACTGAGTGCCAGTCTGAACCGGGCGGGCGCCTCAATAACCGTCACAGGCTCCCCTTCTTCATACAGGTAAAGGGCGTTGTATGACTGGAAAACAATTTTATTCCCATAGGGATATACGCGCCACACATCATCGAAGTTGCGGTATTTTGCCGGCACAAGGCTTCTGAACGAATGATAGGCCAGCTGCCCGTTGGGTTTGGGGATCATGCATCCGAATTCATTGTATGCACCCACATAGATGGTTCCTTCTGTGCCGATATAAACCGAACGTACCATCGACATGTTCGGCATTTTATACAGAGTCCACCTGGCTCCGTCGAAAACAAGCAATCCATCGTTATTGGCAAAGTACATAAATCCCCTGTCATCCTGGGCTATACCCCAGTTCTGGGTGCCTCCGTAATAGTCTCTTTTTGTGAAATTCTGGATATACGGCGTACCGATTTCCTTAACATAGCATCCGGCATGCTGCAGAAATGCCGTTGAAAAATAGATCAGCCATACCGCATATTTGCCGGCATACCTTCGGGCAAGCATGATTTTCACATTCAGGTATTATCGATGAATCGAAAGATAATGAAAACTTGATTTAAGTGAAGAAAACGGATGAAAAAAACGGCATTCATTTGGATAAATAACAAACCTGTTCTATTTTTCGTGTTCGTTAACGGTCATTATGAAAACAAAACATTTCATCCATCCGGAGTTCATGCTGGAGGGAAAAACGGCTGCATGGCTGTATCACGATATTGCCGAAAAACAGCCCATCATTGATTTTCACACCCACCTTTCCCCCCGCCAGATCGCAGAAAACCACCGGTTTGAAAACCTGGGCCAGGTATGGCTGGAAGACGACCATTACAAGTGGAGGGCCATGCGGGCCCACGGGATCGACGAAACCTACTGCACGGGAGACAGGTCTTACCGGGAAAAATTCCTGAAGTGGGCCGAAACGGTACCCTACACCATTGGCAACCCCCTGTATCACTGGACTCACCTCGAACTGGCGCGGTATTTTGACATTTACGAACTGTTATCTCCTGCAAACGCAGAGAAAATTTATGAACAGGCTTCTGCCATGCTGCAGCAGGACGATTTCAGGGCGCAAAACCTGCTGAAGAAAATGAATGTGGAAATAGTGGGCACCACCGACGATCCGGCAGACAACCTGGAATATCACCGGGCACTGAAAAATTTCAGCGTCCAGGTCCGTCCAACCTTCCGGCCCGACAACATTCTGAAAACAGAAGACCCGGAATTTTTCAACCGGTACATAGAAAAACTGGAATCCGTTTCAGGAAATTCCATTCGCAACCTCGAAGACCTGATTGCCGTACTCGATGAGCGTCATGCCTTTTTCCATGAAGCGGGCTGCAAAGCTTCCGATCACGGACTGGAAAGAATGTACTACGCCCGCGGCTTTTACCCGGGGGCCGTAAAATCCTTTCAAAAGCTGAGGGCCGGAAAATCACTTACAGGAGATGAAACAGAAAGCTACCGTACCTGCCTGATGGTTGAGCTCTGTAAAATGAATCACAAACGAGCCTGGGTTCAGCAATTTCACCTGGGAGCCATGCGTAACAACAATACACGGATGTACCGGAAGAAAGGAGCTGATAAAGGATTCGATTCTATAGGAAATCCCCAGGACGCATACACAATTTCAAGGTTTCTGGACCTGCTGGACCGTGAAAACATGCTGACCCGGACCATCCTGTATAACATGAATCCGGCAGATACAGCCATGTTCATTACCTTGCTGGGAAATTTCCAGGACGGACGTACACCGGGGAAAATGCAGTACGGAGCCGGATGGTGGTTTCTCGATCAGAAGGAAGGTATTGAAAATCACCTGAAACACCTTTCCGTCATGGGACTGATTGCCCGCTTTGCAGGCATGGTTACCGATTCGAGAAGCTTTCTCTCTTTTCCCCGGCATGAATATTTCCGGAGAATCCTGTGCAATTATCTGGGGAACGGAGTTGACCGGGGCCTGATACCCAACGATAAGGAACTGTTAAAAACCGTTGTGGAAGATATTTGCCACCACAATGCCGTGAAGTATTTTCAATATGAATCATAATAAGATGATACCACGAGTCATTACGTTCGGTGAGATCATGCTGAGGCTTTCGCCTCCGGGATATCAGCGGTTTACACAGGCTACCTCATTTGAAGCCTGTTACGGGGGCGGCGAGGCCAATGTCGCTGTCTCTCTGGCGGGTTTCGGAATCCGCTCTGCCTTTGTGAGCCGTTTACCCGACAATGACCTGGGTCGTGCCTGCCGGATGTATCTGATGAAGCACGGCATCGACACCACACATATCCTGCCGGGAGGCGACCGGATGGGAATCTATTTTCTGGAA
This sequence comes from Bacteroidota bacterium, assembly GCA_011049175.1. GTDB lineage: Bacteria > Bacteroidota > Bacteroidia > Bacteroidales > VadinHA17 > HyVt-105. Next base: position 22,474 of record DSCJ01000046.1, on the reverse strand, counting down.
ACCGGTGCTGTATCGCGCCCCAGTAAAGTAATATACGACAGGGCACATTCCTCCTTTTCCCGGATTACCAGAGGTATGTTCGACTGGGAAAGGATTCTGGAAGGCGCTTCCTGGTTTCACTGGACCGGCATAACTCCCGCAGTATCACAGGGCGCCGCCGATGCCTGCCGGGAAGCCATTGAAACGGCAGGCCGGAAAGGAATAACGGTATCGTGCGACCTGAACTACCGAAGGAACCTCTGGAAATACGGCAAAAGTGCCGGAGAGGTCATGCCTGCCCTGATCGAAGGTTGCGATGTGGTGATAGGAAACGAGGAGGATGCCGAGTTGGTACTCGGGATCAGTCCGAAAGGAATAGATATCACCGGCGGGCACGTGGAGGCAGATGCCTACCACAGCGTTTCCGGGCAGATCATGCAGCGGTTTCCCCGTGTTAAGAAAGTTGCCACCACCCTTCGCGGATCGGTCAGTGCCAGCCATAATACCTGGTCAGGAGTACTGTACGACGGAAAAACCCTGTTTACCGCACCTGATTATCAGATTACCCACATTGTAGACCGTGTGGGCGGTGGAGATGCTTTTGCAGCCGGCCTGATCTATGGGTTACTGACCTGGGGAAAAGATGACGAAAGGGCCCTTCGGTTTGCCACGGCCGCTTCCTGCCTGAAGCATACCATTCCTGGCGATTTTAACCTGGTTACCGTGCATGAGGTTGAAAAGCTGATGGGAGGAGACGCTTCAGGAAGGGTTTCAAGATAAATACCATAACCTGCCCGGCAGCATGACTGTTCAACTGTACAACCATCTAATCCAAAAAACACATGGAAACAAACGGTCGCAGTGAAGTTTTCCGGATAATGAAAGAAACCGCGGTAGTACCGGTATTTTTTCATCCCGACCCCGAAGTATGCAAACATGTTGTCAGGGCCTGTTATGACGGAGGGATCAGGGTTTTTGAATTTGTTAACCGGGAGGAGGATGCCCATGAAATTTTCAGCCACCTGAACCGGTATGTGAGGGAAGAACTTCCTGAGATGCTCCTGGGGGCAGGTTCTTTGGTAAATGCTTCTACCGCCGCCCTGTTCATTCAGATGGGAGCCCGTTTCATTGTTTCCCCCCTGTTGAATGAAGAAACGGGAAAACTGTGCAACCGGCATGGCATTGCCTGGTTGCCCGGATGCGGAACAGTTACCGAAATAGGCAAAGCCCTGGAACTCGGGGCGGAGATCATTAAAATTTTCCCGGCATCGGAACTGGGAGGTCCCTCGTTTGTAAAAGCCGTGAAAGGCCCAATGCCCTGGGTAAACCTCATGCCTGCCGGAGGGGTGGATACCGGTGAAGCCACACTCCGGGCCTGGTTCGAAGCCGGTGTAGCCTGTGTGGGTATCGGTTCAAAACTGTTCCCCAAAGAACTGATCGATTCGGGAAATTTCAGGGCTCTGACTGAAAAGGTCAGGGAAATGGTCGAATCCATTAAAAGAATTAAAAAATAGGTTTGTATGCCTTCCTCCCCTCCTGTCAGGCTTCCTTTGAGATCAATTATTTCCGTTTTGGGAATATTCATCCTTTGCCAGAACGGATGCACTCCGGATACAGGAATCAAGACCCTCAGTCTCACGCACAACCTTGACACAAAACATTCGGTACATATAGCCATGGAATGCATGGTGAAAAGAGTACGTGAATTATCCGGCGGCAAGCTGAATATAAAGATATATCCCAACGGCGTTCTGGGTTCAGAGAAGGAGAACCTGGAATTGCTGCAACTGGGAAGTCTTGACCTTACCAAGGTTTCGGCGGCCGCCATGGAAAGTTTTGTTGTGGAATACCAGGTTTTTGGACTGCCTTATCTTTTCCGTGACAAAGAACATTACTTTACCGTACTGGACGGCCCCATTGGCGATTCAGTGCTGACAAAAGGGGAGAATTACTGGCTCAGGGGACTGTGCTTCTACGATGCAGGAGCCCGGAGTTTTTACACTTCCACTCCGATCCGCTCACCCGACGACCTGAAAGGGAAAAAGATCCGGGTTATGCAGAGCATTACCGCCGTGGAAATGATGCGTGCCATGGGAGGATCGGCCACTCCCATCGCCTGGGGAGAACTTTACACAGCTCTGCAGGGTGGAGTGGTTGACGGGGCCGAAAACAATCCCCCGAGTTTCTACCTTTCGCGTCACTACGAAGTATGCAAATACTATCTGCTGAACGAACACACCATGATCCCCGATGTACTGATAGCCAGCACCCATGCATGGGACAAACTAACGGAACAGGAAAGGGAATGGCTGCAGCAGGCTGTTGACGAGTCGGTACAGGTGCAGCGAAAGGAATGGAAAAAATCGGAGGAAGAAGCACTGGCTGCCGTGAAAGCGGCCGGAGTGGAAATAATACGTCCCGACAAAACCCCTTTCATGCAAAGTGTACAGGACGTTTACCAACTGTACCGTTCCCATGAGAAAGTATACCGTCTTATTCAACAGATCCGGGAAGTTGAATCCTCCGGTGCTTCGGCATTTTCTCAGTCTGAAGGGGAATAATTTGAAAGAATATGATCCCGAAGAAGTCGAAACAGGCTAATCATCAACCATTATGAAGCTCAGGAAATATGTGGACAGGTCCCTGGAAATCTTCCTGGTGCTGATCATGAGCCTGCTGGTAGTGGATGTGGTGTGGCAGGTTGCCAGCCGCTATCTTTTCTCCAATCCCAGTTCATTCACCGACGAGCTGGCCGGGTTTCTTCTGGTCTGGGTGGGTATGGCCGGAGCCGCCTACGTAAAAGGAAAAAATGAACACCTGGCTATCGACATTCTCCACGGAAAGCTGACACCTGCTACCAGAATAAAACTGCTACTATTTATTAATCTTCTGGTCACGGCGTTCTGTCTATCTATCATGGTTGCCGGAGGCAGCTGGCTGGTATACACCCGGTTTGTAATGCACCAGATCTCGGCCGCCATGCACATTCCCATCGGGTATGTCTATCTGATTGTTCCCGTCAGCGGACTTATCATGAGCTATTACTCCCTGGACGATATAAAAAATCTGTACCGGGAATGGAAAACCTCAGATCACGCATCGCATGGAACTTGATATAACAGGGATCATTGTACTGATCGTTTCATTTATCTTCTTTCTGGTGATAGGAGTCCCTGTGGCCTTCAGCATCGGCCTGTCGGCGCTGGCTACCATGCTGACCCGTTTTGATACCCTTCCGGCCTTTGCCACCCTGGCGCAACGTATGGCTACCAGCCTCGATAGTTTTGCCCTGCTGGCTATTCCTTTTTTCATCCTGGCGGGTCAGCTGATGAATTCAGGAGGTATTGCCAGAAGACTTATTGAATTTGCCCGTGTTCCGGCAGGCAGGTTGCCCGGAGGCCTGGCCTTTGTAAATGTGATCGCAAATATGTTGTTCGGAGCTATTTCAGGATCTGCCGGGGCTTCTGCATCGGCCATCGGCACCATCATGGGCCCCGAGATGAAAAAAGAAGGTTATGAAGAAAATTATTCGGCTGCGGTTAACATCACATCAGCCACTACCGGCCTGGTCATCCCGCCCAGCAACATCCTGATTATATATTCCCTGGCCAGTGGGGGAGCATCGATTGCCGCCCTGTTTCTGGCGGGCTATCTGCCGGGCATTTTAACCGGTATGGCCCTCATACTGGTAGCAGGGGTATACGCGTACCGGAAAAGATATCCGGTGGGGAAAGTAGTAGGTTTTGGGGAAGCCATCCGCAAGTTTTTTGATGCCCTTCCAAGCCTGCTGCTTCTTCTGATCGTAATTGGCGGGATTGTGGCGGGTTATTTTACCGCTACGGAAGCATCGGCCATTGCAGTGGTTTATTGTCTGGTCCTGGCTTTCCTGTACAGGGAAATCCGCATACGGCATCTGCCGGGCATCATCGTCAGGACGGTAAAAACCACAGGCATAGTCATGCTGCTGATTGCAACATCCATGGGACTTTCCTGGGTTATGTCGTTTGAAAATATCCCCCAGACAGTCAGCGACGGATTGCTTTCGGTTTCGTCCAGTCCCTTTGTGATTCTGCTGCTGATCAACTTTATTTTGCTGTTCGTAGGCATTTTTATGGACATGACCCCGGCCGTGCTGATTTTTACACCTATTTTCCTGCCCGTGGTAACCTCACAACTGGGACTGGACCCCATCCATTTCGGCATTATCATGATCCTGAACCTGAACATCGGGCTCTGCACTCCTCCTGTGGGGGCGGTGATGTTTATCGGCTGCAGTGTGGCCCATCTGAGGATACAGGATGTGGTAAAGCCCATGATCCCCTTCTTTGTGGCCATGATCGTCATTCTGTTGATCATAACCTATATTCCCTCAATCACCATGTTTGTTCCCGGATTATTCGGATTTTAGATGAAACAGGTCAGGATCAAAGACATTGCCCGGAAGGCCGGTGTTTCCATAGGGACGGTTGACAGGGTGCTGCATAACCGGGGCGAGGTGGCCGAAAGCACCCGGAAGAAAGTGCTGCATATTGCCCGTGAAATGAAGTACCGGCCGAACATTGTTGCCCAGGCCCTCAAGGCAAAAAAATCACACCGTCTGGCCGTGCTGCTGCCACATGGCAGCGGCGACAATGCATTCTGGCTTCTTCATCCGCAGGGCATCGGGAAAGCAGTGAAGGAACTGCAGCCCTTTCAGGTGGATGTGCGTTATTTTTTTTATGAACTGACCCGGGAAAATGAATTCCCCGTAAAAACGCAGGAGATCATCCAGTTTCATCCCGACGGAGTTATCCTGGCCCCGGTTTTTAAAAAGGAATCGGGAAAATTCTGCAAAGAACTTGACAGCAGGGGAATTCCCTATGTTTTTATCGATACTTATATCGATGAAACCCATTGCCTGGCTTTCATTGGAGAAGATGCCTACCAGGCAGGGCGTGTGGCAGCCGGCCTGATCGATTACGGGCTGAATTCTTCACGCGATATTCTGATCGTAAATATTGCCAGAAACCTGGAAGACACAGAGAACCTGAATTTGCGCAATCGCGGATTCCTTCACTACTTTGCAGATACCGGCACATCACACCGCGGTATTTACACTCTGGATATAGCCTCTACGGGTTTGCCGGAAGTGGAGAAAAGCATGAATTCCATTCTGGAATCTCATCCCAACATTGGGGCCATTCTGGTATCGGGAGCAAAAACCCATGTGATAGCCCGGTATCTTGAAATGAAAGAACGGAGGGATATGATCCTGGTAGGCTATGAACTAACGGAAAAAAACCTTTCATTTCTGAAGAAAGGCATCATCCGGTTCCTGATCGGCCAGAAACCGGTTGAACAGGCCGCCAGGGCCGTCAAGATCCTGTTCGATTACCTAACCATGCACCAGATACCTCCCCGACAGGAATACCAGCCGGTGGAAATCATCCACAAAGAAAACGCCGGAACCCCAAATACAGGAGAATAAAATGAATCAGGATTCACCAAACCCTCCGTTACCGTCATGATTGGCAAGCTGGTAAATAAATGGGTGTAGCCATAAGGCCTCTTCTGGCAAAGACCGAAGGGTGGTACATCTTTATACCGACCGGAAAGGGAAAAAGAACGAAAAGATACGGAAAGTAGGCCATAAAAAAATGGCAAGAGAGATCCGGCCGGGAATCAAGGGTCTTTACCGGTTACTCCAAAAAAAAACACAGCAGGTAACCCACTGGTCCCGTTCCATCACCTGCTGTGTTTCTTTCTGCATATCAGGAGCTTAATAAAACAGCGTCTTCTATCTGGTCATGCTACATGTGGCAAATCGCCTGATCACAGGTTTGCTTTCTGAAACGGCGGTCAAAATTACTTCTGCCGTATCGTCAGCATCCTTTCCCCGGATAATATACACCGGTATTTCCACTTCTTCCCCGGTGCCTGCTGCCACCAGTTCATTCAGAATGACCGCATCCCAGCCTTCTCCTCTGACACTAAGCGACAGCCGGTAAATATCATGATCCAGATGAGCATTCACGTCGCCATCAGGATGAATGCCTGAATGACCGGAAGCGGGTTCGTCATCGTTTTTCAGGACAAACATGGCTTCATTCACATGGCTGCGCGGTTTGAACTTTTCGGGTGCTCGAACAGAAAAATCACGTTTTCGGGCAGAATGGTCATCCAGTGAACGCACCCCCACGGTGTACGACAAAATATCGTCCTCATTCCTGTGAATATCGATAATATAAAAATGCAGCCGGTTAGGTTCATCCGTATATTCGAATTTACTTCCTGAATTCAGGCCGGCATGGAACAATGCATCGTTCAGCTGCCGGTAATCGGCTATGGTACGCATCACAGGGGTTCCGTCGGGCTTTACATAATCAACCATTTCAATATCTTCCGGATGGGCGTCGATCACCCAGTTAAACAGGTTAAAGGAATTCGGTCCTCCGCTCCTCCCCTCCCGGTCTTTGTTCAGGGCCAGCAATACTCCGTTATCGGGGCAGAAAGAATCGTATCCAATTCTTTGCACCACTTCCATGGAATAAAAATTATAGGCAGGAATACCCGGCGACAGCGGATCAACCGCCGGATCGGAAGGAGGTGTCCGGTCATGTGGCTCTTCACCATCCAGGCGTACAATCACACCGGCATAGGATCCTTCCGGAGGTTCCACCGCCCTGGCAGTAATATTGGCCACCACAAGCCCGGTTTCAGCCAGTCCGTCCCGGCTGAGGGTCAGCACATCGTCTTCCGTAATAAAATCGATCTCCATTCGGTTCCGCAGCATCAATCCTGCCGGCATGGCAGCGCCGGCTATGGGCGGCACCACCCAGCGCATGTGGGGACCGCCGGGTCCGTTGAAGCAGCCACGGTCCATCATATCCCACGGACCCGATCCCGCCCGGCGGTATGGTTCCACATAGGGATTGTTGTTATTGTCACCGATCCGGAAAGCATGATGCCCGAGTTCGTGCGTGATGGTTCCGGAATTTTCGCCCTGCCGGATAGACGACAGGCCCCACTGCATCTGGGCCGCTTTCCATGATGTCCACTCCACATACCGGGTAGCAGCCCACCGGGGCTTATCAGGATTCGGATTGCCCCACTCCGGAGGAATGTCCTCGCGGGTATTGAACTTCATTTCGCCAAATTCCTGCCATACGCCCGTTTCATCATAACCGGCATATATCCGCAGCACGGCATCATAATGCTGTTTCACATCCCCTGCATCGGCCCTCCACAGGGAATCTACATCTCTTTCCATGCGGTAATGAACCACGCTTCCGTCGGGGGTAAATGTGTTCTGCCCCCATTCGCTGAGTCCGTATTTCCACAATTCTCGGGGCATACGATAAGGCCCAAAGGGTTCCAGAACCGTAACCCCAAATTTCCCTCTGGATTGTTCCATCCAGTAACCGTTGATGGTCTGACCATGATTCACATCGCCGGGCTTAAGGAAGAAATCGGCATAAAACTGGGGTATTTCTTCCCTGTTTACCGGATCGATTTGTGGATTGCCGAAAAGGTCGGACCCCTCTGGCAGGGTCATGACAAAAGGCTGATCAGGGAAATCAACCGCCACCAGCGCCATTTTGAATTCCCGTTCAGGCACCAGCGAGGGATCGGCCCAGTTCTTGCCGGGAATGGGTGTGTAATCCTCCCAGGTCATATCGTCCTGATCCTGCACCACCTGAGGATCGATAGGTCCGGGTACATCGGTGGTTTCCCGGCATCCTGCCGCAAGCAGCAGGATGACCGGGAATATTCTGAAAATTGCCTGTTTTGTTGTATACATATTACGCCTTGTTCTTTACATGAAATCCGACGGAGTGTCTTTCCGCCGAAAATCAACATGAAATACCCAACATCACTTCCTGATGCTTCTTACGCCGAAAACCGGACCCACCATATTATCCTCCGCCTCAAATTTCACCCTGATCTTCGTTTTTCCGGAAGTGAGTTCTTCGGGAATATCATACTGTTTGTGAATGTACATGTTACCCACTGACGGAGTGATATCTTCCGTTGCCAGTTTCTCATCATTCACCAGTATATCGAATATCCTGTCGCGACGGTAACCCCCGCCCCAGTATTCCACCACCAGGGCATTGGCAACCTCCGGGTCCACCTCCAGATCAAAGGCAAACCAGCCGCGGGTAGCGATCCGGGCAGGTCGGTCACGGAACCGCTCGGGCCGTGTGCGCTCGCCTTCGAACTGATGATCCCGTTCCGGCTGCATCTCTCCGGGCTGAAAATAATCTATGGTAGATTCTTCCAGCTGTTTGATCCTCTCCAGCTCGGTTTCGTAGGCTTCTTTTTCTTTCTCCCAGGCCTCTGTGGTATAGAGATCCCAGTAGATGGAATACCTGCAATCGTGTGTCTGATAAAAGGGTTTCATTTTCACATCCCTGGGATAGCCAAGGTCCCGGGTCGTGAAGGTATTTACCTCTCCTTCCACGGGTTCCATCCAGTCGGCCGGGTTGCGGTGATCGGAAACAAACACGGGAACGTAGAGAGGTTCGTGAACCTTCGGATCATTTGCCGGTCCCAGGTCACCTGCCAGGACAACAGGGCCGTAGAACACCGCAATGCGGTTCTCATCATCGGGCATGGTTTCCAGCCGAAGGGTAAAGGGGATCTTCACCTCCACCCGGTCGCCGTCTTGCCAGGTTCTTGATACGGCCACAAAACTTCCGGGATCTTCCTTCACCCTGATCCGGCGTCCGTTCACCGTTACTTCCATTCCCTTTTCCGCCCAGGCTGGGTATCTGATCTGCAGGGTCAGTTTCAGGGGGTGTTCCATCTCAAATTCGAGCGCTGTTCCCTGATCTTCCGGATAAGCCGTTTCCTGACGTAAGATCAGCCCTTTTTCCTTCCAGTTGAGTTCGGCCGCAATAAACTGGCTCACAAACAACTCTTCGTTGTTATGATAAAAAATATGCCCGTTGTACTTGGCATGGCTTTCCATACCGGTTCCTATACAACAGGTAAAATGGAAGGGATTTTGATAGGCTTTTCTTCCGCCCATGTCGAGTGAAAGGTTATAAACCACCTCTCCGGTTTCAGGATGCTGATGGGCCATGATGTGGTTAAACAGCGCCCGCTCATAGAAATCGGCCTTTTCGGCTTCGCCTTTCCAGGTAAACAGGTGGTCGGTAAGCTTCAGCATATTATATACATTGCACGATTCAGTGGTATTGGGTCCCAACCGGTCGCGCAGCTGACCGGCAGGCCCGAAATACTCCCGGAAGCCGTTCCCGCCGGTAACATAACTGTGGTAATGTACCACCCGGTCCCAGAAAAATTCTGCGGTTTTCCTGTCCACCTCATCACCGGTCAACTCGTACCGCCGTGCCAGGCCGATGGCTTTCGGAATATTGGTATTACCATGCTTGCCGGGCAATACATCGATACCGGCGGCCAGCGAATCGAGCACAAAATTATCGTGAAACAATCTCGACATTTCCAGGTACTTTTCATTTCCCGTCATACCGTATATATCGGCCATTACTTCATTCATTCCTCCGTATTCACACCGCAGCATATCCTGACGGATATCATAATCCAGGTCGTCTATGATTTCATAAATCCAGTCGGAGAATTTGACGGCCATGTCAAGCGCCTTTTCAATACCGAGTAACTGGTAAGCATCACGCAAGCCGGCCAGCACTTTGTGGTGCGTATAGAAAGGTGCCCAGATGCCGTTCAGATCGAAACCCGCTGAACGGATAATACCTTTGGCCACTTCTTCCTCAAACACTTTCTTTCCCCCTTCCATGGCTCCGATGTACCCGTCGCCATGGGCATTCTGTACCATTTCCAGTTCATCCACAATGTATTCGGCTCTTTCTTTAAATTCTTCATTACCTGTTGTTTGATACATCATGGCACAGGCGGAAAGATAATGACCCAGGCTATGACCGGCCAGGGTGGCACTTTCCCATCCGCCGTATATTTCAGCCTTCTGAGGCAACCCGGCTTCTCTCCGGAAACCTGCCAGCAGGCGGTCGGGTTCATAATTCAACAGAATCTTTTCATTCAGCTCCACGCCTTTTTTGAATCTGCCTTCCAGCAGGGTAACATCTTTCAGTTCAAAGGGCAGAAGACGAAAATCCACCACTTCCGGACCGGAAGTTTCAATCCGGGGTTCTCCGGCATTTTTACAGGAAAAAAGCACAGCCCCCGCACATAGCATAACACAAAGAATTTTACTTTTCATAGCAGGATGGTTTAAATCATTCAACGATATGTTCAGTTTTAATACATTCAGGATGAATATGCATCAGCGTCGCAGTTCCACAATCACTTTGTCTTTATTCAGTGGAATAATAAAGCCCCCCCTTTCGGGCGAATAACTTTTTACCGGAGCATAGGAGCCTGCTCCATTCATCACGGCAGATTGTTCAATGCGCAATACAGCCCGGGGAGTGTACCGGGTGGCCGGATCAAGATACACTTTCACTCTGTGGTTTTTCAAATGGAACTCCACTTTATGAAAGCGTCCGGCATCCAGTGTCAGCCACAACCCGAGATCACCCAGGTATATCCTGTTCCTGGCGCCGGATTTGGGAATAACGGTGACCAGATTTCCTTTTTGAGAAACTTCCCCGCTGAAAGCCAGCCAGCCGAACTCATCATCATGCTTCACGTAAGTGGCTGTGTTCATAGCATAACCGAAAAAGCCGGGGCCGTAATCACCGTTGATCCCGTCAATCCTCAGGGTAGAAGGATAGGAATGAAAAGCGGCGGGCGCAAATCCTTCCCGGGTAATGTTGGCAATGGCCCCCATGGTGCCGGCATGGCCAACCCGCAGAAGGTACAGATCGTCCGGGTTTTCCCGGTATTCGGAAAGAACGGGAATAGCATTCAGTCCGGAGCCGTAATGATGCAACTGGCGTTCGATCCGTGAAAGTTTACCTGCATACACAAAATCCCAGTATCTGCGTGCGCTGCCGTTGTATCCCCAGTGAGGCACCGTAGGCATATAGGCCAGAATGGCATTCAGGGTCACCAGAGCCTTTTCATCGTAGCCGAAATATTTCGACCAGGCATATACCTCCTCCTGGCCGGTCGAATCCCAGGGCATTTCACTACCGAACGGATATGAAAGGGATTCCCACAGATCGGCCCTTTTCTTCATAACGTATTCAAGTTCTTCGGCCAGTTCTGTCATACCTTCCCTGTGCAGGTCAAGAAGGATCATCAGGAAGATGGTGCCTTCCATCTGGCCGAACTGAGCATAATGACCGGCCTGTTCCACCATGGCAATGGCTGTGTGGCAGGCGTTTTCAAGAAACCAGTCCCAGGATTTTTCCTGCACGTATCCCTCATGATTTCTTGAAAGCCGGTACATTACCCAGTGTGCTGCAGCCACATGGGGATAATTGTAGGAACGGCCGGTTGATTCCGCCTCGCGCCGGGGCCATGCCGCCCAGGTCCCGTAGTTGATACCTTCGCTATAGGTGCCTTCGGGCATTTCATCGGGTTCATAGTAAAACAGGCTTTTCCGTACCCCGTACTTCCGGTTGCCCGCATCGTACTGGATACCTCCCCACAGGGTCTCAAAATAAAACCTTCTCATTTTCTCCAGCTCTTTCATTTCAGGCTGCAGGAACTGTTTCATCATGGCTGCCACCCAGGAACCTGCCCCTCCTTCATCGCTGAGGCCTGCAATCCAGGCCCGGCTGTCTTCAAGCACCGGACTCATTTTTTCGTAATCGAAGGTGATAACCGAAGGGCTTCGTCCGAACGGATCATCGGGGTTTTCATACCATTGTTCGCCGGTAAGGAATCGTCCCAGGTCGGCCAGCACCTCTTCTTCCGGTTTGATCACCTTATAGTGAATGGTTTGTTTCAGCCCGTCGGCATAGGTTACTGTAAGGCGTACACGGCCCCATTCATGGCCCTTAACATGGTATTGTTTCCATCCGTTGGGGGTGGGCGTGCCTTCACGAACCGTCAGGACGCCGGCGGGTTCCGTATCAATGGAACGGATATTCTCGTTATAGAGAAGGAACAGTTTGCCATTTACGTCACCGGGCAATACATAGCCCGGAATTCCCATCGCCACTGGCCTCCGATGCTTTATCAGGGTATTCTCAATATCCCTGAGTGAAGGCGAAAGGACAAACTGCAGGCCGTAGCTACGGGAATCACCGGGATTGAGCCTCACGGAAGTAGGACGGTTCCAGGGCTCCGCTTCGCTCCACTCCTCTTCTGCATGGGCCCGGCTGTGCACCATCCATTCATGAAAGCCTTCGAATGTAACACCCCGCGGTGTGGGATCATCATTCAGAGGGTTATAGGCTTCAAAGGGGGTATCACCGTAAGGCAAAACCAGCAAAACCGGCCCCTTGCCGTGCAACCGGCTCACCTGCAAATAACCGGCACCCTGCCCGATATACGGGTCGGCAAAAACACAGGTGGCATGGGCCTCATCGAGGTTTTTATCATGTAACAGATTATTGAATATCAGTGGTATTCCCAGCGAACCGATTTCCACAGGCAACTCTCCTGTATTGGTCATCTCAAAGCGAAGAACAAGATGTCCGTTTTTAATTTCCCAGAAACGATGGATCTGCAGCGGCAGGTCGTCGGGCAGGGTGTTCGCCAGATCAGATGCTGCAAGGACATTTTCTTCATGCGGAAGTTCCTGTATGGGTTTTCTGTCAGCCGCCGTAGAATATCTTTTCCACTCACGGTCTTCACCTATCCTCAGCTTCAGCGTCAGGTCCCCCAGATGATACATTCCGTTCCTGCTGCGTATCTCCAGCCGGTCGGATGGTATGTAATCAAAACCACCCTGGTCCATGGGCATCAGAGCAGCCACTGTATGTGAAGCTTTTACCAACTTCAGCGTAAACGTGGGCGTTTCAAATTCCAACAGTCCCTGTTCCAGTCCCAGGGTTTTCGGCCGGTTCTCAATTCTTCTCCATACCTGCGAATGCAGAACAGCCGGCCCAAAGATCAGCATACAGCTCAGCAACAAAGCGATTGAACGGTTTTCCCTTTTGCTCTGTGTTCTTTTCATGGTTTTCATCATAACTTTGTTTTTCCATTTTAACAATTTCAACCCTGGACACATCGGCATCCATGTTTCTTAATCAATCACGGTTCTTACCCCGTAAACGGGGCCGGCCAGCCTCCTGGCCTGAGAGCGGATTTCCACACGGATCGCGTTTTTGTTCCGTGTCAGATGCAACGGAATGCTGTATTCCCGGGTATAGAATCCATCCCCAACCGGATCGGTAATATCTTCGGAAGCAATGCGGGTACCATCCACCACAATATCAAAAGCGCTTTCCCGGTCATATCCACCACCCCAGTATTCGATATTCAGAGCATTCTGCCTGTCTGGCCTTACTTTCATATTGAATGCAAACCATTCATTCGGAAGGGTCACACGGTATGTTTTATTTCGGAACCGATGGGCCGTAGAGCCCGGCCCTTCGAACAGGTGGCTGCGTTCATGCCTGATATTTCCCGGCTGGAAGTAATCCACCGTGCGTGATTCCAGTATTTGTTGCTTCCTGATCTGAGCCTCGTGCCTGGCCTTAAGTTCTTTCCACATTTCCCCGTCTGCCAGATCCCAGTATACAGAATACCTTCTGTCGTACATGGCATAAAACGGTATCAGCTGAACATCGCGCGGTTTGCCCACTTCTCTGGTTTGGAAAGCATTTTTCCTTCCTTTTACCGGTTCGGTCCACTGATCTGCTTCCCGGCCGGCATTGACCATCAGGGGAACATAAGTCAGGTCCCAGGCATCAGGATCGTTCACCGGACCCAGGTCACCGGCCAGAGTCAGCGGGCCATAGAACAGGGCCACCCGGTTCCCGTTATCGGGCATGCTTTCAAGCCTCAAAGTAAAGGGTATGCTAACATCCACGATATCTCCCTGTTGCCAGGTACGGGATATTTCAACAAAGGAACCGGCCTCAGCATCCACCCGAACTTCTTCTCCGTTTACACATATTTCCATTCCTTTTTCAGCCCATGAGGGGTAACGTAATTTCAGGATAAGTTCCACTGGTTTCTGGCAGGCAAATACCAGCCGGGTACCCTGTTCTTCAGGATAACCGGTTTCCTGCCTGATCACCAATCCTTTGTCAGACCAATTCAGTTCAGAGGCAATATACTGACAGACATAAAGTTCAGAATCATTATGATAATAAATATTTTCACCGTATTTGGCATGGTTCTCCATGCCCGTACCAATACAGCAGGTAAAGGCAAACGGGTCCTGAAAATATTTGAATCCTCCCATTTCCAGGCTCAGGTGATAGGTCACCCTGCCGTTTTCTGGATGCTGTGAGGCCAGAATGTGATTAAACAGAGCCCGTTCATAATAATCGGCCAGTTCGGGGGAAGGATCCCACCGGAACAGATGGTCGGTAAGCTTCAGCATGTTATACACATTGCAGGTTTCTCCCGTATTGGCTCCCAGCCTGTCGTTTAACTTACCTGCCGGACCGAAATGTTCCGCCAGGGCATTGCTGCCGGTCACATAGCTGTGATCATGAACCACCGTGTGCCAGAAAAACCGGGCAGTTTCCTTGTCGGTCCGGTTTCCGGTAAGCTCATAACGCCGTGCCAGGCCGATAATTTTCGGGATCTGGGTATTGGCATGTTTGCCCGGAAGCACATCGATCCCCATGGCCAGTGAATCCAGGATTTGCTTATCATGAAATACCCGCGAAAGAGTCAAATATTTCTTCTTACCTGTCAGAAAATACAGTTCAGCCAGCACCTCGTTCATACCCCCGTATTCACAGATCAGCATTTCCTGGATGGTTTCATCCGGCAGGTGCCCCACAATGGTTTCCATCCAGTCGGCAAACCGGATGGCCAGTTGCAGGGCCTTTTCGTTCTTACACAGATAATAGGCATCACGTAAACCGGCCAGCACTTTATGGTGAGTATACCAGGGTGCCCAGATGCCATTCAGATCGAATGCCGAGGCTTCGATAATTCCTTTGGCAATCTCTTCCTCGAACACTTTCTTTCCTTCGGGAAACGCTCCGATGTATCCGTCACCGTATGCTTCCTGCACCTGTTCCAGTTCATCCACGATGTAGTCCACCCGATTTAGAAATTCAGGGTTGTCGGTTGATTGTGACATCATGGCGCAGGCAGAAAGATAATGCCCCAGACTATGGCCGGCAATGGATGAGCTTTCCCACCCTCCGTATCGCTCTGCCCTGGGTTTCAGGCCTGATTCTTTCCGGAATGTGGCCAGGAAACGGTCGGGCTCATAATTCAACAACACCCTCTCATTCAACTCATTGGCATGTTTGAACGGACCTTCCAGTAATCTGACATCTTTCAGTTCATAACGATGTAACTGAAAAGGAATGGTGCCATTTTCAAAGACCGGATCCGCCTTATGATCCGCTGGCCTGCATGATACAATCAGAATACAGGAAAGAAGACACCACACTAATTTATGGTAATTGATCATTTGTGATTTACATTAAACAATATGACGATTTAACTATTTCTGGTTTTCAGTTTATCTCTGCAACCCTTACTGGTTTTCCGAATGTTTCTCTTCCTTTTCCAGCGTATTCCATTCGGGTGTTTCCATATGGAGCAGGTGCCGCACAAAAAAATCGCGTTTCAACCTTTCCCCGTAGCTGCCTCCCGAACCATGATCCTGACCGGGGAATATCATAAATTCGAAATCTTTGCCCGCTTTGATCAGGGCATTGACTACCTGAAGGGTGGATGCCGGATCCACATTGGTATCCATTTCCCCAACCGTGAGCAGCAGTTTTCCCTGAAGCCTGTGTGCATTCACTACATTGGAGGATTCGGCGTAATGCGGACCGATGGGGTATCCCATCCATTGCTCGTTCCACCACATTTTATCCATCCGGTTATCGTGGCATCCCACCGAAGCTACGGCGGCTTTGTAAAAATCAGGATGGAACAGCAGGGCTCCCATGGCATTCTGCCCACCTGCCGATCCGCCGAATATTCCTACCCGGCTGATATCCATGTACGGATATTTCTTTGCAGCGGCTTTCATCCATAATATTCTGTCGGGGAATCCGGCATCTTTCAGGTTTTTCCAGCATACATCGTGAAAGGCCTTCGAGCGGTTCGATGTTCCCATTCCATCGATCTGGACAATGATAAAGCCCAGTTCGGCCAGGCCGGAGAAACTGTAGGAATAGGGGCGGAATGATTTGGGAACGTGAGAGGAATGAGGTCCGGCATAAATGGCTTCAATCACCGGATAGGAACGCGAAGGGTCAAACGTGGTGGGGCGGTAGATATTCCCCCAGATATCGGTTTTCCCATCCCTACCTTTCGCAACAAATACTTCGGGCATCTGCCATCCCTTTTCCAGCAGGTCGGTAATATCGGCCTTTTCCAGTTCAAGCAGCACTTTTCCGTTATCGGCCCGGCGAAGAACCGACCGGGGCGGCATATCGATCCGGGAATAGGTATCAACGAAATAGGTATGGTCTCCAGAAAAAGAGGCCGAATGGTTCGCTTCTTCGGGAGTCAGTTCCTTCAACCCCGAACCGTCAAAATTCACCCGGTAATACCGCACCAGGTAGGGATCTTCTCCTCTGTGCCTGCCTGCACCGCGGAAAATAATATAGCGCAGGCTGTCGTTCACATAGTCTACCCCTCTCACTACCCATTCTCCTTTCGTGATCTGGTTTTTGATCTTTCCGGTCCGGCCGTCAAACAGGTACAAATGATTCCAGCCGTCGCGCTCCGAAGCCCAGATGATTTCCTTTCCGTCGTCCACATCGTGACGGTACCTCTTTCCGCTGTAATCAATAAAGGTCTCACTCCTCTCGTCGATGATCACCCGGCATTCCCCGCTGGCTGCATCCACCTCCACCACCTGGTACACCTGGTGGCCACGCTGGTTGAATTCAAAGGTAAAAGCCCGGCTGTCCTCGCGCCAGTCGGGGTCACTGACCCGGTACTGAAATTCAAATGGTTTGGTATTCACCGGAATATGGCGTTTCTCCTTCACATTGAACAACGAGGGTTTTCTTATCTGCACCGCATCGCCCGGTTTCAGGTATTCGTTCTTGTGCAGTTTGGGCTGAAGCTGGTCGGAAGGAGACGATTCAACAAAATACACATACCGCGGAGTATGCGGACGGATCTTGTTGACGGCCACATATTCCGAATTAGGCGACCAGCGGATATTCGAGGAATAGTATTCCCCTTCAGAACCGTCGAACGAAAGCTGATATTCGGTGTCGTCATCCGTATTCTGAACATAAACATTATACTCCTTGATATATGCTCTCCACAGGCTGTCAGGTGAAACCACAGGCGGTCTGCCCTGTTCGTTATCCACCGAGGCCCAGTAGCCCCTGCCCCGGCGCCGGTCCGGACTGATCCTTTCCCCGCGTTTCAGCTCATAGGTTTCCAGATCCAGGGTCCACCTTACGGAATCAACCACGAAGGTTATTTCCGTGAGATCCCGGTTAAACGAAATGTTCCTGAAAGGCAGGTCATAGGGTTCGAAATCCTTTCCTGTTTTTTCTTCCAGCAGTTGACAGACTTTCTCCTGGTCAAATGCAGGTTTCTTTTCCGGTTTTGCCGCATCAACCAGGAAATATTCCCGGCCGTTCCGGGTTTTCGCCTGGTACCACAATACGTTGGTGTCTCTGATCCAGGCAGACGAGATCATGGTATGGTATACCAGATTGCTGAATTCCCTGGTGGAATCAGCCCGCTCATAGTCAAGATGCGTTAACTGGCCTTTTGCCAAAAATGACGGAAAAAACAGGATCAGAATAAGGAAAAGTCTTTTTAATGTGCTCATATTCCACTGTTTAATTATTGAATATTATATTAAATGTAATAATAACACTATTTATTTTATTATCAGCTTATCTGTGTATTTATCAACGCCATCCGAAACAACGACAAAATACACTCCCGGCCTTCCCAGCTCGTTTCGCCGGACCCGGACACTACGGATAAAGGTTGTTTCAAGAACAATCCTTCCTCCCATATCATAAACCACCATCTTCACCTCTTTATCCTTCCCTGTCTCAATAAGCACCTCATCCTTCACCGGATTGGGTGAGATTCTCAGGTTCCTCACTGCTTCATCCTCAGTTACCACATCAGTGGTTCCGGTTACCACACGCAGCTCATTGCCGGGCTGCGACAGGTATCCGCTCCGTGTTTTTGCCTGCACCCTGAAAATGTATTCTGTCGATTCCTGCAGGCCCTGTACTGTGAACTGGTTATCTTCTGCCGTCCCGATCACCTCAAAGGAATCGCCCGATTTTTTCATCACATAATACTCCACTTCCCCCGACAGGCACTCGGAAGCATCCCATCCCAAAGTTATATAAGTAGTTCCCACCTCCTCGGCCTGCAGGTTCAACGGTTTAGAAGGCGCCGGACCTATGGGATATTCATATTCCGGCCACCATGGGTTCACTTCTGCATTCCGCTCATGGTTAACTTTTCCGTCAGGTTCTGAAGCGCGGGTATTATCCAGGTAGGTTCCTTCCGAAATATTGTTGTAATCTTCGGCATCCCCGCCAACCACAGCGGTACCCGACAAATTTTTCCCATCAAGGTAGGCCAGGTCTTTCGCAACAGCCTGACCGGAAAGAGATGAATTCTTCACCATGGCGCTGCCGGTGACTACCGCCTCATCCTTTACGTTTGAATTGTACACCATGGCGGTTTTTTCCACCAGTGCCGTGTTTTCAATCACCGAATTCCCGGTCACCAGCACATGGTCTTTCACCACGGCCGAATTCCTCACAGTGGCGTTACCTGTAACCACCGCATACCCTTCAATCCTCGCCGTACCCTCAACCCGGGCGTTTTCCAGAACCTGGGCATGGGGACCGACCCAGGCTGTGGAACTGGCATAAGCAGTGGAAGCCACCCATCCTCCTCCGTTCGGATGGGGCGCTCCGGGATGCTCTTCCCTCCGGCTGTTGTACCCTTCCCTGTGTCCGGCAGGCAATGCTCCCGTAAAATGTACGGTATAGGGATAGCGGTAATTTTTCGTATACCCCACTTCCCATTCGTAATGGTGATGCACCTGCGGAGCTCCGGTTACCACCAGATATACCGTGCTGTCACCGGGCTGCAGAAGGAAAGTAGTTTCGGTATCTTCTTCCGTGTATACATCACTGTAGCGAACGGTCTGATCAACCCCCAAGGCCACAAACCCGTAACGCGATCCGGCTCCTCCGGCCGGTTCGTTCGGCAGCCCGTTAAACGCCACTTCAATTTGCGGAGCTCCTTCCTCGGGATAAAGGGGGATAATGTTATATCCGTAATCGCCCGGAGCCAGGTACTGAGGCACAATGAACCAACCCGGCTCCCCTCCCAGGGTATCCAGAATAGTATGTTTTCTCCACAGGTCCCATTCCGGAACGGCAGCCAACGCTTCCCGGGTAGGTTCCTGCATGAAGGTATCCCAGGTAACATTGCTCATGGCGCTTTTCAGGAAATCGTCGTTCAGTTCATCCTGGGTATACCGCATCACCGAATCGCGGAACGATGTCAGGGGGTGGTCAATATTCCGGTTCGCCATGTGCCAGATATCATTTACTGCCTGGATACCGTACCGGTCGGCCACATAATCCAGAAAAGCAAAGTTCTGGTAATGCCGCCGGGTGGTGCTGTAATGCATCATGGAAGTCATGATGTACCTGGGAAAGAATCCTCCCCGGTCGTTCAGGTAAACCGACTTCATCCATTCGGTATGCGATTCCCAGAAAAATCCCCCGTACGGGGCATGGATGCCGTAACCCGGTTTGTCGATCGATACCATTCCCTGGCAGGCATGGCCTATTTCATGAACCAGCACCGCCGGTCCCCGGGTAGCTCCCGGATGAATCCACACACCACCCGTAATATTGTCTACAGGGCCCCCGAAAGCCCATCCTGTAAACTGGTCGGTCCAAGTTTCGTTCATCACGATCTCAAACTTGTAGCGCGAAGCATTGGGCCCGTCGGCATTCAGAAATTTCATGGTATCCGATGCATAGGCATAATATGCTTCGCTGTATGCCAGAATGGCCTCCGGATCGAACCACAGGTCGCCGTTCAGGTCCTGATTTTTCGGATCTCCTATGATTTTGGCCCCCCAGAATATGATAAAGTTTTCCGACTGCGCTGTGCGATCCCAGCTGAAATCACTGTGCGTTCTTACGGCATTCTGAATGAACACTTCCTTCTCTTCCGCAGTAAAGTAATAGGATACCGTGTCAAAGGCCGTCCCGTTTTCCAGCCGGAATATGATCCGGATACCGTCATGCAAATCCACAACGGGGGGAATAACCAGGTTGATCAAAGACTCCCCGGTTCCATCCGTAGGCGGCATTTCCATATCTGTTTGGTTTTCCGACACTTCTACCCCTGCTACGGTATATATTTCTGTGTTTTCGGTTTGATTATCGGTTATTTCAATATCATACCGGCACACAACATCACTGATCCCGTTCCCGTACCGATCTGTTGCCATGGCCCTGATGGATGTGCGGGTTCCGCGGAACAATCCGGCCAGGGTTTCTACAGCGCTTGCTCCGGCATCCACCGGTCCCGCCTGTATTTCCTGGTATACCACCGCATCGTCGTAGCAGGTGGCTTCCACGGTAATCTGCTTTGTGCCACAGGCCGTAAGGGCAGGATTACCACCCCCAGGTATCAGGATCAGTTCACCCGGCTGCAGGGCAACATCTACCCCTGCTTCCAGAGGCACACCATTGGCCAGCACCCGGCTTACCTTTTCTCTCCAGTCCGGATCATCGGCAAATGTGATCACAATCTGATCCTCCACCGAATGGTTGGTGGTGGCAGCAACCAGGGCAGGCGGGATGAGAACCGGCGCACGGTAACCAAAGCTGCCGATCGCCACGATGCCGTCATGGTATTTCACCTGCACCTCTACCCCGTCGCCAGGGTCGATCACATCGGGCATGGCCACATCAAAACGCACCTTCCCGTCGGCTCCGGTGGGTGGCAGTTCCAGTCCCTCTGTGGTGGAACTGATCACCTCTCCGTTCACCACGTACTGTTCATCGTGCCCGTCAGGGGCTCCGCATTCATTGATCACATGTACATCGAGTTTGAAAACATAATCCGGCTTCACCCCTTCCGTCTCATGAACGGCCGTTACGGTAACGGTGGAGACAACTGCCGGCGCCAGGGGTTCCGAATGTTCCACCGAGGAACGGTACATATCCTGCTCCCCGGGTATGCCATATACTTTCCATTGCAGAATGCCGGTTGCCTGAACCGTACTCATCATATAGTAACGGAGCCGGTTTGTCAGCACCGGGTCGAACGTTACCACGCTGTAACGGTCTTTTTCATGCACAAATCCACTGTGGTTGGGAACCATCTTCCATTCATCCGCCTGCACATCGTAATACTCTAAACGCGAAGCATCGGGTATCTGTATCCCTCCCCCGTCGGTCCACCAGTAAATTTCCGACCGGTCGATGATATACAGCGAATCCCAAACGTACTCCACCCAGTTCCATACACCTGCATCATCATTGTATGTCCAGTTTCCGTAGGCCCCATGGGATTTGTCGGACGATGAAACCGGATCGTAGCCGCTGTTGATGGCATGGAGATCTTCCCATTCGGAAACATGGGAAGTATTGATCTCCGTTGCCTTCACGGCAATGTTTTCCTGTGCCGGAAGGCGGCCGGCTATCAAAAGGAGAAAAATAAGGCAAATGATTCGCTGATCAAAAAGCATTAGAATATTTAAATAATTGTTTAATAATATTTACTATGTATTATATAATATATAACTTCTTTTTAATTATTTAAATGTACATTTTAATATTATGAATATATTATTTAATACTTAATTTTTTCTAAGAATCAGTTGGTGTTCCTCTCCGGTTATGGGAAGGACGGCTTCCACCACTTCTTCGGCCATTCTGATGTTCTTTCGGGTTCTGATTTTCCGGCCGTCGAGTGTCAGATTCCACCGGTCGTTTGACCGGATGATCAGCACCGTTTTGTGAACGTCGCCGCTCCGGTTCTCCAGGGTCATCCTGATGGTTCCTTCCCCGGAGGACCAGACCACGGGGGCACCCTTCTTAAACCCGTCACGGGTTACCTCAATCCCCGTTCTTTCCTCATCGGTCACAATCCAGAACCGGTTCCTCACCCCGTCTTTCGGAATGACGCTGAAGCGCCCTGCGGATTCGCTGAGGGTTCCTCCATAGGCAAACCATCCGAACAGAGGATCATTGGCCAGCACGGTGGCAGCCATCCGGAAAATGGCGCCGTTCCCCAGGTCGGCTTCCCCGTCGTAAATCCAGGCGCCCCTCGGATTATCCCGGCTCTGCAGCCAGATCCTGCCGTATTTCTGGGTATTGAATGCCCAGCCGGTGGCTCCGTCGTTTTCCTTTCCGGGAAACCAGTATCCGTAATTGGATTCCGGGGTGCCGGTATTCATCAGGGCAAACGAGCTGAGATAGGAGGCATAGCCCAGCTGCAGCCAGTCCCATGGCTTTTCCGCAAAGGAAAG
>DSCJ01000093.1 GCA_011049175.1 Bacteroidota bacterium | reverse complement strand
TGGCCCTATTTACTAAAGATATGGGGGGAGGTCAATTTGAAAAATGAAAAACCAATGCCCTGTTTATGGGCATTACAAAAGAAAAAATACCGACTTTAGAATTTAGTCGGATAACAGTGAAAATTTATCTTCAGGGATTACTGGTTCATAAACCTGATTGCTGTCGCCCCGCCCGATTAACTTGATTGCATTTCCAAAGGGTTGGGCGATGATGACATGCACGTTTTCGGGAAAGAGGCTTCCTTTAACGATTGTATTTGGTTTTAATTTGCTTAGAATGCGATCCATCATGTAATGCCTTTTAGATTATTTAATACCTGCAGCATTTGTCACTAATGGTTCTCATCAATACTAGGTTACGGATTTGCAAGACCTGTTTTGCCCATAACTTGTTTACCCCCCTTTTTCTCTTCCCAGCCACCTTCACTGACATGTTTCTTCACACCTTCCGCTATCATTAAATCAAGGGAAAATTACAAAAATAATGTAACGGTTACCATCATTTTTGTTGATATTTTTCAACAGGGAATTTTGCTGCTTAATGGAATAGTCCATGGTTTTCGTAGGAGGACAGGGGGGAAGATGGGTGTGGTGCCTGTGCAATATGATAAAACCGGTGCCCGGGTTCCGTGCTGCAGATCATCCTGCCGGCCGGCTTTGCTTCCGGTGGGTCGCTGCCCGGGAACCTGCTGCCGGCACCCTTACGGGGTGGTGACCGATACGGGCAGAATTTTGCCGTTGAAAAACCGGTGCCCGTTCAGGGCGAAACCGGCCACAAAAGAGGCCATCTCACCGGCCGAAAGGGGGGCCTGGTAGCCCGGAAAGGCTTCCTGCAACATTTCGGTCTGAACCGCCCCCAGAGCCAGCATGTTGAACCGCAACCCGCGGTTTTTGTATTCTTCCGCCATGCACTCGGTCCACACCGCCAGCGCCCCCTTGCTGGCGCTGTAATAACTTAGCCCCGGAAATTTCACACTGCCCTGAAAGCCCCCCATGCTGCCAATGCTCAGCACATGGGCATTTTTCATCAGGGGCAGCAGGGCTTTTGTCAGCAGGGCGGGAACAAAAAAATTGGTCTGAAAAAGCTCCAGGCTTTCTTCGTAACCGGTTTCTTCAAAAGGCCGGTTCAGCATGCTTCCGGCATTGTGGATCAGCACATCCACCTGTGTAAACACCTGTTTGATCTTCTGAACCGCTTCTCCGGGTTTGCCGGTGATGTGCAGCAGATCGAGGGGCAGGGCGGTGATGCGGGCCGCGGGATCTTTTTCACGGCAGGTTGTGCACAGGGTTTCCAGATGGTCCTTATTCCGCGCAATGGCCAGCACATGGTGACCGGTACCGCAGGCAAGCTGCAGGGCCGTTTCGTAACCCAGTCCCCGGCTGGCCCCTGTAATAATGATGTTCATAGGGCTTTTTTTTTGATAAAATTGGGTAAATTTACCGGCGCGATGCCGGTGGAAAAATACTGGTTTTTCCTGATGAAAACAACGTATGGTATGCGGTTAAAATTTTTGCTGTGGTTCGGAACATTGGCGCTGTTAACGGGAAACTCCCTGCCGGCGCAGGATTTTGACCAGCTTACCTGGAAACAGAAGGTTTTTTTCGGTGGCAACTTCAGCCTGATGCTGGGTACGGAAACCTATATTGACCTGTCGCCGGTGGCGGGGTACCGCATCACCAGGCGCTTGTCGGCCGGAGCCGGACCCATTTACCAGTATTACAGCATCAAAACCTTCGGCGGCCGGTACAGTTTTCATATTTACGGGGGGCGTGCCTTTGCTTCCTATACGGTGATAAACGACCTCAACCGCCTCATCCCCCTGGGTTTTTCCACTTCCGTTTTCGCTTACGCGGAAGACGAAGCCCTGAACATGGAAAGGCAACTGGTAAATATGGGGTTGCCCGAAGGCTCGGGCCGGTTCTGGCTGAACAATGTGCTGGTGGGAGGGGGGATAGGCCAGCCGGTGGGCAAACGATCTTCCTTCAACATCATGATCCTGTGGAGCCTGAATGAAACGGCCGCATCGCTTTACCAGAACCCGGTGATCCGGTTCGGGTTCAGCTTTTAAAAGTGCAGTGGCCATGCCGGTTTTTCAGGTTTGATGAACCCGCCGTGCCGGAAGAAAACCGGTGAATCGTCAAATTAATCAGCGAATTATCTGTCATTCTGTGATATTTTCCTTTCCTTTGCAAAAAGGAAAAAATTTTATGACACAGATCAGGAAAAACAAAGTAGTATCCCTGAGTTACGAATTAAGGCTGCAGGATGAGAACGGACAGGTGGTTGAAAATGTCAGCAGCAAAGAGCCACTGACGTTTATTTACGGCATCGGAAAATTATTGCCTACATTCGAATCCCAACTGAACGACCTGAAGGTGGACGATCATTTTCAGTTTACCCTCAAGGCCGACGAAGCATACGGTCCCTTCAGGGACGAAGCGGTGGTGGAGCTTCCCATGAAGACCTTCGAGGTTGACGGCAAGGTAGACGAAACCATGCTGGTGGTGGGGAATAAGATTCCCATGATGGATCAGGAAGGCAACCGGCTGGACGGTACGGTTGCCGAAGTAAAACCCGAATCGGTGAAAATGGATTTCAACCATCCCCTGGCCGGACAGGACCTGTATTTCAAAGGGGAGGTGGTGGATATCCGCGACGCCACAGAGGAAGAGCTGGCCCACGGGCATGTTCATTCCGGCGGGAAAGATCACGAGTAGGCCGGTGTTCTGAATCCAAGGCCGGGCCCGCGGCAAATTATTTCATGCTGTGTGTTTGCCGCTCAAAATCCCCTCGATATCCCGGCTTCCGAGTACTTCTTTTTCCAGCAGGGCGGCAGCCATTTTTTCGAGCAGGTCTTTTTTGCCCAGCAGCAGATCTTTTACCTCGAGGTAACAGGCATTGATGATTTCGCGGGTTTCCTCATCGATCATTTGTTCCAGGTGCTCAGAGCGCCTTTCTACGCCGGCCGTTTGTCCCAGGAATCCCGGTGACGAACGGTTTACCAGTGATACATTGGGCATTTTATCACTCATGCCGTAAACCACAATCATATTCCTGACCAGCTGGGTCACGCGTTCCAGGTCGTTCGACGCCCCGGTGGAAATTTCGTTGAACACGATCTCTTCCGCTGCCCGTCCTCCCAGCAAGCCTTTTATTTTCCCGAGGATCTCGCTGCGTGTCATAAGGTAACGGTCTTCCAGGGGCATTTGAAGCGTATACCCCAGCGCACCCATCCCGCGTGGCACGATGGATACTTTGTGCACCCGTTCGGCTCCCGGAGTAAAGTACCCCACTATGGCGTGACCGGCTTCATGGTATGCCACGATTTTTCTTTCCTTTTCATGGATGAGCTTGTTCTTTTTCTCCAGGCCCGCAATGATGCGTTCAATGGCTGCCTCAAAATCCTGCTGGGTCACTTCATGCCGGTTGTTCCTTGCAGCCAGGATGGCGGCTTCGTTGCACACATTGGCTATCTCGGCGCCGGCAAACCCGGGTGTTTGGGCGGCCAGCTTCCGCAGGTCCACATCCGGGTCCAGCTTCAGCTTTCGGGTATGTACCCTGAAAATAGCTTCCCGTCCCTGCATATCCGGGCGGTCGACCAGCACCTGACGGTCGAACCGTCCCGGCCTGAGCAGGGCCTGGTCGAGCACCTCGGGCCGGTTGGTGGCTCCGATAATGATTACGCCGGCGCCGGCATCGAAACCGTCCATCTCCACCAGCAGCTGGTTGAGCGTATTTTCTCTTTCATCGTAGCCTCCGCCGTATGTCATGTTATTGCCCCGGCTCTTTCCAATGGCATCAATCTCATCGATAAATATGATGCAGGGCGCCATATTCTTTGCCTGCCGGAACAGGTCGCGTACCCTGGCAGCGCCAACACCCACGAACATTTCCACAAAATCGGAACCGCTGAGGTTAAAGAAAGGCACCCGGGCTTCTCCTGCTACGGCCTTGGCCAGCAGGGTTTTTCCCGTTCCGGGAGGGCCAACCAGTAACAGGCCTTTCGGTAGTTTTCCACCCAGGGCGGTGAATTTTTTCGGGCTTTTCAGAAAATCAACCACTTCTTTTACCTCTTCCACGGCTTCGTCCACACCTGCCACATCGGAGAACATCACCTGGTGTTCAGGCGATTCGGCTACGATTTTTGCTTTGTTTTTTCCCAGATCGAGCATGGGATTGCCGCTTCCCATACGGCGGAAAATGAAGCCCCACAGCAGAACGAAGAAAATGACGGGCAGTATCCAGTTCAGAAAAAAATTGCGGAGGGCGTTTGATTCGAACTGTCCCTCAAAATCAATGTCCGAATTTTTCAGCCGGTTCAGAAGATCGGGGTCGGGCATGTCGGGCAGGCGGTTTACGATGAATTGCCGTGCCACCTGTTTTTCGATGGCCGGAATGCGGATACGCCAGGGGGCCGTGGGAGCAAGGGTCAGGGCCTGCTCCGAAGAATCGGCTTCCTGAGCAAATTCGCCCACAATGCGGTCGGGGAAAATCACCAGCCGCGATATGCTGCCCGAGTCCACCGCGCGGAGAAATTCCCGGTAGCTCAGTTTTTTGCTGGCAGGCCGGTCGGGGAAAAACAGCCACTGACTGAACACAATCAGCAGGCTGATCACCCAGAAATAAATGAGCGAGAATTTTTTATTCTTTTTCATGCCTTCCTGTTTATTTTGTTTCAACATGCAATCTTTCCCCTTCCGAACGGGCGATTACCACGGCCCCGGTGGTATCGCTCCACACGTTGGTGGCCGTGCGGAACATATCCAGCACCCGGTCAACCGCCACGATCATCCCCACCGCTTCCAGCGGAAGACCGATGGCCGAGAGAATGATGGTGATCATAAACAAACCGGCCATGGGTATGGCAGCCGCCCCGATGGATGCCAGAAGGGCGGTAAGAACGATCAGCACCTGCTGGGCGAAATCGGGCTGGATGCCGTACGCCTGGGCGATGAACATGGCCGCCACGCATTCGTACAGGGCCGTTCCGTCCATGTTGATGGTGGCTCCGAGGGGCAGGGTGAAACTGGATATTTTATTGGAAACCCCGTCGCGGTGCTCCACCGCATCGAGGGTAAGAGGCAGGGTAGCCATGGCCGAAGAGGTGGAAAAGGCGGTCACCAGGGGAGTGGACACCGCCCGGAAGTGTTTCAGTGGACTGATCCCTCCGATGAACCGCTGGATGAGGGGCAGGGTGAGCAGGGCGTGGACGCTGAGGCCCAGAAATACCGTGAGCATGTACATACCCAGGTTTCCGGCTACCTGCAGAAGCACCCCCGTATCGCCGCCGTGATCGGCGAGCATCCGGGCAACATTCCGTGCAATGATGCCGAATACCCCGAAGGGGGTGATCAGAATGATCACCATGGTGAGTTTCATCATCACCTGAAAAGCGGCCTCGAAAAAACTTTCCAGCACTTTCCGGTGCTGCCATTTGACCCGGGTAATGAAAAAACCGAACAGAAGGGAAAAGAATATGACGGGGAGGATCTCATCCTGCGCCATAGCCCGGAACAGATTTTCGGGAATGATCCGGATCAGGGTTTCCCCAAAAGAGGTCCCTTCCAAAAGGAGCCCGTCCACCTCCTGCGAAAAACCCGTATCCGCACCCACGCCAGGCCTGATCAGGTTCACGAAAAACAGGCCCGTAAGAATGGCGAGGGTGCTTGTTGACAGGTAGTAAAGAATGGTTTTCCCTCCGAGGCGCCCAAGAGCCCCGGCCGAGCCTATCTGCGAAACCCCGCTGACGATCGATACAATGACCAGCGGAATGATCACCATGCGAAGGGCGCGCAGGAAGACGGTGCCCATCCATTCCACCCATTGTACATACGGAGTAAGGAAAATTCCGAATAAAATCCCTGCCGCCAGGGCGGCCAGGATCTGCCAGTGCAGTGCCAGCCTGAAATTTTTCATCTGTCGCATCCGGTTTCCGGCTACCGAAGATAGGAATTTTCAGGCGAGGATGTATGAAAAAAATCATCCGTACGGAATTTTGTTCACCGGTATCTCCTGTATGGATTCATGCCGTCACCGGTTCATGATAACCATCACATCGGAAAACACCCCCGAGGCCGTGACCTCGGCTCCCGCACCGGCACCTTTGATGACCAGGGGCTCGGGACTGTAACGTGCGGTGGTCAGGGCCACCAGGTTGTCTTTTCCTCCCAGCCCGTAAAAAATGCTTCCGGGGCTGACTTCCTGCAGGGAAACACTCACCCGGCCCTGATCCATCCCGGCTATTACCCTGAGTTGGGTTCCCCGTTGTTTGCTGAGCGCAACCCGTTGGGCGAAGCGGGATTCTTCCTGTTCCAGGCGGATAAGAAAATCGTCCACGCTACTGTTCCCGAACAGCGTTTCCGGAATGAAGTGTCCGAAATGAACTTCCCGGGGTTCTGTCCGGTATCCTGCTTCCCTGGCCAGAATCAGGATTTTCCGTTTCACATCCGTTCCGCTCAGGTCGATCCGGGGATCGGGTTCGGTATAGCCGGCCTCCATGGCCTCTTTGACCACCGAAGCAAAGGAACGTCGGGCATCATAGCGGTTGAAAATAAAATTGAGGCTTCCGGAAAGCACCGCTTCAATGCGGTCAATGCGGTCGCCGCTCAGCAGCAGGTCGCGGATGGTTTTGATCACCGGCAGGGCGGCCCCCACACAGGTTTCAAACCGGAAGTGGCAGTTTTTTTCGCGCGCTGTATCTTTCAGCAGCTGATACTGTGCATATTCCCCTCCGGGAGCGATCTTGTTGCAGGTTACCACCGAAACACTGTGCTGCAGCAGTTCGGGGTAGCAGCGGCTGACAACAGGAGAGGCTGTGTTATCGACAAAAACGGTATTCCGCAGGTTCATGCCAATGGCCGTACGGATAAACCGGCCGAAGTGTCCGTAATCTTCCCCCTGCCGGGACAGTTCCATCACTGCTTTTTCCGTCAGTCCGTTGCGATCGGTCAGCATTTTCCGGCTGTTGGCCACGCCCATGATGTTCAGTTCCAGGTTATGTTCCTGCAACAGAAGCGCCTGCTGCCTGAAAACCAGTTTCAGGAATTCGCTGCCTACCTGTCCGGTTCCGGCCACGAACAGGTGCACCCGCTTCACCGCTTTGCGGAAAAACCGTTCGTGGATCACCTGCAGGGCTTTGGCTTCGTTCCGGTGGTCAACCACCACCGATATATTCCTTTCGGAGGCTCCCTGGGCAATGGCCACCACATTGATGCCGTTTTCTCCCAGGGCTCCGAAGAGCTTTCCGCTCAGGCCAACCTGCTGCCTCATGTGATCGCCCACGGCAGCAATAATGGAATGGTCTTCTGAAACTTCCACCCGGTTAACCAGATTCGCTTCCATTTCGCTGTGGAAAACACGGTTTAGGGCGGCGACTGCGCGCGAGGCATCCCGGTGATTCACTCCCAGGCAGATGCTCTGTTCCGAGCAGGCCTGGGTGATCAGGATCACGTTCACCCCGGCTTCTTCCGTGGCCTGAAACACCCGCCGGGCTATTCCGCGGGTGCCGGCCAGCCCCACCCCCGACACGGTGATCATGCTGATTCCCGACAGGGAAGAGATGCCCTTGATTTTGTCCGGTTCTGAGGGCGATTCAGCGGTTATGAGGGTTCCTGCCAGGTGGGGAGATCTGGTGTTTTTCAGGTACACGGGGATACCTTTCTTCATGACAGGGCGCACGGCTGGGGGATACAGCACCCTGGCCCCGAAATAAGCCAGCTCGAATGCTTCCATGTAACTTAGCCGGTCGATGGTGCCGGCTTCCCTGACCATTCCGGGGTGAGCGTTCATCATACCGTTCACATCGCTCCACAGTTCCAGCGACCGGGCTTCCAGTGCCGCCGCAAATAGTGCAGCGGTATAATCCGAACCGCCACGTCCGAGCAGCGCCGGTTCACCCCGGTCATTCGAGGCAATAAACCCGGGAGCAATGGCATTTTCTGTGACAGACACCTTTTCCCGGATCCTTTTTTCCGTTTCTTCCATATCCACCACGGCCTGCAAAACGTTCCCCCCGGCCCTGATCAGGACGGAACTGTCAATATAGCGGATGTCAAACCCTTCCAGCCGAAGGTACTGATGAAGCAGGAGAGATGACATCCGTTCACCGGTTCCCAGAATGCGGGCTTTTGCCTTGTCGGTCAATTCTTGCAGAAAGGATATTCCCGTACATACCTGTTCGATATCTTTGATATAATCTTCAATTGCTTGAAATGCGCGGTCTTGTCCCGAAGGCGGAATGACCGACCGAACCCATCCGAAGTGTTCGTTTCTGATTTTTCCGAGCAGCGCCGCATGTTTTCCTTTTTCTGCAGCGGCCGCGAGGTCCTCCAGCCGGTCGGTGGTTTTCCCGATAGCCGAAACCACCACCAGAAACGGTTCTTTTTTCCCCAGTAATATTTCTTTGATATGACGGATGCTGCCAGGTGAGGCCAGGCTGGAACCCCCAAATTTCAATATGATCATGAAATAAATTTTTTTATG
The DNA here is from genome assembly GCA_011049175.1 of Bacteroidota bacterium. Lineage (GTDB taxonomy): Bacteria > Bacteroidota > Bacteroidia > Bacteroidales > VadinHA17 > HyVt-105. The sequence continues at coordinate 31,869 of DSCJ01000093.1, read as the reverse complement.
TGATTATGGTACAGAACTTTATGCCCCGGAATAAATAATACCGGCCGGAATATGGCATACGCAGATGCCTGCTATGGAAATTTCACACCCCTACCGGGGTGTGGTGGTGCCTGTGGAGGTAAGATGAAGAAAGTGATCAGCCGCAGAAGGGATGAACCCTGCCGGAACCCGCTGCATACCCGGGCGGATAAGCAGCTTATGAAATCCTATGCGACGGTATGATGGCATCAGTGACAAATCTAACAGATATTTTTCAATTTGTATCACAAATCGGTCTTTTTGTTTGTTCCCGTTTGATATGGAAGGGGTAATGCGTACTTTTCACATGAACAAACAAAACCAAACCGTTTTATTCTTACGCCATGAAAACACTATCAGGATGGTTTCCTGTATGCCTGATGATCCTGTTTTCTGTTCCGGATGCCGGAGCCCAGGGAACCGGGAGGCGGGACAGGGTGCTGCAGGTTCGTACCCTTCCTTTTGATTCACTGACCATGAGCGATCCGTTTATTCTGGCCGACCAGGCCACCGGCACCTATTACATGACCGGTTCAGGCGGACTGATGTGGAAGAGCAAAGATTTGCAGAAGTGGGAAGGGCCTTTTCAGGTGGTGGAGATCGATACCGCTTCGTGGATGGGCAGCCGTCCGATGATCTGGGCGGCCGAATTGCATCACTACCTGGGTAAATATTATTACTTTGCCACCTTTACCAATCAGAAAATCATTGTAGATACCGTTCCCCTGAGGTATCATGTACAGCGAAGGGCGTCGCATGTGCTGGTATCTGACCGGCCCGGCGGGCCTTACAAACCCATCAAAAAGGGGGTGTATTTTACGCTCCCGAAGCATTCCACCCTTGACGGAACCCTGTGGGTAGAGGACGGGATTCCCTATATGGTGTACTGCCACGAATGGATGCAGATCATCGACGGCACCATGGTGGCAGTACCTCTGGCACCCGACCTGAGCGGACCCGCAGGGAAGCCTGTTACCCTTTTCCGGGCACATCATGGTCCCTGGGTAAGGGAGATGCTTTCCATAGGAGAAGTTACGTTCGGGATGAAGCTGAACGGCTGGGTTACCGACGGGCCCTTTCTGTTCAGGACCCAAACTGGCAGGCTGGGCATGCTGTGGTCGAGCTGGGGCGCAAACCGCTATGCTCAGGGAGTGGCCTACTCGGAGAGCGGCCGGCTGGAAGGGCCCTGGGTCCATGAACCCGAGCCCCTGAATCCAAACAATGCCGGTCATGGCATGCTGTTCCGTACTTTTGAGGGCAAACTGCTGATGTGCCTGCACCATGCCAGCCTGGACCCGCCCGGTCCGCGGAAACCCCTGTTGCTGGAAGTGGATATTTCGGGTAACAGGCTGCAGATTATTGGCCCATACAAGCCCTGAGTCAGCTTTCAGTTAAGAGAAAATTCCGGATGAACCGGGAAGAGTGAAAAGATTTTATTATTTTCAGACCGGAATAATAAAATATTCGAAATTCCCGGAATTTATGGCGGAAAGGAATTATACCATAGCAGAGGAAAAGGCCAATGCCATATCGCATCTTTCGGGGGCAGGGCTGGCCACAGCCGGGCTGGTTTTGATGGTGGTATATTCAGCCATCCGGGGTAATGCCTGGCATGTAGTTAGCACTTCCATTTTCGGGGCAACCATGATGGTGCTGTATCTGGTATCGGGGCTGGCTCACGCTTTGAAACCCGGGAAGGCAAAGGATTTGTTCTTTTTATTCGATCACATTGCCATATTTCTCCTGATAGCCGGCACCTACACACCCATTACACTGGTGTTGCTGCGGGGGCCGCTGGGATGGGTTATTTTCGGTTTGCAGTGGGGGCTGGCGGTTACCGGGATTGTGCTGAAATTCACCAGGGCGGGCCGGAGCGGTTCAGGGGTGAATTATTATTTTATTGCCCTGTATGTTATTATGGGGTGGATGCTGGTGATTGCACTCGTACCCATCATACGTACCCTGCCTACCATGGGATGGTTATGGATCCTGATCGGAGGGATTTGTTACAGTGTGGGGATCTACTTTTACAAAAAAGCAAGTTTTCCCTTTCACCACCTGGTATGGCATCTGCTGGTCATTGCCGGAAGTATGGCGCACTGGTTTGCCATATTCTTTTATGTGATCCCGAATCCCTGAATGTTTTAATATGCAGAATAACAGGCAGTACAGTTATTATATTTGAACTAACCCTTTATTTTAGTAGAGAATATGGGAATCTGTCGCAGAGGGGGCAGGAGGGAATACTTCGGGAATGATTATCTTTGCAGTACAGGAGCATAAAAATGGAAAAACACCCGGAGCGCCAGCATCCTTATTTTCCCGGCAAGGAATACCGTACTGCGGCGGACAAAAGAGAAGATGGCCTGATTTGCGGCACCCGGCTCGATTTCACCCTGCGGTTCCTTGGGCTGGTGTTACGGAACCGAAAGCGGGTAAAAAAGGGCATTTACGACACGGCCATGTGGGCGGCATCATCCCTTGAGGTGCTCAGGCTGATCGAGCGGTGCGGGGGGCGCTTTCACATAACGGGGCTGGAACATATTCTGGAAACCGATCTTCCGGCAGTTTATATCAGCAACCACATGAGCACCCTGGAAACCATGGTTTTCCCGTGCATCATTGCTCCAGTGATGGATGTCACTTTCGTAGTTAAGGAAAGCCTGGTCAGTCACCCGCTTTTCAGTCCCATCATGCGTTCACGCAATCCCATTGTGGTAGGTCGGAAAGATCCCAGGGCCGATTTTTCGGTGGTGATGGAGCAGGGCAGGAAGGTTCTGGAAGGGGGAAGGTCGGTGGTCATTTTTCCCCAAAGCACCCGCACCGCCCATTTTCATCCCGAAGCGTTCAATACGCTGGGCATTAAACTGGCCAAGGCTGCCGGTGTAAAGGTGATACCGGTAGCCATTCGCACCGATTTCTGGTCTTCCGGGAAGCTGATCAGGGACCTGGGGCCGCTGTATCCGGAAAGGCCCATACACATGTCATTTGGAAAAGCTTTTTCTGTGGAAAAAAGTGGGAGGGAGGCGCATCGAAAGGTGGTGGAATACATCTGCCATCATCTGGAAGAATGGTACAAACAGTAAGGCAACAGTATGTTTCCGTATGGTGCTGGTTAAGGAATAGTGGTTTATTATATTTTGAAGTAGGGGTAATCGGTTCCCACCAGGAAACGCATTAGGCGGATATATTTTTCCACCAGAGTGGTGATCAGGAAATTTTCCCTGACGTGTTCCACCGCCTGCATTCCGAATCTTTCCCTTTCCTCATCATTCAGAAGAAAATGCCTGGTAAAACCCACGATGCGCTCCACATCGAAGGGTTCAACCAGAAATCCGGTTTTGGCAGGGATTACCTGCAACACGATCCCTCCCACATTGGATCCGATCACGGGCGTTCCCTGCCACAGGGCTTCGGTAACCACCAGTCCGAATCCTTCTTTGGTTGAGACGTGAATGAATACATAGGCAATCTTCATCAGGGCGCCGATGTTTTCCTCGTTATTCGGGATATTCAGCAGAGGAAAGATATCCGGATCGCCGTCAATGACTTTTAGAATTTCCTGATACATGGTAACCCCTTCGGGATCGTCGCTGGCCGAGTTACCCACAATGACCAGCTGGGGTTTTAGTTTTTTCACCGCCGGGTCTTTTTTCAGTTCCAGGAACGACCTGATAATGGTCTTCTGGTTCTTGTGGATGTCGTATCTGGAAACGGCCAGTACAATGGGCCTTTCGGGATCGATCCCGTGTTCTTTGAACAGGTCGTCAAGGGTATCCAGGGCTTCTTGACGGGTACGCTTCCGGTTTTTCCGGGTCAGCGGGTCGATGGCGGGAGTGATCTGGTACACCGGTTTTTTGATCCCTTCCTTCACGAATTCTTTCATGGAAAAGATCACGCTATCATAATTATTGATATAGGGAAGCAAAAAATGCCATATCATTTCATTGGCTTCGGACGTGTCGATATGGCAGCGCCACACTACTTTGCCTTCATAATGCCCGTGGACGATGGAGGCACAGGGCTGGGGATCGTGCACCACGGCAAAATCCTCACTGATCACCTGATCTTTGAAATTATCCTTGTTGGTTTTAATGTAGGTTTCAAACAGATCCCTCAGGGTGAATTTCTGGTCCACACCCTGAATAATATTATGGAAGCGCTTGGTAATGGAATAAAAATCGTTATCGCCTTCGATACAATACCATTTCGTATTGATACCCAATCCTTTGGCAATAGGCACCACACTTTTCAGCATTTCAGCCACTCCGCCACCTTTGAAAGTGGAATTGACATGGGCCCATTCCTTGTTACTGAGGGGTTCAGCCTTCTTCTTAAGGACCTCCACACGATTTTTACCTATAATATCGGTATAGATATCAACATCGACAGATCCCAGTACTTCGTTTTTCTCCAGGAAACGGGTGCTTTCGCTATGGAACATAATTTTCTTTTGTTGGTTAACAGTTTATACTTCAATGATTTCCGGCACGGTATGGTATGTGGTATGATGCTGGTGGTGGTACATGAATTTTTCAAAGGGGACAAAAGTAAAACAATCAGATGATTAATAAAAAGAAATTATTAACAGAAAAAGGTATTTTTCAGCACTTTCATATCACCGGCAAAGACCTGAGAAATACCTGTTTTTTTTCTGATGTGAATTTCATACAACACTCTTCCGTGCGCCCTGTTAAGGCACAGCATTGTTCATAAATCCTGATAAAAGGGAAAACCGCCTTTTTCAGGAAGGCATACCCAGGGGAGATGGCAATGGCAGAAAGGGGGAGGGTTCCGGGATTTCTTTTCCAGAGTAGTGCCGGTTTTTAACTCATCAGCAAGTGTGCCTTGGCGAGTTTTTCGGGAATGGGAAGATGCAGCGGGCATGCATGAACACATTCGCCGCAGGTGGTACAGACGTCTCCTTTTGCCGGGATTGAGGCATAGAGAGCGCAGGCCATATCCCAGTTATGGTCGTCCAGGGCGTATCTTTCGTAGCGCATGATGTCGGTAATGGGAATGTGCTGAGGGCAGTGCGACTGGCATTTTCCGCACAGGCGGCAAACCGTGTGGTTAGCCACTTCCGTCATCTGTTCGATAGCCTGTATATCACTGGCACGCAATTTCTTACCGGCTCCTGAATAAGTATCGACGAATTCGTCCAGGTTTCTGACGCGGATCACTGCGGCATCCAGCAAAGTATGCGTGGTAAGCCAGCGGGCAAGGGCATTGTGAGGGGAAGTTCCCGCGGGCAGGTTGTTCATGAACGCCTGATCCTGCCGCATACGTCCCAGACCCCGTGCGGTTTTCATGGCGATGGTGCCGAAATTTCTTTCCCGGGCAAATTCCATGAACCGGTCCATTTCGGGGTCGCCGCCGTAGGAATACATAAACTGGGCATGTTCATAGATGCCGTCTTCCACCACTGCGGTCAGCACTTCGGCGGCGCTCTGGCCGTTTTTCACTCTGGGGCTTCCGTCATAGCTGTGTTGTGAAAGGCAGAGGTGTTTTACCAGTCCTTCTTTTTTCAGTCGTTCAAAGGCGCGGACAAAGCCCCGGTCGTTTTTCAGTTCGTCTGTATTGTGGTAGCCAAAATGCAGCTGCATATCATCGAAGTATCCCAGCCCGGTTTCTTTCAGCACCTCTTTTACGTAGCGTACATGTTCGTCTTCATCGAAACGTCCCTGGAAATGGTCGCCGCCCACGCGGTCGACCGTAACCTGGCAGTAGTGTTCCTCTCTGTTTTTCAGAATGGCTTCGGGTACGCCGGAGCGTATCCACTGATTGGCTTTATGCCAGTAATTCATACCGCAGAGGATGCCGGCTTCTGCAGGGAAAGCGGCCAGGTCGCCTGATCCGATGATTACGGAAATATCGCGTTGGCTGTAGCCGAGCTTCCGGCGGGGCAGCGGACCCACTTTCTGAGCCGCTTCTTCAATGATTGACAGGCTTTCCCGGGGCCATGTTTTCCCCATCAGGTTCCCTGAAACCCCGGCCAGGAATGCGGTGGAAGAGAGTTGCAAAAATCTTCTTCTTTTGATGGAATTTTTTTCAGACATAATAACTAGTATTTTCAGGAATGGTCTGTATATTTTTCAATATAGTGAAAATTTATCACATCTGGGAGTTTCAGGAAAAAATGAAAAAATATGAATGTCCTATAATTAATATTATGTCAAATTGCGGAATAAAAATGTAATACATCTACCTTTACCTTGATTTCATTTCATCCCCTACCGTTTTAAAACAAAAAAAGGGGAAAGTTTCCTTTCCCCGAATCCTTCTGTGTTGATCCGTGCTCTACAAGTTCTCCAGCTTTTCACTGATCTCTGCGTGTTTATCCATCATTTTCAGACGGTAATACAGCATTTTCAGCGTTTCCATGGTACTGACATCGTCAGGATTGAGCTCGTGAGCCTTCTCCAGCCATGGCAAGGATTCCCGGAACTTTTCATCTGCTTTTGCAACAGCAGCGGAATATTCGTCAGGATCTTTGATCTCCAGCGCTTTGTTGGCCATATTCACCCCCTGGTTGAAATACAGGGCTCCCAGGTTGTAATAGCTGTTGAAGTTCGTGTCGTCAAGCTCAATGGCCTTTTTGTAACTTTCAATGGCCCGATCCATCGACCCTTTCTTGTCGTATAGCACCCCACGGGCATGCCAGTATGAAGAATTTTCCGCATCCCGTTCGATAGCCATGTCAATGTACTCAAGGGCTTCATCGTCGGCGCCCGACATCAGGTAATAGTTGATGAGTTCGATCAGCAGGCCTTCGTTTTCCGGAAACATCTCAAAACCGGTTTGCAGGGCTTCCAATGCGCTGGCCGAATCGTTCAGGGCGATATAGGCATTTTTGATCAGGATATATGGTGTTCCCTGTTCATATCCCATTTCTCCCACTTCTTCGAAACACTCAATGGCTTTCTCGTACATTTCTCCATTGTAGGCTGCCAGTCCTGCATTATAGATAATACTGGTATCAACCCCTCCCTGGAAGATAGGTTCCTCTCCCACTTTCCGGGCATAGTTGAATGATTTGTAGGCCTGATCGAAATCGGATGCATTGAATGCCTCAATTCCCTGGTTCAGAAAATCATTCAGCAGCGACTGGTAAAACAGGTCAATCTGTTTTTCAACCCTTCCTTTTTCGTCGAGTTCCTTGGCTTTCTGATAGCTTTTGTATGCAATCTCCAGCGGATCGCCGGCCTTTTCTATCAGATCCTTGTCCCCCGTTTCATACATCACCTGATAGACCCGCCCTTTGGCGAAATAGGTTTTATACCAGTCTTGTGTCTTTTCATTTTCCTGGGCGACTTCAATGGCTTCAAGGGCTTTTTCAAGATCTTCTGCTTCCACGTAGTTCAGGGCGGAATTTACTTTGCCCTTCTGAGCGCACGAAGTCCCGGCAATCACCACCAGGAAAAGAATAAAGGCTAAATTTTTCATGGTCATTTTCTCTTAAAAGATTTGATTATCAGATTTCAAAAATAATAATTTTCTCAATAACACCTTTATACTCCTTTAAAAAATGGTATCAGGTATGTTTAAAATGGCTATTCCACATCCTCCGCCGGTTCATTCTCCAGGGGTTCTGCCGCTTCTCCCCCGTTGTTTTCCGCATCCACATAAGCCACTGCCGCAATGGAATCGCCTTCCTTCAAATGGATCAGTCGCACACCCTGTGTAGTACGGCCCATGACCCGCAGCTCCGATACGGCCAGGCGGATGGTCAGTCCCATCCGGGTAATGATCATCAGGTCGTCCGTATCGGTAACTCCTTTGAGTGCGATCAGCCGACCGGTTTTTTCAGTGAGGCGGATTGTTTTCACTCCTTTCCCTCCCCTGTTGGTAATCCGGTAGTCTGCCAACCGGGAACGTTTTCCGTAACCTTTTTCCGATACTACCAAGATATCCTCGCTTTCGTTTTCCACGCATACCATCCCGATCACTTCATCGCCGGGCCCTGAAAGGGTAATCCCCCGCACACCCGAAGAAACCCTTCCCATGGGTCTGACGGTATGTTCCGGAAAACGGATGGCCCGGCCCGATTTTACCGCCAGGATCACTTCATGGTTTCCGTTGGTCATTTTCGCCTCGATCAGGTTATCGCCTTCCCGGATCTGGATGGCCATGATTCCGTTCTGCCTTGGCCTGGAATATGCTTCCAGAGCGGTTTTCTTGATCACTCCCTTACGTGTGCACAGAACAATGTAATTGTTTTTCACGAACTCCTGATCCGACAGGTCACGCACATGGATGTAAGCCCTGACCTTGTCGTCGGGATTAAGGTTGATCACATTCTGTATAGCCCGTCCTTTCGAGGTTCTGCTTCCTTCCGGAATTTCATATACCTTCAGCCAGTAACACCTTCCCTTTTCGGTAAAAAAGAGCATGGTATTGTGCATGGAAGCCACATACAGATGTTCCAGAAAATCCTCCTCGCGGGTGGTTCCACCCCGGGAGCCGACTCCTCCCCTTCCCTGCCGCCGGAATTCGGTCAGCGGGGTCCGTTTGATGTATCCCAGGTGGGAAATGGTGATCACCACATCTTCATCGGCATAAAAATCTTCCGGATTGAATTCTTCTGCATTGGGAATGATCTCGGTACGCCGGGGATCACCGTATTTCGCCCTGATTTCCAGCAATTCATCCCGTATGATCTTCATCCTCAGATGCTCTTCTGCCAGCACCTTTTTCAGGAATTCGATCTGCTTCATCAGTTCGTTGTACTCTTCCCTTATTTTTTCCCGTTCCAGGCCGGTAAGCTTCTGCAGCCGCATGTCGAGTATGGCACGGGCCTGGATCTCGGTCAGACCGAAATTTTCCATCAGCCCGTTCCGGGCTTCTTCCACCGTGGCGGAAGCCCGGATAAGCTTAATCACTTCGTCGAGATGATCCAGCGCAATGAGCAGTCCCTCAAGTACATGTGCACGCTTCATTGCCTGATCCAGTTCATACTCCGACCGTCGGATCACCACCTGGTGCCGGTGCCTGATAAAATGATCGAGCAGTTGTTTCAGGTTCAGAATGCGTGGACGGCCGTTGACCAGAGCAATGTTGTTTACGTTGTATGAGGTTTGCAGCTGGGTATACTTATACAGTTTGTTCAGAACCACATTGGCAGAAGCATCCTTTTTCAGGATGATGACGATCCGCATGCCCGAGCGGTCCGATTCATCGTTGATATAACTAACCCCCTCTATTTTTTTCTCATTGATCAGCTCGGCAGCTTTGCGTATCAGCTCGGCCTTGTTCACCATGTAAGGAATTTCGGTTACAATGATTTTTTCGCGGCCGCTGGGGGTATTTTCTATTTCCACCCTGGCTCTGACCACAATCCTTCCTCTGCCGGTTTCGTATGCTTCCTTCACCCCCTGATACCCATGGATGATCCCTCCGGTGGGAAAATCGGGAGCCTTTATATGTTCCATGATCTCTTCCGTGGTGATGTCGGGATTATCGATCATCGCCACCAGTCCGTCTACCACCTCCGCAAGGTTATGCGGGGGCATATTGGTGGCCATGCCCACGGCAATACCGCTGGCGCCGTTTACCAGCAGTGTGGGGATACGGGTCGGCATAACGGAAGGTTCTTTCAGGGTATCGTCGAAATTCAGCTGAAAATCAACCGTGTTTTTCTCAATATCTGCCAGAATATCCTCGCTGATCTTCTGCAGCCTGGCTTCCGTATATCGCATGGCAGCGGGGCTGTCGCCGTCAATACTGCCGAAGTTCCCCTGCCCGTCCACCAGCGGGTATCGCAACGACCACGGCTGCGCCATGCGCACCATGGCTTCATACACCGAGGAATCACCGTGCGGATGGTATTTTCCCAGAACTTCCCCCACTATACGGGCCGACTTCTTGAACGGGCGGTTTGAGAATACTCCCAGCTCCGACATACCGAACAACACCCGCCGGTGTACCGGCTTAAATCCGTCCCTTACATCGGGCAATGCCCGGGATACAATGACCGACATTGAATAGTCAATGTAGGCCGATTTCATCTCCTCCTCAATGTTGATTTTTATAATCTTCTCATTATCTGACATATACCAATCGTATTAATCTGTATCGTATCCTATTTTTTTTGTACCTTTGCCGGGTGAAGTTTAAAGTGCGAAAATAGCGAATTATTGTGGATTTTAGGCGAATATGAACCAGGGTTTATCAACAAACCGGTGTTTAAAATTGAAAGGAAATCATTATGAAAGATCAGGCAGGTTCTTTGTACCTTTACCGCCTGAAAAGAAAGGATTTTTTTATGCAATTCATTCAACATTTTGAATTCTTTTCCGTTTGTGTTACTATAATATGAAAACGAGGTAATAAAATATATGGATGCAAAATTTTCACAAAGAATAAAGGATGTTCTCTCTTTCAGCAAGGAAGAAGCCATCAGGCTGGGGAACCTGTATATTGGTCCAGAGCACCTGTTCCTGGGGATTCTTCGCGAGGGGGAAGGGATTGCCATCGATATCATGGTGTCGATGGGCGCCGACCTGAAGGAACTGAAACGGGCGGTGGAAGGGTCGGTACGGCCCGATCAAACCGCCCAGGTGAAGGATACAGAGAACATTCCCCTGCTGAAAACTTCCGAAAGGATCCTGAAGCTAGTATATCTGGAAGCGAAATCGTTGAAGAACACCACGATAGATACCGGTCACCTGCTGCTGGCCATTCTGAAGGACCGGAACAGTATGATCACCCAGATCCTGGAAGAAAGGAACATTGACTACCACATGGTTAAAGCCGAACTGATCAGCAGCAAACCGCAGGCAAGGGCTGACTTTCCGCAGGATGATGAAGACGATGAGACACGTGGGTTCGGTGGAGGGCCCAAAGGTACCGGCGGTGCAACCGGCAATCAGAAAACCACTTCCGAAACCCCGGTGCTTGACAATTTCGGCATTGACCTGACCAAAGCGGCCGAGGAAGACCGTCTCGATCCCATTATCGGAAGAGAACGGGAAATTGAAAGGCTTGCCCAGATACTGAGCCGCCGGAAGAAAAACAATCCCATTCTGATAGGCGACCCGGGTGTGGGGAAATCGGCTATTGTGGAAGGCCTGGCACTGCGTATTGTTCAACGCAAAGTTAGCAGGGTGCTGTTCGGCAAACGGGTCATTACCCTTGATCTGGCCTCTATTGTGGCCGGCACCAAATACCGCGGGCAATTTGAGGAGAGAATGAAAGCCATTCTGAATGAACTGGCCAAGACCAATAATGTTATCCTGTTTATTGACGAAATTCACACCATTGTGGGCGCCGGCGGAGCCACCGGATCGCTCGATGCGGCCAACATGCTCAAACCGGCCCTTGCACGGGGCGAGATCCAGTGCATAGGAGCCACTACCCTGGATGAATACCGCCAGCACATTGAAAAAGACGGGGCCCTGGAAAGACGTTTCCAGAAGGTGATGGTGGAACCCACCAGTGTGGAGGAAACCATCGAAATACTCAACAATATTAAGGAGCGGTACGAAGACCACCACAATGTGCTGTATACCGACGATGCCATCCAGGCCTGTGTACGGCTGACCAACCGGTACATATCCGACCGGCATCTGCCCGACAAGGCCATTGACGCCATGGACGAAGCCGGCAGCCGGGTACACATTACGAATATTGTGGTCCCCGAAAGGATCCTTCATCTGGAGCAGAAGCTGGAAGAAACCCGGAAGGAAAAAGTGCAGGCTGTAAAAAACCAGAATTTTGAGAAAGCCGCCAGTTACCGCGACCGGGAAAAGGAATTCATCGAACTGCTCGATATTGAAAAGAACAAATGGGAAAAAGAACTTTCCCAGAACCGGGAAACGGTGAATGAGGAGAAAGTGGCTGAAGTGGTGGCTATGATGACGGGAGTGCCCGTACAGCGTATTGCCCAGGCTGAGGGCCAGCGCCTGCTGAAAATGGGGAATGAGCTGAAAAAGTGGGTGGTGGGCCAGGATGAAGCCATCGAAAAAATTGTGAAATCCATCCAGAGAAACCGGGCCGGACTGAAGGATCCCAACAAGCCCATCGGGTCGTTCATATTCCTGGGCCCCACCGGTGTGGGGAAAACACAACTTGCCAAGGTACTTGCCCGGTACCTGTTCGACAGTACCGATGCCCTGATCCGTATCGATATGAGCGAATACATGGAGAAATTTTCCGTGTCGCGTCTGGTCGGAGCCCCTCCGGGGTACATCGGCTATGAGGAAGGAGGCCAACTGACCGAAAAAGTGCGCCGGCGCCCCTATGCCGTGGTTCTGCTCGACGAAATTGAAAAAGCCCATCCCGATGTGTACCATATCCTGCTGCAGATGATGGATGAAGGGCAGCTTACCGATTCGCTCGGCCGCCGGGTGGATTTCAGGAATACCATTATTATCATGACATCCAACATCGGTACCCGGCAGCTGAAGGATTTCGGCACCGGTGTGGGGTTCCAGGCATCGCTCGGGAAGAGTAACCTGGATGAACATGCCCGTACGGTAATTCAAAAAGCCCTGAAGAAGGCCTTTTCACCCGAATTCCTGAACCGCCTCGACGATGTGGTGATCTTCAATTCCCTGTCAAGGGAGCATATCCACGAGATCATCGATATTGAACTGAAAGGTCTGTACGAACGGATCAACGGACTGGGTTACCAGGTTAAAATTACCGATTCTGCCAAGGATTTCATTGTGGATAACGGATACGATATCCAGTTCGGCGCCCGCCCCCTGAAGCGGGCCATACAGAAACACCTGGAAGATCCCATGGCCGAGGTGATCATCAAATCCAACCTGAAAGAGGATGATACCGTGGTGGTAGACCTGGATAAAAACAAGGAACAGATTAAAATCTCAGTAAAAAAACCAAAAGGAAAAGCAAGCAGCAAAAACAAGGAAAACCAGGAGAAAGAATCGGAAAAGCAACAGGAGAAAAACTGAAAGAGCCGCCCGCGGGCGGCTCTTTCTTTGAAACAGCCTGATTTATGTGTTTTTTTCTTTCAGGCAACAGGAAACGATTCCGGCATGACCCGGGCATACAGCTCATACGGACCGGCCCCGGTAATCCTGACCCGGTAAAAGGAACCTGAAATGAGGGGGCCGGAATCTACCGGGATCAATACTTCATGATCCACTTCCGGCGAGTCACATTCCGTTCTTCCGTAATAATACCTTTCATCCTTCCCGTCAATCAGCACCTGGATGACCCTGCCCACTTTGTTCCGGTTTTTCTTCAATGATATCTCTTCCTGCAGTTTCATCAGCGACTGCATCCGGTAGTTTTTGGCGCGCCGGCTGATACCATCGGTATATTTTCGCCAGGCAGGAGTGTGTTCTTCATGGGAATAGGCAAACACTCCCAGCCTGTCGAAACGCATTTCTTCCACGAATTGTTTCAGTTGGAGGAATTCCCTGCGGCCTTCTCCCGGGAAACCGGTGATGAGTGTGGAACGGACAGAGATTTCAGGAAACGCTTCCCTGAACCGCTTTATGATCATCACAGCTTCTTCCCGGCTGTGGCTTCGGTTCATCCGTTTCAGGATATCCGGGTGGGAATGCTGCACCGGCATATCCAGGTACCGGCATATTTTCCGGTGTTCTTTCATCAGGGAAATGATCTCTTCCACCGGAAATCCTGCCGGATAAGTATACTGCAGCCTGATCCAGCGGATTTCAGGAATAATGACAAGTTTTTCCAGTAACGCGGGCAACCTTCTTTCGCCGTACAGATCCGTACCGTAGGAGGTAAGGTCCTGGGCAATCAGTATCAGCTCCTTTATGCCTTTTTCCACCAGATAATGAGCCTCCTGCAAAATATTTTCCACCGGCAGGGAACGTTGCCTGCCCCTGATCAGGGGAATAGCACAGAATGCACACCGGCGGTTACAGCCTTCCGATATTTTCAGGTAGGCATAATGCGGGGGAGTGGCCGGGACCCTCTCCCCTTCCAGCTCTTCCCGGTATTTGCCGCCCAGGGCTTTCAGAATGCGGGGGTGTTCGTTCACCCCGAAAAAACCGTCCACTTCCGGAAGCTCTGCCTGAAGTTCTTCTTTATATCTTTGTGATAAACAGCCTATGACATAGAGCTTTTCAATGTGGCCGGCACGACGGGCAGCGAGAAATTCCAGGATGGTATCCACCGATTCCTGTTTGGCATCATGAATGAATCCGCAGGTATTTACCAGTGCGTACCGGCTTTTCAGTGGAGCATCGGTATGAACGGGTTCGAAGCCGGCAGCCTGCAACTGGCGTGAAAGGTGCTCCGAATCAACCAGGTTTTTCGAACAGCCCAGGGTGACCACCTGGACAAGGCCTCCGGGTTTTTTATCAGGGCCGGTCATTCGTTGTCCCTGCGAAACAGTGAATCGACAAACTCCGTCCGGTTGAATACCTGGATATCATCCAGGCCTTCTCCCAGCCCAATGTATCTGACAGGAATGCGGAACTGATCGGATATTCCAAGCACCACACCGCCCTTGGCTGTTCCGTCAAGCTTTGTAATGCAGAGTGCTGTAACTTCCGTAACGGCAGTGAACTGCCTGGCCTGTTCAAAAGCATTCTGCCCGGTGGATCCGTCGAGTATCAAAAGCACCTCATGCGGGGCGTCGGGTATGACTTTTTGCATCACCCTTTTGATCTTGGCCAGTTCGTTCATGAGGTTGAGCTTGTTGTGCAGTCTTCCGGCCGTATCTACAATGATCACGTCGGCATCATGTGCCCTGGCGGCGCTGAGGGTGTCGAAAGCCACCGAAGCGGGGTCTGCCCCCATTTTCTGTTTCACGATCTCCACACCGGCCCGTTCAGCCCATACCGAGAGCTGATCAACGGCAGCAGCCCGGAACGTGTCGGCCGCTCCCAGAAACACTTTTTTCCCCAGTTTTTTGAACTGATGTGCCAGCTTGGCAATGGTGGTGGTCTTTCCCACTCCGTTCACTCCTACCACCATGATCACATAGGGTTTTGCCGTAAGAACCGATTCGAAACCCACCGGTTCGCCGTCTGCATTCTCAGCCAGCAGGGCAGCCACCTCTTCGCGAAGGATCCTGTCAAGTTCTCCGGCATTCAGGTATTTGTCGCGTGCCACCCTCTTTTCAATTCTTTCAATAATACGCAGGGTGGTATTTACGCCCACATCCGAAGAGATCAGGATCTCTTCCAGCTCATCCAGCACTTCCTCGTTCACTTCGGAACGCCCCACCATGGCCCGGGTGAGTTTCTTAAATACATTTTCCTTGGTTTTTTCAAGCCCCCTGTCGAGCTTCTCTTTCTTGTCGCGCGAAAAAATGCCGAGTGCAGCCATTATGTTTTTATGATAAGGGTGGTTTCAAACAAAAAAAGCCCTCTTCAGCCATGAAGAAAGCCTTTGCTGTTCCGCAAGGGGATGAAGAACAATCTATTTCTTCTGAAAGAAATCCTTGATGTGGGCATTGTTCACAATCTCATCCCGGAAGGTATACGCGCCGGTTTTTTCCGATTTAACCATCTTTATGACCCGGGTAAATTCCTTTCCGGCACCCGATTTCAACGTGGATACAACTTTCTTTGCCATGATGGTATATTATTTGGTTTCTCGGTGTATGGTGTGCTTTTTCAGAATGGGGTTGTATTTCTTCAACTCCAGCCTTTCAGAAGTATTCTTGCGGTTCTTTGTGGTAATATACCGGGAAGTTCCGGGCAAACCACTGTCTTTGTGCTCTGTGCACTCCAGGATGACCTGTACCCTGTTTCCTTTCTTAGCCATGGCAATACAATATTATACCTTATCAATATATCCTTTTTCCTTTGCTTCCTTCAGGACAGCCGTGACCCCTTTCTTGTTGATCAGGCGGATGCCTGCTGCCGATACCCTGAGACGAATCCAGCGGTCCTCTTCGGGAAGGTAGAACTTTTTGTTGAACAGGTTGGGGTAAAACCTGCGCCTGGTCCTTCTTTTCGAGTGGGATACGTTGTTTCCCACCATCATCCGCTTTCCGGTAACTTGACAAACTTTCGACATGGTTCCTGATCCTTAATCAAATAGGTTTTTCAAAACAGATCGCAAAATACGTGAATTTTGTTCAATTAATCAAGTAAAATATTCAAATTTATTATGATTTTTTCATTTTACACAGGATAGCGGCGGATCAATTGCAGTAACATATGCAGGGCAGCATGCGCCGACCGCAGGATTACCTTCTGCCTGCCATTGCCGAACAGGAACTTTTCAGAAATTGTACGTTCTTTGTTTGCCACAGCAATCCATACGGTTCCTGCGGGTTTGGCGGGTGTCCCTCCCGTCGGACCGGCAATGCCCGAAGTGGCCACGGCATAAGCGGTGGAAAATTTTTCCATGGCTCTCCTGGCCATCTGTTCCGTTACCGGCCGGCTTACCGCCCCGCAGGCGGAAAGCATTTTCCCGTCCACTCCCAGCCATTCTTTTTTTACCGCATTGGAATAGGCTACGACCGATCCGGTGAAATACCGTGAACTGCCCGGAACCGATGTGATCATCCTGGCAATGGTTCCCCCGGTGCAACTTTCTGCCAGCGACAGGGTGGCTCCTCGAGCGGCCAGCTCCTTCCCCACCAGTTCTTCCAGGGTATCGCTGTCATACCCCCATACATATTTTCCCACGATTTTTTCCAGTTCCGACTGATAATCGTCCCTCTCCTTTTCCAGGGTTGTTCTGTCTGACCCATTGAGGCTCAAACGCAGTTTGATGATCCCGTACGACGGCAGATAAGCCAGGCGAATGTGTGGAGGCAGGGTATTTTCAAAGCCTGCAAGCAGTTCGGCCAGGCGTGCCTCGAAAGTGCCAAATGTATTTATGGTTCTGTGTATTACAACCGGTGTTTTAAACCTTTTTGTGAGACGGGGGATCACTTCTTTGGTCAGTATGTTTGCCATTTCATGCGGTACTCCGGGCAGGGCCACCACTACCCGGCCGCCGCGGTCGAACCAGAGTCCCGGGGCAGTGCCCGTTTCATTTTTCAGGGGAATGCTGTCGCGGGGAATTTCAGCCTGTGACCGGTTCAGCTTGTTCATCCCGATCCCGCGTGCCGCCAGCATTTTCTCATTCTGCCGGAACACCTTTTTGTCAAAAACAAGGGGCGAGTGGAAACAGGCACACAGGGCCTTTTTGGTGATATCATCGCGGGTAGGCCCCAGTCCGCCGGTAAGCAATACCAGATCCACTTCCGAAACAGCTTCTTCCAGAGCCCGTATGATGGCTTCTTCCTGATCGGAAACGGAAACAATACGCTGTACGCGTATGCCGATCCGGTTCAGCTCTGCAGCTATATGGGCCGAATTTCCGTCTACCGTGTGACCGATGAGAATTTCATCCCCGATGGTAATGATCTGAGCAAACATGTTTCGAATTTTCCGGAAATGTATAAAAAATCCGGTCAACGACAGCTTTCGGGAAACACCGGGATAAGCAACAGAACCGTCCGGTTAATGGAAGGCTGTTCACTGCCTTTACGGAAAATTGCCGTGCGGACGACTACCAGTCGGGCGGCCAATCGGATAATCCTCTGAAAAAGAGCAGGTCCTTGTAATATGGTTCTACCTTTTCTTCAATAGCAAGCAACTCGTCGGCGGTTAGGGGGGTAAATTCGCGGGCAATGCGGATATTTTCTTCCAGTTCTTCGATATTATCCAGTCCCACCACCACGGTACTTACCGGAAGGGTCAATACATAATCCATGGCTTCCTTCATGCTGATGATCCCTCCGTGGGCGAATATACGGTCGCGGGCCGGTATTTTCATTCCCACAATGCCCATATTCTTTTCCACGGCCACCGGCAAAAGGTTTTCGATAAAGGAATCGTGAAACTTGTCGGCGGCATTCACCGCCATCAGAATATTGTCGAAGGGATATCTTTCGATCAGGGTTCGGAGCACCTCGGCATTTTCATGACCGGTGATCCCCAGGAAACGGACCATCCCTTCCGACCTGGCCTTTTCCATTGCCCGGATCACCCCGTCGGGGGCAAAGAAACGATCGAGGTTTTCCAGTTCGTTTCCCCTTACATTATGTATTTGCCACAGGTCGAGGTGATCGGTTTGCAGATTCTTCAGGGAGGTCTCCAGCAGGCGCATCGACCCGTCATAGCTCCGGTCGTGCGTTTTGGAAGCCAGGAATACTTCGTTCCTTCTGGTTTTCATGACTTTCCCCACATTCCGTTCGCTGGTACCCATCGCATCGGCTCTGGTCATGGAACCCAGGGCACGGCCGTAAGCGGCGGCTGTATCGATATAATTGATACCCAGATCAATGGCCCGGTTCAGCAATTCCTCTGCCAGTTCTTCCTTGCCGGGTGTTTCAATGGCAGCCTGAGCACCCAGGCTGTATATCCCCACCTGGTATCCGGTTTTTCCGAGGGGACGCAGAGGGAGTGTCCCTCTGGCGGGAGATGAGGCCAGAGCCTGCCATTTACCGGCATAAGGAGCCAGTCCGAGCATCACACCGGAAGCAATGACTTTCCGGAGAAAATCGCGGCGGGAATCTTTTGTTTTCTGTTTCATGATCAGTTGTTTTGATGAAGAACCTCAGGACAAATATACAAAAAAACAAAGAATTCAACATATTGTCATATATTCATAAGTATATTGCAAGAGGGATTGCCGGCGTACACCTGCAGGGTACGTTCGGTAAGGGAGGAATGATCATGGTCTTTTTCTATGCAACGTTTCAGGTTCAGGGCTTCTTTCTGCCAGTAGGCGCGGTTCTGGAAACAGGCGTTCAGCCGCCGGAAGACTTCCTGCGGTGTGGGTGGAGGAGCGTTGACATCCACAAAATTCCAGTTCCGTAACTTGTTATATGAAGATGAAGTAATGATCCCTCCCAGGTGTTTGTTGTTCATACACAGTACCGGGATGCCGTGGGCCATGGCTTCCAGGGCCACGCGCCCCACACCCACCACCAGCGAAGCGTTTTCATAGCAGGGTACCACATTTTCCATATAACCCTTCATTTCCACCGTTGTGTTTCCTGTTTTCGCATTGGTTTCTTCCGCTCTTTTTTCCAGTTCATTCCTGTACGGCCCGTCTCCATAGATGCAGTATGAAAAAGAGGCAAACCTCCCTGCACACAAGGGGATGACCTGTTCCATCAGCATACCGAGCAGGTCGGCATGGTTTCTGTCCAGTCGGCAGGTATGAGCCACTACGAAATCATGCGGCCGGTGGCTGAATGCCTGTATCTGGATGCCGTTCGGAATCACCACGGCCTTGTGGCTGATCTCTTCATAGGCGGCCGATACTTCCAGTACGCGGCGGCTTACAAAAATGATGCTGTCGGAACATCTTCTGGCCAGGCCGGAACGCAGATCATACCTGGTGCGTCCGTGCACGGTAGAGACTACCCGGGTGCGGGTGATCTTTCCTGCAAACCCGGCCATCAGGATGGGCAAACGCTGGTGGGCATGGATCACATGGATGCGGTAATACAGCGCCAGGGCGATGAGGAAGATAAGCTGGAACGGCCACAGCAGGTCGCGGGGTTGCATGGGAAAATACCGTACGCCGGCGCGAAGCTGTTTTTGCTGCCTGCCCTTTCCGGCCACCAGGATAACCCGGTGACCTTTTTCCACCAGCCGGTTGGCCAGCTCGCGGGCATGGTTTTCCGCCCCGCCGAAATCAAACCGTTTGATCAGGATGAGAATATTCATTGCCTGAAAATACAAAAAAAGGAAGGTTGGTACGCTCTCAAATCGACAAGTTCGTATGAGAAATTATATTTATAATATCAATATTCTGCCTCTGTTGAAAAAATATCCTTTATCAATAATCAATAGTAAGTCCCTTGGTTTTCTACTGTCGATTTGTCACGGCAGGCGGGGTTCGAATGCCGGCCGTCAGGGAAGACATCCTGACCATTTCTCCAACTGGAGAAGGGCGTCAGGGCCTGCGACCCCCTGCCGGTGTTTTCGCATGCAATAGTGGGTAAATAATTAAGGGTTGCGACCCCCCTTTTTTTTTGCACAAACCTACCCTGCATTGTGGGAAATGAATAAACGTCCTTTTTTTATCCGATTTTTTTTATATTTATCACGTGGTGATGGAGTTCACCCCAAACCGCTCCAGATGCTGATAACTCCTACCAATAACCAATTAATCAGGAGTTTTTCTAATGGTTAACATGTATGTTGTCCCATCATTCTGGTTTTTATCCGCCCTTGTATCTACTATTTTTGCCAACCGATTAAAGATTTCAATGGAACTGATAAAGATTATCATTGGTGCAGTCATCGCAAGCGCAGTTGTTCCGGCATTCATTGCAAACAAGTTTTTCCTGCCAGACCATTTGCCTTAAAAACCCGTTCCTGATGACCAGATGCCTGTTATTTTGAATGGAAAGAAATAAGGGATGGATTTTAATAAATTTATAAACAGCAATTTCAGTTTGAAAAATCCATGTGCAAGAAGATACGCTTATCAGAAAATCACACCCGGTCACTTTCATCAAGTCTGACTGTTGTTGAGAAATCTCTGCTGGAACTTGAAAACATGTTGATAAAGCAGAGGAATTCATGCTGTAATGTGCTGCTGAAAGATGTAGATGACAAAACCATTGAAACCAATATTTCAGTAATTCAAGAAGCAAAAAGTTTTATTTGCGAACTGGCCGAGAAATATGGAACATCAAAGCACAGGACAAGTCTACAGAAGGCCATCAATGCGAAAAGAGTCAGGATATGGGAAATATTATCCGAAACACTTTCACGAAATATGAAAGGTTTCGGTACGTTTCCCCAAAAGTATGCAGAAGAATATGATTCGGATATCAGTAAATTAATCGAAATTACCAACAGGATAAAACAGTAACCCCTTAATTTTAATACGATGGAAATTATTTATGTAAATGCATTGGAAATACTTGATTCACGTGGGAATCCCACGGTGGAAGTCAATTTGATGCTTGAAGACGGGACGGAAGCCAGAGCAGCCGTACCAAGCGGTGCTTCAACCGGTGAACGGGAAGCATGCGAATTACGTGATGGTGACAAGAAACGTTACCTCGGTAAAGGTGTTTTGAAAGCCGTTGAGAATGTCAACAAAATCATTGCTAACGAGATTGTTGGCAAATGCTTCATCAGCCAGCGGGAACTTGACTATGCCCTGATTCATTTGGATGGTACGCCAAACAAATCAAAACTTGGTGCAAATGCGATCCTGGGTGTCTCAATGGCGTATGCTCGTGCTGAAGCCATGAGTTCCGGTGTTCCTCTTTACCAGTATCTCGGTGGAAGCAATGCCCATCTGTTGCCTGTCCCCTGCATGAATATCATCAATGGTGGAAAACATGCCGATAATAATGTAGATTTCCAGGAATTTATGATAGCCCCGCATGGTGCGCCATCTTTCACAGAGGCTATCCGCATGGGAGCAGAAGTATTCCACACCTTGAAATCTGTTCTGAAGGGTAAAGGATACAGTACCGGTGTGGGTGATGAAGGTGGTTTTGCCCCCGATCTGAAATCAAATGATGAAGCGGTAGAAGTGATTCTGGAAGCCATAACGAAGGCAGGATTCAAAGCAGGCGATGAAGTGAGCATTTGCCTGGATCCTGCTGCCAGTGAATTGTGGGAAGACGGGAAGTATAAATTATTTAAGAGCACAGGGAAATACCTGACCAGCGATGAAATGGTGAAACTCTGGGAAAATTGGGTGAAGAAATACCCCATTGTTTTAATTGAAGATGGATTGGCAGAAAATGACTGGAACGGTTGGGCAAATATGACCAGGACACTTGGCAGGAAGATTGAAATTGTTGGTGATGATATTTTCTGTACAAATAAAGCCATCCTCATGGAAGGTATCCGGAAAGGTGTTGCAAATGCTGTGCTTATCAAACTGAACCAGATTGGAACAGTCACAGAAACGCTTGAGACCATTGAACTGGCATATAAAAATTCATATAACTGCTTTGTATCACACCGCAGTGGTGAAACCGTTGACAGTTTCATTTCAGACCTTACGGTGGCCGTTAATGCCGGTCACCTGAAGACAGGAAGCGGATGCAGGGGTGAACGGGTCGAGAAATTCAATCAGCTTATGCGAATTGAACATGCCCTGGGAAGTGCATCAGAATTTGCTGGCAAAAAGGCGTTTAAGAATGCCTGAAATAAAACCCCCTTCTTATCAGGTCATCTTCCAGGGTTTCAATCAATGAAATGAAAGACTGAGATTTGGTCTAAATAAAAAAGGACCTACAGTAGTTTAAACTGTAAGTCCCTGATTTTCAAGAGCGGGAAACGGGGATCGAACCCGCGACCCTCAGCTTGGGAAGCTGATGCTCTACCACTGAGCTACTCCCGCATTTAAGTATGTCGTTATGCCAGAGCCTCTCATGGGACTCGAACCCACGACCTGCTCATTACGAATGAGCTGCTCTACCGGCTGAGCTAAAGAGGCAATCCGGGCCCAAAAATAAGCATTTTTTTTCATTCGGAACGACCCTGTAATCTTTTAATCCTTTCCAGCAACGGAGGATGGGAATAATGCACAAAAACATACAGGGGATGGGGATTCATATTGCTCAGGTTTTTGACCGATAATTTTTTCAGTGCTGATGCCAGGGCTTCCCCGTTATATTGTTCCCGGGCAAAGGCATCGGCCTGAAATTCGTTTTTCCGGGAAAACCGGTTCATAACAATACCCAGCAGGGTGGATACCGGACTGTACAGCAGGCCGAATACCAGCAATCCGGTATGGAATCCGTGTTGTTCCGTACCCAGTACCCCGGCTGTTACCGGCTCGTTGATCAGCAGGGAAAGGAGGAAAAGCGTGAGTCCGGTCTGTGCCGTACCGGCCAGCAGCCCTTTCCAGATATGCTTTTTTTTGTAATGACCCACCTCGTGGGCCAGGATGGCCACGATCTCCTCCTCGCTCATTTCATCGATCAGGGTGTCGAACAGTACTACCCGCTTTTTCCGGCCCAGGCCGGAAAAATAGGCATTGCTTTTGGTCGAACGCCTGGAACTGTCAATAACATAAATGCTGTCAAGGCGGAATCCCGCCTTCTGTGTGAACGACTCAATGGCATTCCGCAGGGAACCTTCTTCCAGTGGCCTTTGTTTATTGAACAGGGGAACGATAAGGGTGGAATAGAACATGGTAATAAACAGGGAAAAGAGGGTGATCAGTCCCCAGGCCCACAGCCAGAAGGAAGGACCGGTGAGGGTCCAGAACCACACCACCAGGGCCAGGATCCCTCCCCCGGTGATTCCGCCCAGGATCCACGATTTGATGTGGTCGGCAATGAAAGTTTTTACCGTGGTACGGTTAAAACCGAATTTTTCTTCGATCACAAAGGTGTCGTATGCCTCGAACGGAATATTGATCAGCGAGGAAGCCAGCATCAGTATCCCGAAAAACAGGAGCGTGACCCAAACGGGATGTCCGGCTATTTGATGAACCCAGTGGTCAACCAGGGCAAATCCCCCGAAAACCAGCATGCCGAGAATCAGTAACAGATGAAAACCGGATGTGACCATGGAGAACCGGTGATTCGCTACATAATACTCCCGTGCCTGCCGGTATTTCTCTTCATCGCAGATTTTCCTGAGTTCACGGGGAACGGTGGTTTGATAATGGTTCAGGTTCAGTTGTCCAAGTATCCGTTCCACCAGATATTCCATAAGCAGAATGCCGATAATCAGATAGAAAATCAAATTTTCCATGGGGTTTTGCATTCATTCGCCGGGGCAAAGGTAAAAGAAATGAGGAAAAGTTTTGAATAAACCCCGGAATACCCTGGATCAGGGAAAAAGGAAAGCCGGGCAAACAAGAAAAACACAAACAACCAACAAAACCAACCTCACCATCTGTGCCTGTTCCCAAACCCGTTTACCCGGCTTGTACATGATTAACAAGTCAGGGCAGGTTTTGTTCATGGCCGGCATACAGTATGGAGTCAGAATTGTTCCTCCAGCCTTTTCCTTTCGGTGATCCGTTCGCTGAGGAGGTCAATGTATTTTTTGGTGGCCGGATCGGCCTCCAGGTAATAGGATTTCAGCGCCCAGTCGAGTGCAATCTCCAGTTGATCCTGTACTTCGGAAACCACGGCCATATTATACATGGCCCGGGCAGCCTTACGCTCATTATGATGGCTCGTTTCCTGTTTCCATACACGGGCGGCTTCCAGCCACCGGTTCTGCATGGCCAGTTTATGGCCTTCGCGGATCCCCTTGCTCCCACTTTTGTAGTAAAACCGGTTGACCTGAACCCAGAAAGGAACCAGTCGCCGGCCATAATCATACCCGTTAAAATAGGCCGTTTCCAGCAATATTTCCGACAGGTCGGGCAGGTTTGCCACGGCGTCATGCAAATTGACCCCCGTGCTGTTTAATGTAACCGTATCGCGTGCCCAGTATTCTTCGTGGATTGACCGGGTGGGAATATGATAGATCCTCCAGAAAGAATGAACGGCAAGAGATAAATCCAGAGAAAAATACAAATCCGCACTGATTCCCGGGAAAATATCTTCTGCGACCATATCTCCGGTTTCATCGGTTGTGACGGCAAAGTATTCCAGGCCAATCACCACGTCCCCTTTTTCTCCTCCGGCCAGGGTATCGAGTATCCACCAGTTAATGGGGAATTGGATGCTGGAACTGTCCAGCTCAGCTATATCCCTGATCAGCAGGGTATCAGCAAAGCCCGATGATTCGATCACATGGATCAGACCGATGATGCATTCCCTGGCCGCATCATTGGCCAGGTCGGCAGCTACCAGCGCTTTGTCCAGTGAATCGGGCCACAGGCTTCTGTTGACCACAGTGACCCGGTTATTTCCTGCAGGCATGATGTTTTCGGCAGGAACCAGGATTTCGATGGTCATGGGGTGAGTACTCCGGCATGATCCGGAAATCAGAACAATGGCTGCCAGGAAGACCGGAAGCAGAAATTTTCCTCTTCGAATCCGGTTATTCAGGATCCGTTTCATGAATGCCACGGGTATTTTGTTTGTCAATGATCAATTTCAGATAATTCCTGGCCCTGGAAAAATCCTTCAGTTCCACCGCCTCTTCAAGCATTTGCCGGGACGTTTCCAGATCGCCTTCCATCTCATGCAATATCGCCAGGTTATACAGCGACGTTATCCTGATATCCGTTTTATCTGAGCGGAGCCCCTGCTCCCAGATCTCTTTCAGATCACCGTACATGCGGCGTTTCAGCTTTTGCCTGATATTTTTATAATACGACCGTTTACCTGTCAGAAAAGTTCTCTGTACGGTTCTCCAGCCGGGTATGATTCTCAGGGCATATTTTTCTCCTGCCATAAATCCCACCTCTTCCACTGCCCTGCTTTTGTTCGGCAGACGGGAAAGTGCAGCCCTGCGTGATGAACCGTCCACTTCCCAGAAAATGGAATCGGATGATTCATATTCATCCAAAATCCGGTTTCTCCTCAGGTCATACAGGCGCCAGCCGGTTGACAGATGCACCTTCAGCACAGCGATAAACCGTTCCACCGTTCCCACGTTGTAAACTACGGTGTTTTCCCATACTTCATTTTTCTTTTGCTGTTCATACACTCTTCTTGACTCGGCGAACGACTGATTGGACGTAACCAGGTATTCCACCACAACAGCCGCATCGGCAAGATATTCTTCCTTCACCTGGTCTAAAATCTGCTGATCTAGCGGAGGAGGCATTTCGCAGTGTCCTGTATCGGTCATATTCAGTTTCACCCTGAAAACATCTTCAAATTCCCGGCTGTATTCGAGATAATCCATTGCTCCCAGGGTTGCCTGATGCGCTCCGAGCTGCTGCACAAATCCACCCTGCCCGGTAAAGATCCCTTCAACCAGATTATCGATATCCTGTGATTCGATTTCTCCCAGGCGGCTGATCACGGCAATCCTTTGCAGGTCTTCCGGAACGGATACTTCCGGCGGCCTGTAAACGTCTACCGCCATCCTTTGCACCCCGCAGGAAGTGAACACGACCAACAAGATCATCCACCACACCGTCAAAACACTATAA
Source organism: Bacteroidota bacterium (assembly GCA_011049175.1). GTDB lineage: Bacteria > Bacteroidota > Bacteroidia > Bacteroidales > VadinHA17 > HyVt-105. Next base: position 5,898 of record DSCJ01000093.1, on the reverse strand, counting down.
GGCGGCCGTTTATTCATATTTTCTCTGACAATGGTTTTTCTCCACCTGTTTATTCCGTCAATTGCTGATCCAGCACCTCGGCCTGCATAATGCGGTAATTCAGTATGTTCATATATTCGGCTGCTTTCCTGATGCGGTATTGCCGGTATGACCGGGTGGCCCATTGCAGGGCTCCTTCCAGGTCACTGTTCAGTTCACAAACCAGGGCCATGTTGTAACAGGCGTACCCGGCAATTTTCCGGTTAGGGTGGTCAACATAGGTTTCCCATATCCTGGCTGCTTCATCAAACATGCCCATGCGTACCAGCCGTTTGGCTTCCCTGAAATCCCGGTTGCCCTTCTTGAAAAAGATCCGCGAAGCAGAAACCCAGGAAGGAGAGATCCGGGCTGCATACTGTGTGCCGGCATAATATCCACCCCTTTCCACCACTTCCTGCCGCGACGGGCCTGCTCCGGATGCCGGGGCATCCCAGTTAAAATGATCGATATATATGTTCTCATCCAGCAACTGTTTTCTTTCCGGATCATAGATCCTCCATCCCGATTCCACCTTGATGGTGAGGTTTTCACCAGGCGTCCGGTTCAGTATGGAAAACAGGACCCCTCCCGTATTTGAATCGAAGGTTTCCAGCGAGAGCAGGGCATCGGCGCCGTTCTGCCGGCAGATATCGTCAATTACAGGCCATTCAAGCAGAGGAGGCATTCTATCGGTTCCGGTCCCTTTTAGTTCGATATCTGGAACCACCACACGGAATCGCTGAGAGGATTGCAATGCATCGGCAAAGCCGGCGACACAGGCTCTCGATCCGAACCGGTCGGCCAGCAATCCTTCCCCGGTGATAATTCCCTCCACCAGGTTATTTACCTCGGCTTCTTTGGAAGGAAGGCTGCGGTTTACCACGGCCAGGGTCCGGATGTCTCCGGGCAGGTTGATATTCGCCGGCCTGAGCACATCGATCATCAGACTGGAGGTTTTACAGGAGGTGATCAGTGCCAGAAAGATCAGTGGGAACAGGGTTCTTTTCATGGTTTGTTTTGTTGGTCCTGCAAGGATTATAATTCGGTAAAATACGAAAAATATCCCACGATGTAAACCCGGGCAAGGGGGAAATCGGGTTATCAGGTCTTCATGGCCCCGCATACCTGGATCACCTGGCCACTCACGTACGATGACAAACCGGATGCCAGGAATACTGCCGCATTGGCCACATCTTCGGGTGTGCCTGCACGCCGCAGGGGAATCTGCGCGATCCAGTCCTTTCGAACTTCTTCGGGCAAGCGGGCTGTCATTTCGGTCAAAATAAAGCCCGGGGCAATGGCATTGCACCGGATCCCTCTGGAGCCAACCTCCCTGGCTACCGATTTGGTAAACCCGATGATCCCGGCTTTGGAAGCGGCATAATTCGATTGCCCTGCGTTTCCGCCCACTCCCACCACCGAACTCATATTGATGATCGAGCCGCTCCGTTGTTTGAGCATGACGGGTTGTACCACTTTGGTGAAATTGAATACAGATTTCAGGTTCACTTCGATCACCTGGTCCCATTGTTCCTCTGCCATCCTCATCAGCAGGGTATCGCGGGTAATACCGGCATTATTCACCAGAATATCGATTTTCCCGAAATCCTTTACAATCTGTTCAACCACCTTTTCGGTCTGATCCAGCTTCGATGCGTCGGAAACATATCCCCGGGCGGTAACACCTGTGCCTTCCAGCTCCTGCAGTGTGGCTTCGAAATCTTCATTCCGGGCAATATCGGTGAAGGCAATGTCGGCTCCCTCCCGGGCAAAAGCCAGGGCAATGGACTTGCCGATTCCCCGTGCTGCTCCAGTGATCAGTGCGGTTTTTCCTTCTAACAGTTTCATCTGAATGGATTTTTATTGTTTTACATGAAATGGTTCACATGGATGCGTCATCTGTCCCGTTAAACAATTCCACAGCCAGCCTGTTCAGTACATCCCCTGCTTTTCCTTTCAGGTGCAGGTCGGTAATATGGTGTGTAAAAAGTGTTTCCTCAGGATTGATCTCGATAATGGTAGCCCCTCTCTGCTTGGCCATCCGGGGTACCATGCAGGCGGGCATTACTTCACCGGTAGATCCGATCACCAGAAATATTTCAGCCGTGGCTGCTTCATGGCTGGCCATAGCGGCTGCCTCTTCGGGTATGGGTTCGCCGAAAAAAATAAAGTTGGGTTTCAGCACTTCTTTGTCGCGGGGACAGCGTGGAGGCAGGTGGTCCAGTCCGATCTTCACCGGATCATAGATCTGCCCGCAACGGGTACAGATCAGTTCCCGGGCATTTCCGTGGTACTCATACACTTTCCGGCTGCCGGCTTCCTGGTGCAGGTTGTCAATGTTCTGGGTGATCACGGCTGACAGAAACCCTCTTTGTTCCATCAGGGCAAGGACTTCGTGAGCCCGGTTGGGACGGGCATCGCGAAAGTAATCGTAAAATATCTCACGTATGATCTTCCATGATCCGGTGGGATCGGCACGGAAACGATCGATTTCAAGAACCATCGGATCGTATTTGTTCCACAGCCCGTTTTCGCCCCTGAAAGGGGGAACGCCGCTTTCAACCGATATACCGGCGCCTGTGAATGCCGCTGTATGTTTAGAATTTTTCAGCCACCCGGCTGCCAGCCTTATCTTTTCTTCCCGCATACACCTTGTGTTAAACGAATCCGTGAAAGGGTATCTACCGGTTCAACACTTTTTTCACGGTTTTTCCGATATCGGCAGGAGACTCCACCACATGGATCCCGCATTCGCGCATGATCTGCATTTTGGCCGCAGCGGTATCGTCTTTTCCTCCGATGATAGCCCCTGCATGGCCCATCCGCCTTCCCTTCGGGGCGGTTTGTCCTGCGATGAAACCCACTACGGGTTTTGTTCCGTTTTCCCTGATCCACAGGGCGGCTTCATTCTCCATATTGCCTCCTATTTCACCGATCATAACAATGGCTTCCGTTTCCGGATCGTCCATCAGCAACCGGACGGCATCCAGGGTGCTGGTACCCACAATGGGATCTCCTCCTATGCCGATGCATGTCGACTGTCCCAGGCCCGACTGGGTGATCTGGTCAACGGCTTCATAGGTAAGGGTGCCTGAACGGCTAACAATGCCCACGGTTCCCTTTCGGTGTATGAATCCGGGCATGATGCCCGCCTTGGCCTCTCCCGGTGTAATCACCCCGGGGCAGTTCGGACCTACCAGAACAACGGGGCGGTCTTTCAGGAACTCCTTCACCCTGACCATATCCCGGGTCGGGATCCCTTCGGTGATGGTGATAATGACACGGATACCCGCATCGGCCGCTTCCATGATGGCGTCGGCCGCAAAGGCGGGTGGTACGAAGATCACCGAAGTATCTGCTCCTGTTTCTTTTACCGCTTCTTCCACGGTATTGAACACCGGCCGGTCAAGATGAACGGCTCCTCCCTTGCCGGGTGTAACGCCTCCAACCACCCGGGTTCCGTATTCAATCATCTGGGTGGCATGGAAGGTCCCCTCGCTTCCGGTAAAACCCTGGACAATGACACGCGAATCTTTGTTGATCAATACGCTCATCGGTGCAAATTTGAATGAGGACTGCAAGATACTCAAAAATATTTTTCATTCACGACCGGCCGGATTCCTCTTTTTCCACAGTTCACGGGCCAGTTGCTGCAGGTCGGTATGTACATCGGTTTCGTCCAGTATCTCCATTCCGGTCATGGTTTCGAAAATATCTTCCTGAGTCACCACGCCGGCCACTTCCCCGTATTCGTCCACCACCAGGGCAATGTGCTCACGTGCGGCGAGCATTTTCTGGTACAGGCCCATAACCGGGAGTCCTTCGTAGACAATCATCAGGTCCCGTTTCAGATCGCCCAGTTTCTTCCGGTGCCTGTCTCTGGCCAGGTTTTCCAGGGCTTCCGATTTCAGAAAATATCCGGTGATGTTATCGGGTTCGTTTTTCCACAGAAGTATACGCGAAACGGGAATTTCGTTCATTTTCTGAAGGAACTCGCGAAGCTGCATATTTTCCGGCAGACTGATCAGTACCGTGCGGGGTGTCATGATGGAGGATACGGGAATATTTCTCAGCCGCAGAAGGTTGTATATGGTTTTCGATTCATCTTCCGCCAGCACGCCTTCCTGTTTTCCGATATTTGCCATGGCCGCCATTTCGTCGCGGCTCAGGGTGACCATGTGCTTTCCGGAAGTAATCAGTCGTGTAAGCTGGTTTGAAAGCCATACCAGGGGATACATGATGAACATTATAAACCGGAGTACGGGCACCAGGGGAATGCTGAGCTGCCGGTTCCATGAAGCCCCGATGGTTTTTGGAATGATCTCCGACAGCACCAGGATCAGCAGGGTCAGCACGGCCGATATAACCCCGAACCAGGCTTCACCGAATACCAGGGTAGCCTGGGCACCGACCCCGGCGGCTCCTATGGTATGGGCAATGGTATTCAATGAAAGAATGGCAGCCAGCGGAGAGGAGATGTTTTTCTTGATTTTCCTCAATTGCCCGGCCAGCCGGCTTCCCTGCTGAGACAGGGTCTCCAGGTAGGATGGCGGTACGGATAGCAGCACCGCTTCCAGGATCGAGCACAGAAAGGAGATCCCCAGCGCCAGGATCAGGTATACGATCAGTAGGGTCATGCTGCAAACTGCTTTAAGCTCTGAAGATACAAAACTTTAGGATGTAATTCCCGGCAAAAAAGAACGGTTTTTGCTGAAATGCGCTCTGACGGCAACCGCAGCAGACTGTTGGTTTGCTTTCTTCTGTTCATTTGAACGGGGATTCCGGTTCCCGGGCCATGTGATTGTACACAATGCGGTCGAGCCAGGAAGGAAACCACTTTTTGAACCAGTAGGTGAATTTCCCCTCGAAAGTCAGCACCACAAAACGCTTTCTTTTTTCTATACTACGAGCGATGCGGCGGGCCACCTCTTCGGCCTTCATCATTTTTTCCTCCTTTCTCGGCGATTCTCCCTGTACGGAACCGTCGGCCACCAGGGCGGTTCTGCGGATATTCGATTCGGTAAATCCCGGACAGAAGACCATCACGTGCAGTCCCTGCCGCAGGGTTTCTATCCTCAGAGTTTCCAGAAAACCATGCAAGGCAAATTTCGAGGCGGAATAACCTGTGCGGGCCGGCAGCCCATGAATGCCTGCCACCGACGAAATACCCGTTACCGACCCCCGGCTTTCCAGAAGATACGGCAGGGCATATTTGGTGCAATACACCGTACCCCAGAAATTTACATCCATCAGTTTTTTCATCACCCCTAGATCGAGGTCGGCAAACAGGGCCCTCATTGACAATCCTGCATTGTTGATCAAAATATCGATTCTGCCGTATTTTTTCACGGCAGCTTCTACCAGTTTCCGGCAGTCCTCTTCTTTGGAAACATCGGTGGGAACGGCCAGACAGTCGGCTCCTTTTTCCTCCAGTTTTGTCACAATGGAATTCAACTTTTCTTCGCTCCGGGCTGCCAGCACCACCCTGTTTCCGCAGGCGGCAAATTCCCTGGCGGTAGCCAGTCCGATACCCGAGGAAGCACCTGTAATGATTACCACTTTGTTTTTCATACATGCAACTTTGGTTCGGTTACAAAAATGGGATTTTTTTGGAAAAAGGTTTTGGTTAACCGGATATTTTGGCGTATTTTTGCCCACCGAAAAAAACAGAAAAGTACCGATTCAGTAGCTCAGTTGGTAGAGCACATCCCTTTTAAGGATGGGGTCCTGGGTTCGATCCCCAGCTGAATCACCAGGAAAGAGGCTGTCTCAAAAGGGCAGCCTTTTTTATTTAATTACGAATAGTTGATAAAATTGGCTGATTTGTTAATAAAGGAGGGGGATGCCTCCCCCTCCAAAACCTTCAAGTTTAGTAACTTG
>DSCJ01000091.1 GCA_011049175.1 Bacteroidota bacterium | reverse complement strand
TGCAACCTTGGCTTTAAAAGCCGATGAAAATTTTCTTCTTTTCTGTTTCATGATTCACTGGTTAAAATTAGTGCTTAAATTTCAACTTAACCAGTGGTCCTAATTTTGGGGAGTATTAATGCCAGCTTCTGTATGCGCAGGGTACGCGTATTACCGGAACGGTGACCAGTTCGGAAGACGGACTGCCCGTACTGGGGGCTTCTGTCGTTGTGAAGGGAACCACATTTGGTACCATTACGGATTTTGAAGGGAATTATTCCCTGACGGTTCCGGCAGGTACCCAGGTGCTGGTTTTTTCTTTTGTGGGTATGAAAACACAGGAGATCAGCATCGACGGAAGGAATGTGATTGACGTGGTCATGGAGCCCGACGTTTTCGGCCTCGATGAAGTGGTGGTTTCCGGTGTGGCATCGGGAACTCCACGGAAAAAGCTTTCCGTGACCGTTGCTTCGGTCAGTGAGGAATCCCTGAAGGAAGTGCCGGCCACATCGGCCGCCAGCGCACTGCAGGGGAAAATTGCCGGGGTGCGCGTGGTACAGTCCACGGGAAATCCCGGTGAAGCCGCCGCCATCCGTCTGCGTGGCGCCACCGTTCTTTACGGAAGCCAGGCGCCACTGATCATCCTTGATGGGGTGCAGATGGAAGGAACCCTGGCCGATATCAACATTGATGATATCGAATCTATGGAGGTGGTGAAAGGAGCTGCCGCCAGCGCTCTTTACGGGTCTCGCGCCGGTAACGGGGTGATCGTGATCACCACCAAAAGAGGCCGCGGTCTGGCTGCCGGTGAAACCGAAGTGACCATCCGGAATGAGTACGGTGTACAGGAGCTGGCAAACAAAATGCCGGTGGCTACACACCACGTTTACAAGCTGAAAGACGACTGGGCATCGGAAAACAGGTATACCAAGTATGCCGGTACCACCATGTACGGCGACCTGCCTTCACACACCAATCCCGACAGTATCGGTATATTGTTATCGGGAGCCCGGATCGAGGATGACGACCATTATATGGACAATCCTTTCGGTGTGGTGCATGATCATCTGGATGAATACTATACTCCGGGTGATTTCTACACCAATTATATTTCCATTGCCAACAACGGGGAAAAGACCAACTTCATGGCTTCTTTCGAGAATGCCAAGCAACAGGGAATCATTGTAGGAGTGGATGGATACAGCCGGCAGAATTTCCGTTTTAACATCGATCACCGGATTGGTGAAAAGTTTACCTTTTCCACCAGCAACCTGATCGTCAAAAGTAAAGATGATAACGGAGTGCTGAGCTTTTTCGAACTGCTTCAGTTGCAGCCCGATTATGACCTCCACCGCGTGAACCCCAATGGCGATCCCTATTTCTTCAAGGTTGACCAGTTCGGTACCACCTATAACCCCATTTACCAGGCGGTGAACATTGATGATATATCCGAAAGAAGGAGGATCCTTTCCAGTTTCAAGCTGAACTACCAGCCTTTCCACTGGTTGATCCTGGATGCACAGTATTCCTTTGAACAGCAAATGAATGACCGTCAGTACTACCGGCGGTACGGCACGTACACCCTTTCGTCGTGGCCTTATGAATCAAAAGGGTACATGCAAAAATGGTTCGACAAGGAACTGGCCCAGACCCTGCAATTCACCGTCAATCTGCAGGAAACCTTCGGCGACTTTACCGCCAAAGGGAAACTGAGTTACCTGATGGAAAATGACAAGTGGGAAGGATTCAATTCATATGGAAGAGATTTTTCTGTGAGGGGTGTTCCTGATATGAGCGTGCTCGACCAGGAAAAGGTGTTTACCAATTCCAACACAGGCGAAATAGTGGCAGAGAATATCTTTGCCATTCTGGATGTGGACTACAAGGCCAAGTACATTGCTTCCTTCCTTTACCGGTACGACGGGGCATCCCAGTTCGGTGCCGATGTGCGCTGGAATCCCTATTTCAGGGTATCGGGGGCATACCGTATCACCGAGGATGTGACCATTCCCGGTATTCAGGAACTGAAGATCAGGGCAGCTTACGGTACCAGCGGTAACCGGCCTCCCTGGTATGCACAGTACGAAACCTGGAACATTGTGGGTGGGGCTCCCGTGAAGAACCAGCTGGGTAACTCGGAACTGAAGCCCAGTACCATTACCGAAACGGAAGTGGCCCTGAATATGGAATTCCTTAGGAAATTCGACCTGGAGGTGGCTTATTCGTTTACTGATGCCGAAGACCAGTTCTACCCGGTACCCTTGCCTGCTTCTGCAGGATATACATCCCAGTGGCAGAATATGGGAACCCTGAGTTCCAAAGCGCTGGAAGCTACCCTGGGTATTCGATGGATTGAAAACCAGAATTTCCTCTGGACCAGTCATATCAACTTCGACCGGATACGGACCAAGATCACCGAGCTGAATGTGCCTCCGTTCACCATGGGCGGACGAGGGAATCCCGGTGATCCGGGTGTATTGTTTATCCAGGAAGGAACCTATTTCGGAGAACTCTGGGGACAGATGTTCATCCGCGATATGGACCTGATGGAGGAAATGCTTGGATATCTCAGCGATCCCGGTGAAATGTATGCCGACATGACCATTGACGATTTCACCATCAACTCCGACGGCTATGTGATCGAAGCGGGAACCGAAGGAACTGTTTATGAAAAACCCATTCTTTACAGGGGAGAAGACGGTTCTCCCAAAATCGTATCCATCGGCGATGCCAATCCCGATTTCAATATGGGTATTTCCAATACGTTCAGCTTCAAGGGATTTACACTGTATACCCTTTTTGACTGGAAGCAGGGTGGTGACGTTTATAGCCAGACCATCCAATGGATGATGAGGGATAACCGGGCGGCTGAAATGGACCAGTACGGGAAACCGGAATACGCCAAGAAGGCTTATGACTACTACATTAGCCTGTATAACGTGAACGCCCAGAACAATCACTTTGTGCAGGATGCAACCTATGTGAAGCTGCGTGAGGTTTCCCTTTACTATAACCTCCCGAAGAGTCTCACGACCAATTTCCTGGGTGGTTTCTTCAAGAGTCTTCGTGTTGGGGTGGTTGGCAGGAACCTGATCACCTGGACCAATTACACCGGCTTCGACCCCGAGGTGAGCACATGGGAAGGGGGAGTGGACCCCACAGTTCAGGGATGGGACGACTTCAGTTATCCTAACTACCGGACCCTTACCGGGACACTTGAATTCAAGTTTTAACCTCAAAAAACAGCAAACATGAAAAAATGGATAAAATATATCTTGCTTGTCGGGCTGATCGCTGCAACCAGTTGCGCCGATCTGGACGTGGAAAACCTGAACGAGCCTGACAAGGACAGGGCCATTGGCACGCCGGACGACCTGGTGGGCCTGGCCAGCGGAACTTTTCGTACGGTCTATAACCAGCTCATGGAATATAACGGTCTGGCTCTGGGTATGGGGGTGATGGCCGACTGGAATTCCTGTTCGTGGGGGAATGCCGGCATGAACGACCTGTCGCATGAACCGCGTAACATTGCTTTCCAGAACGACCTTACCTATGCGTATTTTCCTATCATTGAAGATCACTGGACGGAGATGTACAAGGCAATCTCTGCGGCCAATGATATTATCAATGCCATTGAAGTAGATGGACTGGAGTTAGGTGACAACGGAGTACTTACCGCTCCAGTCCGTGCCTGGTGCACTTTTATTCAGGGGGTGGCACATGGGTACATCGGCCTGAGTTTCGACCGGGGGAACATTATCGATGAAACGACCGATCTTACGGCGCTTGAGTTTTATCCTTATGAAGATGTAAGTTTGGCCGGTATTGAATACCTGTATGAAACCCTTGACCTGATCGATGCAGCCGGCACCTTCGTATTGCCTGAAACCTTCGTGCGTGGTTATGGTGAAGATATGGATCAGGATTTCTTCGAACAGATAGTCCGCACTTTCCTGGCCAAATTGCTGATCTCCTGGCCGCGTAACGGGACGGAAGCCCAGCAGATCGACTGGAACGAGGTGCTGACCGTACTGACCAGCGGGGCAGGCGGGCTTGAAACGGATTTCAATCCTGACAATGATGACGTAACCTGGATCAATAATTACCTGGGATACCAGAGATTATCGGGTTGGGGAAGAGTGGATCACAGGATCATTAACAAGATGGACCCGGATTATTTTTCCCGCTGGCCCAATGGTAGCGACTGGGGGAGTATCGGCCTGAGTGATGATCCCGGAGAAGCCGAATCGGACGATGCCAGGCTGGAAACGGATTTCCAGTACCTGCCCGACAATAACTTTCGGCCTGACCGAGGGCACTACCATTTCTCGCATTACCGTTTCAGCCGTTTTGACGACTGGGGAGTAACATGGACAGGCCAGTCGCCCTTCCTCCTGGCGTGGGAAGCCAAACTTATTGAAGCCGAAGCTCGCCTGAGAACGGCAGACAAGGATGGTGCCATAGCCATACTGAATGATGCTACCGGGCCCAGAAAAGTGCGGGGTGGCCTGGGAGATGTTGCTTCGGATGCAACCGACGAGGAAGTGCTGGCAGCCATTATCTACGAAAAAGAAATTGAGTGCTACGATGCCATTATGGGCATCAGCTTTTTCGATATGAGAAGGCTGGATATGCTCCAATACGGAACCCTCAATCATTTCCCTGTTCCGAGAACGGAACTGGAACTGGTTGGAGTGCCCGTATATACCATTGGCACACAGGAACCGGATGGCTGGGACCGCGCCCTGTACGGATGGGTAGGTCTTGACGGCCAGGTGGTTCCTGTGGGAGGCTGGCCGGGATATCCCGACAAACCGGCTCCCGGGCCGAAACCTGCCTTTGAATAAAGGGTAATGATACCAGAACAGAAAAAAAACTAAAGTATGGAATTATGAAAAGGGTAATTTTCAAATTGATATCAGTTGTTGTCCTGTTACTGATGGTTGTTTCCTGTGAAAAGAATCCCATCGAACAGGCCAATGAAGAATATGATTACAGCAAAATGATCCCCAGGGTGATGGCGATCGACGGGCCTGCCGAGTTTATTGCTTCCGGGCAGCAATATGCCAGATACACTGCGTCTACCCGCGGAGGCTCAACTTTTGAATGGAGTGTCAGCAAGGTTTCTGCCGATATCGTGGTCGATCCTGATGATGATGGGAAAACCTATATTGCTGATATCAAATTCGAGCAACTGGATGAGGATTCCGTAGCCATTGTGACCGTTGTGGAAACAAATCATTTCGGGGCCAAATCCGATCCTTTTACAAAAACTGTTTCTCTCCTCAGGTTCTGTCCGCTGGAGATGGATAACTTTACCGGCCTATATCTGGAGGGAGACGGCGACGGCCAGTTCTGTGATGTGACGGTGACCAGAGATCCCGCTGATGATCTGTTCGGACTGGTGCTTGACGGCATTCTGGGGCAGAACTACTGGTGGGGACCTCCGGGTGGTCATCTGGTTATCAAAATCGAAGGATGCAACAATACCTTGTTTTTTGATAAGCAGGCAACCGGTATTGTTGATCCTACGTACGGTATGGTTTCTATGGAACTGGACGGTGGTGTGAAGGGATGGATCGATCCGGAGGATTATTCATTCGGTTATACAGGGAAAGTGACAGTGGCCGCCGGATCGTTCGGCGCCTATCCGTTCGAGTATACCAAGCAGTAAGCAGTTATTTTATGCAACGATGAAAGAAAAGAGGCGGAATCCATGTTTCCGCCTCTTTCTTTTTGTATTTTTATAACGGTATGAAGCAAGCACAATTCTTTACCTTTATTCTGGCCGGAATAATCATGTGCTCCCTTGTGTGGAATGCCTGTGTTTATTCCGGAAGAAATCGGGAAAGTGTAAGCAGGCAGGATAGTATATTGTCTGTTGATTTATGTATGAAAGGATTGGGATTTGCTCTGAACGGGAAACTGGAAGAGTCGCTGGATGCCTACAGCGAGGCTATCCGTGTCAATCCCTGGAACCCCACAGCATACGGCGGGCGTGGGATGGTTAAGCTGGGGCTTAACGACCTGGAAGGGGCTTATCAGGATGCATCCAGTGCCATTGAACTGGATTCAACCAATGCCGACTGGTATGGAAACCGGGCATATGTGGAGATGTTGAGGGGGAACTTGGCGGAAGCAATGGATGATCTCAATAAATCCCTCCATCTGAATCCATTTTATGGATGGGCTTACACAAAACGAGGGAATGTGAAGTTCATGATGAAAGATACTTCAGGAGCCTGCGAAGACTGGAAAATAGCCATCGGATATAATGAAACGGAAGCCATGGATTCGGTGTACAGGCATTGTTTCTGAAACATGGCTCATGTCCCCGTCAGGTGGATGATAGTCATCTCATTTTTTTCCGAAAAGCCTGCTTACAAAAGATTTTCCGGAAGATATTTCATCCCGTCTCAGATTTTCCGGATATTCTTCCAGTTTCTTTTGCAGTGATTTCAGCAGGTTCTTTTCCTCCGGTGAGAGGTATGCCTTGATGACATCTATTGAGTATCCGTTTGATGTACGAATGGTATGTTCCTTTTTGGGCTCCAGATATATCAGTAAATCAATATCATCTTCTTCCTCATCGGCCGGAGAAAACAATAATTCAAAGCCGGAATCGGAAAGCTGCCTGGTATTCTTCAGCAGAAAACCTTCAAATTCCTTCCCGGGTTCCAGTCCGAACAGCCTGTTCTGACCGTTTGATATTTTTTGGATAGTTTCTTCCAGCCGGTCAGACAATTCATCCAGTTCAACAATTCTGTGTTCTCTTCGCTCATCCGGTTCGATGGCCTGCACTTTTTTTAACATATCCGCACTTTCCCGGTACAGGCCTTCTTCCTCCAGTTCACCTGCCAAATCAAGGTATTTATCTATATCATTTTCCCATGAAATTTCGAGTCCTTCTTTTTTCAGAAATTCAGGGATATAATTGATCCAGCCCATTCGTTGATAGGCATTTATCAGATACGTGATCCGCTCCTGATTTCCTTTTTTTTCATTCATTACCCGGTGAAAATAGACAAATGACTCAGGGTCTTCGTTATCCCATCGAGTAATGGGTAAAGGCTTCCAGGCTGATCCCGTCATGTCAGATAATATATTTTGTTCCTCCCTGCCCGCGTAAAACCGGATTACAAAATCCAGCAAAGCCTGGTCACCTGTTCCGGCCAGCAGTTCAAAATAGGTTTTCCTGAACGCGGATCTCGGCACTTCTTCATTTTCCGGGGTCATAAAAAAAAGCGATTCCAGGCCTTCCAGGTTCCGGGGAATGATCTTGCCCTCAACGGGGGGTGTGCCAATATGGAAATTCAATGGCCATGAATACGTTTTACTGAAGATATCGGGAATATATACAATATGGGCCGGTATCCCCAGGCCCTGATGAGTACAGTTGAGAACCAGAACCTGTTTGAATGCCCGTGCAGCGGTTTGCCAGATATCTCTGATATGATCATATTCCCTGGTTTTTTGGACCAGTTTTTTTTGTTCTGCCCGGTTGATCTTATCCCGGACTCTTTCGATGAAATACTCTCCAAACAGGCGGTTTTCGCCCCAGGTCTGATGCCGTGTGGTAGAAAAGGCTTCATTAAAGCCCTGGATGCTTTCCGTGAGGGCCCTGACCAGGGCTATCCTCTGATCCAGATGGGTTCCTCCGGAAGAGAATATAATGTTCCGGGTTGGATGGTATTCGGTTTTTACCAGATAACTAAAGAACCTGATGCCATTCCAGTCAATGCTGATATCCATCACCCTGAAATCATCGAATACCCTGTTCAGTTTGTGGACAATATCCTTCAGCATGGGATAGGCCTGAACTATGCTTTCCGGATCAAGCGCATATCCTTCCAGTTCGTCCAGGAAATACGCGGTCTGGGTATACCTTTCCACGCATTCGAACAGACCTCCCAGAATGGATTCCTCTTCGGTATTCCCGGCGGTAAAACCGTTTGTGCCCAATTTGTCAAAAAGTATTTCCATCGGGAACCACAGAGTGTTGCCGCCTGTCAGGTCGGTTACTTCGAGCAGGTCAATATTTTCGCCGGGCAGATGAAAATTGAACTTCTCATTTTCAAAATGCCGGAAAATTCCGGGTGATTCGTTCCGGATATAATCCATATAATCTTCAAACATCATGGATTTTAGCCTGCCGTCAGAGATTCCCGAATCCCTTAATTCGAATTCTTTGAGTTTTATTGACAGGCGTTCGAACATTTCCATATACAGGCTTGCCTGGCATTGTTCCATGCTCAGGCCTTTCCCGTTGGAAGATTGCATCCGGTATGACGGGAATTTTTCCAGTATGCCAAATTTTTCAGGAAACCATTCGGCCAGGCCCTGGGGATTGATCTGGAAGTTTCCCGAATAACCTCCCATCTTTTCTTTTCTGTCTTCCCGTATTTCCAGGAATGTTGTGAAATGTTCAAAATGTAACCTGCGGAATATTTCCGTGCACTTCTGTACCGTTTGTGCGGGTGGAATCTCCTTGATAGCATCCTGATTGTAAAAGCTCATCTTGTAACAGTTTCTTTAAAATTAACTTCTTTTCACTAATCAAACAACAGGTACATGGTTACAAACCTGCCTCTGGAATGGAGTGCCTGTTCAATATTTTCCTTTCACAGGCTCATGGTGCAACCGGGCATATTTTTCAGATCAGAATTGGTTATAAAACATTTCATGAGTAAATTGCAGCGTTTTTTTACGGAATGCCCTGAACACATTATTTCCGTGCTTTCTCCAAAACAAATTGTATGATGGAAACATATCGCCTGACCCACCTGCTTGAGCTGGAAGCTGAGTCGATTTATGTGATTCGCGAGGTGGCGGCACAGTTTGAGAGGCCTGTCCTGCTTTTTTCCGGAGGGAAGGATTCGATCGTGATGTATCACCTGGCCCGGAAAGCTTTCTGGCCCGCCCTGGTGCCTTTTCCGCTGTTGCACATCGATACCGGTCATAATTTTCCAGAAACCCTGCAGTTCAGGGATGAACTGATGGAAAAAACGGGAGGGAAATGCATTGTGCGTTACGTACAGGATACCATCGATGCCGGAAAGGTGGTAGAGGAAACCGGGTACAATGCCAGCCGGAACGTATTGCAAACGGTAACCCTGCTGGATGCTATCGAAGAATTCAAATTCGATGCGGCCATGGGTGGCGGACGCCGGGACGAGGAAAAAGCCCGGGCCAAAGAACGGTTCTTTTCTCACCGGGATGAATTCGGACAGTGGGATCCCAAAAACCAGCGTCCCGAACTATGGAATGTTTTTAACGGAAAGAAGCGTATGGGCGAACATTTCCGGGTATTCCCCCTGAGTAACTGGACAGAGATGGATGTGTGGCAATATATCCTGATGGAAAACATTGAAATACCCAGCCTCTATTTTACCCATAAAAGGGAAGTATTCAACAGAGATGGAGTGTGGCTGGCCGTTGCCCCTTTTATGAAAATGAAACCCGGTGAGAAAGCCGAAGTTTGTGATGTACGCTGCCGGACCATCGGCGATATTACCTGTACGGGACTTACCCTTTCCAGGGCCAACAGTGTGAAAGATATTATCCTGGAAGTGGCTGCCACCCGCACAACGGAACGCGGAGGGCGGTATGATGACAAACGCTCGGAAGCAGCCATGGAGGACAGGAAGAAGGAGGGGTATTTTTAGGGGAAAACGGTTGTCATACGGTTGTTATGTAGTGGTCAGATAATTATAGGTGATTTGTTAAATTGTTGATTATGAAGAAAAAACTTGGTCTTGAGGATATGGAAGTATACAAGTTGGCCATGACGATGGGTGAGGATATCTGGGCTGTAGCTAAAAGAATGGAGAATTTTGAAAGAGATACGGTCGGAAAGCAACTCGTCAGGTCAGCAGATTCAGTGGCGGCCAATATCAGTGAAGGATTTGGCAGGTACTATTACAAGGAAAACAAGCTCTTTCTTTATTATTCAAGAGGTTCGTTGTTTGAAACACAAACATGGATTCAGAAAGCTTTTAATAGATCACTTATTGACCAGAAAGATTTTGATAAGTATTCAATGGATATCAAAAACCTGAGTGTGAAACTGAACAACTATATTTATTCTGTTGGTAGCCATACCGGTGGTTATCTGCATGAACCCGATCCGGATGTGGAAATTATTTAATAATCCATCGAATAACCATCGTATGACCATTGTATGACCTTATCTTATCCAGACAGACCCATCAACACTAATTGCATTTACAAAATATGAACACAGACACCAACGGCTACCTCAATATGGAACTTCTCCGCTTCACCACAGCGGGGAGTGTTGACGACGGAAAAAGCACCCTGATCGGCAGACTGCTGTTTGACAGCAAGGCCATTTTTGAAGATCAGCTGGAAGCTATTGAAAGAGCCAGTTTCGGGACAGGAGCCGAGGAAGTGAACCTGGCCCTCCTGACTGATGGCTTGCGGGCCGAACGGGAGCAGGGCATCACCATTGATGTGGCATACCGGTATTTCGCCACACCGAAGCGTAAATTCATTATTGCCGATACACCCGGACATGTTCAGTATACCCGTAACATGGTGACCGGGGCTTCCACAGCCAATCTGGCAATCATCCTGGTCGATGCACGCAACGGAATTCTCGAGCAAACCATCCGGCATGCCTATATCGCTTCTTTGTTGCAGATACCCCACGTGGTAATCTGTGTTAACAAAATGGACCTGGTGGATTTCAGCGAGGAAGTGTTCCGGACCATATGCAAGGATTTCACAGCCATGTCTTCGCGGCTCGATATTCACGATGTGCGGTTTGTTCCCATATCGGCCAAGCTGGGGGATAATGTAGTGGAAAGGTCGGAGAATACCCCCTGGTATTCCGGTCCCACACTGATGCATCTTCTTGAAAACGTATATATTGCAAATGATTACAATCACCACGATATCCGGTTCCCTGTACAGTATGTGATCAGGCCTCAAAGCAACGATTTTCCGGATTACCGTAGTTATGCGGGACGCATTGCAGCCGGGGTGCTTAAACCGGGAGAGAGGGTGAGGGTGCTGCCGTCGAACATACCTACAGTTATTGAATCGATCGATACCATGGGGAAAAGCCTTGAGGCGGCCTATGCTCCCCAGTCGGTGGCCCTCCGGCTGAAGGACGAAATTGACATCAGCCGGGGCGATATGATTGTGGGAGAGAACAATCCCCCCAGGGTAGGTCAGGACATTGACATGATGATTTGCTGGCTGAATGAAAAACCCATGGCGCTGAACGGGAAATATATCCTGAGACATACCACAAAAGAGGCAAGGTGTGTGATAAAGGAGGTGCAGTTTAAGGTGAATATCAATACCCTGGAGAAAGATATTGAGGACAAACGTATCGGGTTGAACGATATTGGCCGGATCAGGATACGGACCACGCAGCCCCTTTTCTACGATTCATACCGTACCAACCGCATTACCGGCAGTGTGATCCTGATCGACGAAGGAACCTTTGTTACCGTATGTGCCGGAATGATCGTTTGATGATGCAGTGCCAGGTTTCATGATCCCCTTCCGGCCCCGGCTGGATAAGTTCCCAGCATTTTCAGGGCGTCTTCTATGATCAGCCGGTGATCAAAAGCAAGTTCGGGAAGGTTTTGTATATTGAACCAACGGGCTGCTTCTGCATCCGAGCCTGCAGATTCCTGCGCCGGTCCGGGTCCGCTCTCAGTAAGAAATGCCGCAGAAATGGTTCTTCCCCTGGGATCACGGTCGGGTTGATCATACACTCCGATCAGTTGCAGCCGGTCTGCCCGGATGCCGGTTTCTTCTGCCAGTTCCCTTCGGGCTGTGGTTTCCAGGGTTTCGTTCATTTCCATAAATCCGCCGGGAAGAGCCCACATACCATGGAAAGGTGGCTTTCCCCGCCTGATAAGAAGCACTTCCGTGTTCTCAGGTGAGCGGCGGAATACCACACAATCGGCTGTAACAGACGGCCTGGGATAGGGGTAAGTATATGCCATGATCAGCGGAACAACCTGTTCTTTTTTCTTTTTTTCTTTTTACGTTCTGCCGAACGGCGTAACAGAATGAAAACAACGCCCAGGATGATGATCAGCAGAAGTACTTTCAGAAAACGGCTGTATTCATACATAACATGAGTTTTTCTACAGGATTCTTTTGATCAGCCTGAGAAAATGGGAATATTTCCTGTTTTCGGCATCGTAGATTCCTTCCTGGTCGAGTTTATCTTCCCGTACCATTCCCGATGCATGAATGATGGTTCCTTTTCCGGTGATGATCCCCACATGGGTTATCTGCCCTTCCGGAGGACCCAGGAAAGCCAGATCACCGGCACAGGCTTCCTGTATAAAAGAGACAGTGCTGCCTGTTTCGGCCTGGTCTTTTGCATCCCTGGGCAGAAAAACCCCATGGATGGAAAAGATGAGCTGAACCAGTCCTGAACAGTCTATTCCGTAGGGGGATTTTCCTCCCCAAAGATAAGGACTTCCGGTAAGCCTGCGGGCAACGGAACATACTGAGATAGCCCTGTTTTTTTCTTCACTGCCGGGCAAATTGCCTTCCCAGTGGTACAGCCTATCCCCGCACTGAAAAGAACGGTTTTCCCGGTTGGGCCGGTAGATGATGCTGCCCGGAGGCAGGCGGTATTCGGTTGCACCGCTGTGTTGTTTTACGGGCAGAAACCATGGAAGTATATATGGATAAGTCAGATCAGGTGCCATGTCAAAAGACCGGATCATTTTTCTGTCGGCCCACCCTTCCTGCCCGTCATCGGCTATATGTATCCTGGCCCAGCTGTTCAGGTTCTCAAGGATGAAAATCTTCTGTCCGAAAAGCACCTGGGTAACCATCTCGCTTTTGTCAGACGGCATTTTTCTGACAGGCACCAGAGGGGTGACGGGTAGTCCTTCAGTCATGCGTAACCGGCTTCTTGTTCTCTTTCCGTAAAGATAGCGAAAATCCGGAAAAATCCGGATGCCGGAATGTTTGCGGGGAAAATCTTCCGGTACCGTTTTGTATTTCATGAAGATAAAAGAGAGGTGAAGGATAAAATCACTAACTTTGCAGGGTTTCGAAACCAAACGGTCCCCATGAAAAGACTTTATCGATTTCTGCTAAGTCATTCACCGTTGATCCTGAAAGGTTTTATGTTTCTGGTCAGCGTGGTGATTGTGGTGTATTTTTTTCCGAGGGAAGGCAAATTCAGATATGAATTCCAGAAAGGGAAACCATGGATGCATGATGTGCTGATTGCTCCTTACGACTTTCCCATATACAAATCGGAAGCCAGACTGGCAGCAGAAAAAGACAGTATTCTGAAGGACTTTAAACCTTATTTTGTATTCGACAGCACCATTATGTCGGCTCAGCTTTCCCGCTTTGATGATCATTTCGACGAGGTATGGGGACAGTTTGTGGCTGAAACATTCGGGGTGGAAGATACCTCGTCACTGCCTGCATACTCTTCCCTGCTCAGGGAAATAAACAGGTTACGGGCAGAATACCGTGAAAAGGGGAAGTTTTGGCTTGAATACGTTTATTCAAAAGGCATTGTCAGTGTTCCGGAAGTATTCAGCCGGGTAAACAATCCCGACAACATGATTGTGGTGATGAAAGGGAAGGTGGCGGAGAATGTGGATTACAAGCAGGTATTTACACAGAAAGAGGCATATGAACACATTATTGATCGGGTAAGGGAATTATACGGGGAAGAAGGGGAACAGGAAGAAGCCTTCAGGTTTTTTCTGGACCTGGACCTTGACCAGTTCATTGAACCGAACCTGTCGTATGACGATGTTACCACCAACCGGGTAATGCAAAGCATGATTGAAGATATTTCCCTGACTGAGGGCATGGTTCAGCAGGGTGTGCGCATCATTTCCCGGGGAGAGCTGGTGGGGGATTACGAATACAGGGTACTGGAGTCTCTCAGAAAGGAGTACGAAAAGAGAATTGGAGCAATGGCCAACCGGTTTATGATCCTGGCCGGGCAGTTTCTGCTTGTCTTTGTTGCCTTTGCTGTAATATTTCTTTTTTTACTGAATTTCAGGAAAGAAATTCTGCAGAATTATCTCAAGCTATCCTTTATCCTTTTCCTGGTGGTGTTTTTTGTTGTGATCAGCGCCCTGAGCATCAGATACAGCCGGATAAGCATTTATATTATTCCGCTGACGATCCTGCCCATTATGATACGTACTTTCTACGATGCGCGGCTGGCGCTTTTCATACACCTGGTTACCACACTTGTTATCGGATTTCTGGCCCCCAATGCTTTTGAATTTGTATTTCTCAGTATCATGGCGGGGATTGCCGCCATCTTTTCCCTTACAAATACCTACCGGAGAGGGAAGCTGTTTCTTTCAGCCCTGCTGATTACCCTTGCCTATATACTGGTTTACTCGGGTATCGGGATTATTCAGGAGGGAGATATCCGTCAGATTGAAGGGATCAATTATCTGTGGTTTGCAGGGAACGGCGGATTGATCCTGCTGACCTACCCTCTGATCTATCTGTTCGAGAAAGTGTTTGGATTTCTTTCCGATGCCACCCTGATAGAACTGTCGGATACAAACCAGCCCCTGTTGCGCAAACTGGCCGAGAAAGCTCCCGGATCCTTCCAGCATTCGCTGCAGGTAGCCAACCTGGCCGAGGCGGCTGCTACCAAAATAGGAGCCAATACCCTTCTGGTACGTGCCGGCGCTCTGTATCATGATATCGGGAAAATGGAGTCGCCCATTTATTTTATCGAAAACCAGAATAACGGGGCAAATCCTCATGATAATATGGAATTTGAAGAAAGTGCCCGGGTGATCATAGGGCATGTACAAAAAGGCGTGGAAATTGCCCGGAAAAATAATCTTCCCGTCCAGCTGATCGATTTTATCCGGACACATCACGGAACCACCAAGGTTCAATATTTCTACCGTTCTTATATCAAGAAGTATCCTGAAAACATGGTGGAAACCAACAAGTTTTCCTATCCCGGACCCAAACCCTTTTCACGCGAGATGGCCATCCTCATGATGGCCGATTCGGTGGAAGCAGCCTCACGCAGTATGAAAGATGTAACCAGGGAAAGTCTTCATCAACTGGTGGACCAGATTCTGGATTACCAGATCAATGAAGGGCAGTTTGACAATGCAGACATTACTTTCCGGGATATTCGGATTATCAGGGAAATACTCAAGGAAAGGCTGGCCAATATTTATCACGCCCGGATCCAATATCCCAACGATTGATGCCGAATGTGCCATGCAATGGCAATGAATCCCGTGTACCGGCACCCCTCTTTTCATCCTGGTGGATCAGCCGATGATAATTGCATGGTGTTGGTCTGTTTGCTGATCAGAATCTCATATCGATCACTTCCACATCCGGGTGTTTGGACGGATCGAAAATAAAAAAGGAATCGGGGACATCTGCCCCTTCCAGTGATTTAATCCTGAGAAGGTGATGGATTCCGTCCTTGCCGTAGTAATAGGCGGTGGAGATATGGCAGGAAGAAGGATCGACCGTGATGCGGATCCTTGAATATTCCCTGTTCAGCTCCATGGGAACCAGGTCGATGATCTCATGGCCGGTTTCCGGATCCGTTCCCAGGTAGAGGTATTTGTATTCTTCGTCATATCCTGAAAACAACCGGGCCGGGTTGCTGAAGAAAAAGCTTTCGTCCGGATCGGGTTCGGTAACGGATACTTCCTTTACATCGGGCAGGTAACTCCACAGGGTTTTCCCGTCGAAATACGATTCGGTATCGAGAAAATTCAGGAGGTATTTTTCCTTTTTTACTGTTAATTCTCCTTCACGGGTTTCTTCTGTTCCGCTTTGCCTGTCGGTAGTGGTGACGGAAAAACGGACGTGTATGGTCCCGTACTGTTCCATTTTTTCACCCATCCGGTCGAGGATTGCTTTGGCCTGCGGGTCCTGCTGGGCAGTCACAGCCACAGGAAGGAGGAACAGTACCGTTCCTGCAGTGATAAGGATCGATTTCAGCATCGTTAATATTTTATGACTGAAGATTATTTTTCAAAAACTGTTCCAGACTGAACTCGTCGGGTATCAGAACCCTCCGGGCTTTGGACCCTTCAAATGGACCCACCACTCCGGCCGATTCCAGTTGATCTATGATCCTTCCTGCCCGGTTATAGCCGATGGACAGTTTGCGTTGGATTAGAGAAGTGGATCCCTGCTGGTGAATCACCACCATGCGGGCAGCCTCTTCGAACAACGGATCACGTTTTTCCGGGTCGCCTGCATCATAATCGTTTTCACCTGTTGAAGCATCTTCATATTCAGGAAGCAGAAAGGCCGATGGATATCCCTGCTGTGAGCCGATAAAGTCGGTGATGCGGTCGATTTCCGGGGTATCAATGTAGGCACACTGCAGCCTGATAAGATCGCTGCCGAACGAGAGCAGCATATCACCCCTTCCCACCAGCTGGTTGGCTCCCGGACTATCGAGAATGGTCCGGGAATCGATCATGGACATTACCCGGAAGGCGATCCGGGCGGGGAAGTTGGCCTTGATCACTCCGGTGATGATGTTGGTGGTGGGACGCTGGGTGGCAATAATCAGGTGAATTCCAATGGCCCGTGCCAGCTGGGCCAGCCGGGTAAGGGGAGTTTCCACCTCCCTGCCGGCGGTCATGATCAGGTCGGCAAACTCGTCGATCACCAGCACCAGGTAGGGCAGGAAGCGGTGGCCTTTTTCCGGGTTCAGTTTTCTGTCAGTAAATTTCTTGTTGTATTCCTTGATATTCCTTACCTGTGCCTTTTTCAGCAGGGAGTAGCGCTGATCCATTTCCGCGCACAGGGAATTCAGGGTATGGATAACCGACTGGGTATCGGTAATGATGGGTTCTTCCGATTCAGGTAGTTGGGCTATGAAATGTTTTTCAAGACGGGAATAAAGGGTCAACTCCACTTTTTTCGGGTCGATGAAGACAAACTTGAGCTGACTGGGGTGCATTTTGTACAGAAGGCTGGTAATGATCACATTGAGTCCCACTGATTTTCCCTGGCCGGTGGCTCCTGCCACCAGAATATGCGGCATGCGGGTCAGGTCAATGACAAATGTCTCGTTCGAAATGGTTTTTCCCAGAGCAACGGGCAGATCATATCCTGATTCCTGGAATTTCCGTGAAAGGATCATGGATTTCATCGAAACGAGTTCGGGTTTCTGATTGGGCACTTCAATTCCAATGGTTCCTCTTCCCGGGATGGGAGCAATGATCCTGATCCCCAGGGCTGCCAGGTTCAGGGCGATATCGTCTTCCAGGTTCTTGATCCGCGATATCCTGACACCGGGAGCCGGTACAATTTCGTACAGGGTAACCGTGGGGCCGATGGTGGCCTTGATCTTGTCAATCTGGATCTTATAATTGGCCAGGGTTTCCACAATTTTATTCTTGTTGTGGATCAGCTCCTCCTCGGTCACCTCGGAATTGCCCGAGCGGTGATCGTCAAGCAGGCTGAGCGGGGGCACCTGGTATCTGGAAAGGTCCAGGGTAGGGTCGAATGTATCCTGAAGGCGGGCATTGTATTCCCCGTTATTGTCACTGTCCGCAGCAGCTTTCTCAATGGTCATTTCCACTTCCGGTTCTTCCTGCAGCTCTTCCTTTTCCCGGGTCAGGATATCGGGGTCGCTTTCGCGAAAAGCATCTCCTGTTTCGCTATCTTCGTCTTCATTGCCGGTTTTCGAATGTATTTCGAAGGAACCGGCCGGTTCACCCGGTTTTTCTTCATCAGGTCCTTTTTCCGCTTCAGCCGG
Source organism: Bacteroidota bacterium (assembly GCA_011049175.1). GTDB lineage: Bacteria > Bacteroidota > Bacteroidia > Bacteroidales > VadinHA17 > HyVt-105. The sequence goes on along the minus strand of DSCJ01000091.1, from coordinate 22,692 downwards.
CTTTTTGTGGAACCAGGTGGTTATTTTTCGTGCCGAACCCGGAACAGAAAAGAGTATAAAGGCAAGAAATGCCACGAACAGCAAGAAGGCCGTACCGGCTTTCCCGATAAATGCATTCAGCCATTCGGAAACAAAATATCCGTGATTTCCTCCGGGTCCGCCGCCCAGCCATCCTGATCCCGTTCCGAACAGGTAGCCGAGCAACAGGGAAAACAAAATGGTGGAAACCAGCAAAACCCTGAATGATTTCCCCAGAGGAGCCAGTTTCAGGTTCATGAAACGCATACCCAGGATCAGCAGCATCAGAGGAAAAGTGAAGGATGCCAGCCCGAACCAGTGATGGATGAATTTATTTGACAGAAAAGCCCCTGCCTTACCCGACCAGTTTTCTACCGTGACTTCCGCTCCTGAGAATATATCCAGCCACTGGAAACTTTGGTCGGCTTTCCAGGTGAACAGGTAGGATATCATGGCCAGAAAAAGGTACAGAGAAAGGAGTACCAGAAAAGTACCGCACACGAGCTTGAAGCGCTCATCTTTCAGGAAGGATTTTCTTTCCCCCTGTTTTTCTTTCTTTTTACTGTTCCCGCTTTTCCGGGTCATGGATAATATTGAATTATTGAGTGATCTCTGGATCGGTTCCGTGCAAAGTTAATAAAAGTTTGACCCAATGACAGGAATTTGAAAAAGGTTCGGGAGGTGGTAAAATGCGAATATGCGGGAAATTCAGTTCAACAAATTCTGTACGATCTGTTCCATATCGTTTTTACTTATTCTCTGGTATTCCGCAGGAATGCTGAATTCTTTTTCGGATATTTTCTTTTCCACCACGTTGTATGCCGACATGCGCATACGCAGGTTGTGCAGCCATATTTCAAACTCCATCAGTACTCCATCAATTTCATGGAAAGGATTGGTGATATTGGGTTGATGAACCTGAATCTCATCCGTGTAGTAAACCACAAAAGGGGGAGCGTTCTTTTCAGGGAAGCGAATATTGGCCTTTTTGCATGTTAATCCGCAGATATCTTTGGTTTCTTCCGTGAATTCCACAACCATACCTTCCATGGTGTCGAAACAACATGGCTGTTCATGGGGGGTTCCCATGTAGTAGTATTTTTTGTCGAGCACTTTCAGCATGGTGGTATTGGATGCCTTTTGCAGGTCGGAAATATTGATAAGCTCAAAAAAACCGAAAAATCCCTGTATTTCGTTCCTGGAAACATGCTTCCGGAATTTCATTGTCATCTTGCTGGGCATGTGGTCGGTAAGAATATTGTCTGTCATATTCTCAAGATAGGCAATCTCATATTCCACTATGCCTTCGCGGATTTTGTCTCCCGGCAGAAGACGTCCGCACGATTCCAGCAGAAACGGGAAAAAAAACACTGTCAGAATGATCTGGCTGGTTCTGAGCATAAACCGGGTAACAAGTCCTTCTTTTGGTATCGATGATAAAAATAGGAAATAATTTAATTTACCGGGAGTTTCAGCAGAAAAATCAATGGAAGAATTTGAATAACAGGCTGGCAAAGACAGTAATGTATTCTTTAACATATATTTCCTGTACCGGGGTTAAGGGAAAAATGTTGTAGATTTGTAATTCCTTATAAATAACGTTTTGTTTATGAGTAAATTAGCGGTTATTGCTCTCGGGGGAAATGCGCTGTTGCGGGATAATCAGGCGGGGACCATTGAGGAGCAGGAACAGAATACTACCGACACCCTTGAAAACCTGGTGTTTTTATTGCGTGAAGGATATAATCTGGTGCTATCTCACGGCAACGGTCCACAGGTGGGGAATATCCTGATGCGGAACGATGCCGGTGAACAATTGTATGGCATTGCCCAGATGCCTGTAGATATCTGTGTGGCCGATTCTCAGGGGGGAATTGGCTACATGATCGAAAGAATGTTCCGGAATGTGCTGAAAAACCATGGTATCAAAAAGAATATCATCACCCTGGTAACCCAGGTGGTGGTTGACAAAAATGACCCGGCCTTTGAGAATCCCACCAAAAGGATTGGAAAGATATACACCAGGGAGGAGGCCGATGACCTGCACGCCCGGAAGGGTTGGATATTTAAGGAAGAAAAAAAAGGCACCACCGGGTGGCGCAGGGTTGTGCCTTCCCCAAGGCCTATCGAGATCATGAACGTGGATATCATTCGAGAGCTTGCCCTGCGGGGTAACATCGTCATCGCGGCAGGAGGAGGTGGAGTGCCCGTATACTATGATGAGGAAAAAAATGTACGGCCGGCGGAGGTGGTGATCGACAAAGACCTGGCTTCTTCGCTGATGGCTGCTCATATCGGGGCTGATGAATTCTACATACTGACCGATGTTCCCTACGTATACATTCATTATAAAAAGCCCAACCAGGAAGTGAAAGAATTCCTGAATTATGCCGATACATTGAAGTACCTGGAGGAAGGACAGTTCGGCGAGGGAAGTATGGCCCCCAAAATCCATGCATGCCTTCAGTTTCTGGAAAAAGGCGGAAAAAAAAGCGTGATCACCGAGGCTTTCAAACTGGAAGACAAAAAATACGGGACCAAGATCACTATGGAGTACGAGGATTGATGAATCATGGCCAGAACGGATTTTCCTTTAAGAATAAAATGCATTTACTGGAATTACATTATTTTTGCCTTCCTGAATGAACCCATAAAAATGAATGGTTATGCCTTTTAATCTGAAAAACCGACATTTTCTGAAATTACTCGATTATACTCCTGCCGAGATCCGCTTTCTGCTTGATCTGGCTGCCGACCTGAAAAAGGCCAAATATTCCGGGACCGAACAACCCCGCCTGAAAGGGAAAAACATTGCCCTGATTTTTGAGAAGACCTCTACCCGTACCCGGTGTGCTTTCGAAGTGGCTGCATTTGACCAGGGGGCTCATGTGACCTATCTGGGTCCTTCGGGGACGCAGATCGGACATAAAGAGTCGATGAAAGATACCGCCAGGGTGCTGGGGCGTATGTACGACGGGATTGAATACCGGGGTTTCGGACAGGACATAGTGGAAGAACTGGCCCGGTATGCGGGCGTACCGGTTTGGAACGGACTGACCAATGAATTCCATCCAACCCAGGTGCTGGCTGATTTTATGACCATGCTGGAGTTTTCCGATAAACCGCTGAACAGGATCAAATTCTGTTACCTGGGTGATGCCAGGAATAATATGGGCAATTCACTGATGGTTGGAGCAGCCAAAATGGGAATGGACTTCAGGGCGGCAGCTCCCGCCGGAGTACAGCCGGCCCCTGAACTGATAAAACAATGCCGGGCCATTGCAGAAGAAACCGGCGCCCGGGTTACTGTTACCGACAATGTGGCCGGGGCCGTGAAAGATTGTGATTTTCTGTATACCGACGTGTGGGTTTCCATGGGTGAACCCGAATCGGTATGGGAAGAAAGGATCAAACTGTTACGTCCCTACCAGGTGAACAGAAAAACCCTGGAACTGACGGGCAATCCTCAGGTAAAGTTTCTGCATTGCCTGCCTGCTTTTCATAACCGCGAAACGAAAGTAGGTGAGGAGATTTATCAAAAGTTTGGCCTGGAATCCATGGAAGTGACAGAAGATGTGTTTGAATCGGAAGCTTCTGTTGTATTCGATCAGGCCGAAAACAGGGTGCACACCATCAAGGCTGTGATGGTGGCCACCCTGGGGAGTTAGCCCGCCGGATATCTGATTTTATGTCTGGTGGCAGGCTGACCTTTGGAACGACCCACCGTCCCTGCCTTTTGCCCGGCCCGATGCTTTTTCATTCATACCTTAATGCATCGGCCGGATTTGTACGGCTGGCCCGGTAGGCATGGTAGCTGACCGTGAGCCAGGCCACTGAAAAGCAGATCAGGGCGGCAAAAGCCATGATCCACCATCCCAGTTCAATGCGATAGGCAAAGTTGCGGAGCCATTTGTCCATCAGGAACCATGATACCGGAAGTCCGATGATCAGGGCGATACCCACCACGATAGTAAAATCGCGGGAGAGAAGGATGGCAATATTGCGCGGGGCGGCGCCCATGGCTTTCCTGATGCCGAATTCCCGCGTTCTTCTTTCTGCCATAAAAAACGACAAACCGAAAATCCCCATGGAAGCCACCAGAATGGCTATCACCGAGAAATTTTTCAGTAACTGTCCCATTCGTAACTGGCTGCGGTATTGTGCTTCCAGATCCTGATCCACGAAGTGGTATTCGAAAGGATACCCCGGAATGCTCTCTTCCCATAATTCCTCCAGTTCTTTCATGGTGTTCTCCAGATTCCCCGGCCGGACCCTGACTATCATATACCGGTGAAACCGGCTGGCTCCCAGTCCCAGAGCAAGAGGTTCGATGGCCGAATTTACCGGCTGGTAATGGAAATCCTTCATTAACCCGATGATGGTCCCTTCAACGCCCATGAAATGAAAGGGATGACCGATCACCGGTTCCTTCAGGTCCATAATTTTCAGCAATTCTTCATTGATCATGAAATTACCGGTATGCAGCGAGTCGTTCATATAATCGGAAGGATATTCCCTCGAAAAACTTCTTCCTTCCAATACTTCTATCTGCATGGTTTCGATAAAGTCATAATCCACCACGTTCATACTGATCAGGGGATGAAAATCTTCCGGTTTTCCCGGCCAGCTTGCCCCGCTGGAATTGCTTCCGATCCGGTAGGGCGGGTGCCACGAGGCGGAAACTCCCATCACATCCGGGCTCCTTAGAAAATTTTCCTTGATCCTTTCATAAGCGGGTTTAATGTCTCCCCTTAAACCCAGGTAGAAAAGATTTTCCTGATTGTATCCCAGATCCTTACTTTTCATATAGTTCAACTGGTGGTATACCACCATGGTGCCAACAATCAGAATGGCGGAAAGGGCGAACTGAACCACCACCAGTATCTTCCTCAGGGTGCCGCGTTTCATTCCGCCGAAACTCTCTCCTTTAAGGACCTGTACCGGTTTAAACGACGACATCATGAGGGCAGGATACGTGCCTGCCAGAATACCGGCAATGAGTGTAATGGCCAGCATCCCCAACAGAAAATCAGGCTGGTACAGCACTTTCAGTTGAATTTCCTTACCCGCCAGCTGATTGAATACATCGAGCAGGGAAGCCATAATGATCCAGGCAAGAATCAATGAGATAAGGGCCATGATAAGGGCTTCTCCGAAGAATTGCGCCATCAGGTTTATTTTTCTTCCTCCAAGCACCTTGCGTATTCCTACTTCCCTTGACCGGATGGTAGCCCGCGCTGTTGAAAGATTCATGAAGTTGATACAGGCGATGACCAGGACAAAGGCTGCAATAAGCGAAAAAATATAGACATATTGTATTCCGGTTGGCCGGTGATCAAAACCGAAGTAACTGTACAAATGCATTTTTTTCATGGGTGCAACCATGAACTGGGTGGTCCCTTCGGGAAAGTGTTTTTTGTATACCTCAGTCAGCTTTTCATTTACCGCCTTGATATCGGCATGTTTTTCAAGCATGACGAAGGTTGATATGGAATTGTTGCCCCAGCTCTCCGAGTAGGATCCGGTTTCCTTTGTCATATCGAACGGTACCAGTATGTCGAAATCGATGGATGAGTTTTTTGGCCAGTCTTTTAATACACCGGTAACCGTAAAGGGTGTTCCGTTCACCTGAATAACTTTTTGCAGGGGATTTTCTTCACCGAAATATTTTTCTGCAGTTTTTTTACTCAAAACCAGAGAATGAGGATCGGTGAGGGCCCTGGTGGGATTGCCGGCCTCCAGGGGGAAGGTGAATACACGGAAAAGGGTGGAATCAGCTGCCTGGATGCGGTTTTCAAAGAATACCTTTTCACCGTATTGAAAAAGCATTCCATTCATCCGGGCCAGTCTGACGGCTTCCTGTATTTCGGGTACATGATCGCGCCATACCGGTCCTGAAGGATAGGGAGTGACGGTGACATGGTAAATATTCCCGTTGTAGTTCTGATCTTCTTCTACCCGGTAGATCTGATCAAGATGTTCATGGAACCGGTCGAATCCGGTTTCATCCTGTACCCAGAGTAGAATCATGAGGGAGCATGCAAGTCCCAGTGCCAGTCCTGTAACATTGATCAAAGTGAATCCTTTTTGTCTGATCAGGTGGCGAAAGGCTGTAATGAAGTAATTCCTTAACATATTTTTAATAGTGGTTAAGTTGGTTTTGAGAGAAGACGATTGTTCCTGAAAAATGTTGCAAAAATGTTTTTTAACAGGTTTTACCCCCGTTTCAATTACAGGAGAGGGTTTTGCTGCGGGCTTTCTCGAAAGATTCTCTGCCTTCCCGCCAGGCAAACCAGGCAATGCCGAGGGATCCGAGAATGTCGAAGTAACCGATATGCAGGATTTCATACAGCAGGCTGGAAACAAGTAGAATAAGCGAAAGATAAAAACAGGTGCGGGTACATCCGGCGTCGGCCACAATGGCATCCGATCGCAGTTTCAGTCCCACTTTCAGTTTGGCGGTCATCAGAAACCACATGGTAAGAATGGATACGGAGGCAACGATTATCCCGGGCAGGGTGGTTTGGGGTACTGCGCCGGTATAAAGATTTATTCCGGAACCAGCCAGAAGCCCGCCGGCCAGCAGGTAGAAACTGAAGCCGGTAATGCGCAGGGCGGTATGCTCAAAACGGTCGCGCTGCTCAACCTCTCTGTATTTCATTCTCCATACCAGGTGGGCGATGCCCAGTCCGGAAATCACTTCCACGAAGCTGTCGATACCAAATCCCAACAGGGCCAGGGTTTCGTCTTCCAATCCGAAAAAAACCGAAACCATTCCTTCAGCCAGGTTGTAACAGATAGTAAACAGGCTGAGCAGGAAGGCGGTGCGGATCAGTCGGGATTCTTTCTCCATGTTTCTTCAGACGGATTTTCCCGTAAGAACGGGTACCTTTCTTTGCTGCAGTTCCGTAAGCACAACCCGGTAGAATTCGTTCTGCTTTATCCCGGGAAGATCAATTTCAACCGGTATGTAGTGTTCACCGTATCCGCTCCCGGTTTTGCTGCGTATTTTTTCGGTCAGTACCGTTTGTTCCTTCCCGATCCAGGAACGGAGGTATGCAAGCCGGTTTTCCCGCGAAATGGCGCGGATGATTTCGCTTCTGGCCGTTTTGACCTTTTCAGGGATCTGATCTTCCATCCTTGCTGCCCGGGTGCCTTCTCTCACAGAATATTTAAATGTATGAACATGACTGAATCCTGCTTCTCTGACTACCCGGCAGGTTTGTTCAAAATCTTTGTCGGTTTCCCCGGGAAAGCCTACCATGATATCGGTGGTGAAATTGAAGCCGGGATGAAGCCGGCGGATCTTATGTATGATTTCCATAAACTGCGCAACGGTGTACATTCTGCGCATGCGCAGCAATACGGGGTCCGACCCCGATTGCAGGCACAGATGCAGGTGGGGGGTAAGTTTCGGATGGGAGAATAGTCCGAAGAAGTGGTCGGTGAATCCTTCGGGTTCCATGGAGGATATCCGCAGGCGGAAATCTCCCGGAAGTTCCAGGATTTTTTCAATGAGTTGTTCGAACCGGACGCCTTCGAAATGGTACCTGCCGATATTCACGCCGGTGAGAACCACTTCGCGAAAGCCAAGGCCAACAACCTGTTGTACATTATGAAGGATTTCCTGTGCGGGACGGCTTGCCGCCCTGCCGCGAACGAAGGGAATGATGCAGAACGTGCAGAAATTGTCGCAGCCGTCCTGTATTTTGACGAAGCTGCGGGTATGGAACGTTTGTCCGGCCACTCCGAACCCGAAAATGTCTTTTTCGAATGTGTCAGGACGGGCCGTTTCCCCACGGAAGTGTGCTTCAAGAAGGGAAAATACCGCATGTTTGTGTTCATTATCCACTACGTAGGTAATATTCCCCTGCTTTTCCAGCTGTTCCTTTGCACTGTTGGCCATGCATCCGGTGACGATCACCGCCGAGGATGGATTCCTGCGCGCTGCCCGGCTGATCTCATACCTCGATTTGCGGTCGCTCTGGTTGGTCACCGTGCAGGTATTGATCACATAAGCATCGGCTTTTTGATGGAAAGGAACAAGTTCATAACCTTTCCGGATGAATTCCGAGGCAAGGGCTTCGGTTTCATACTTGTTCAGCCTGCAGCCCAGGGTTTTGAATGCAATTTTCCGGTTCATGACGGGACCCTTTGCCTGACATTTACCGCTTTACCTGCCACCGAAAATGGCGTGACCGATGTGATCTCAACATCCATAAAGCGGCCAATCCAGCTTTCTTTTCCCCCGAGCAACCTCACCACGATCTTTCCCTCTGTGTATCCTGAGAGGAACCCCTTCCGGTCGCGTCCTGCTACCAGCACTTTCACCGGCTGTCCCTCCAGGTTGTTCCTGTTCCATTCCAGGGCGGTCCGGGCTACGTCTTCATTCAGAATGTGCAGGCGCTCTTTTTTTTCTTCTGCGGGGATATCGTCATCCCAGCGCGAACTAACCGCGCCGGGACGGGGGCTGTACATGGCAATATAGGCCATGTTGTATTTGAACTCCGCACAGGCTTTTCGTGTTTCTTCGAACTGTTCGCGTGTTTCGCCCGTGAATCCCACAATGATATCGGTAAACAGGGTGGCTACCGGAAGATGCTTTCTTACCTGTTCCACAATGTGCCGGTACCGTTGCACCGTATGTTTCCTGTTCATCCTGACCAGCACCTGGTCGCTGCCCGATTGCAGGGGAAGGTGTATCTGATTGGCCAGGTGAGGGTAAGCGGCGATGGTGCGGATTACCTCTTCTCCCATGTCGCGCGGATGAGGTGAAGTGAAATATACCCAGAACTCCCGGCCCGATTCCTTTCCCATATTTCCGATGGCTTCCAGGAGACGGGCAAAATCCATTTCTTTCCCTTTCCGGTCCAGACCGTAAGAATTGACGTTTTGCCCCAGCAGGGTAATGCTGCGATACCCGTGATCAATCAAATATTTAACCTCAGCCAGTATTTTCCCTGATGGACGGGATACTTCCCTGCCCCGGGTGTATGGTACGGCACAGAAAGTACAGAATTTGTCACATCCGTTCTGAATGGGGACAAATGCTTCTATGGAAGAAGTATAGCTCGGGGCAATGTCCCAGAAACGGTCCATCACTCCCCTTTCCTGTTGAATGGCGTTGATCTCTTCCTCGGTGGGGGGATCGTGTTTCAGCAGATCGACCAGGGTTGGTACCTGACCAGGCTCCGTTTTACCCTGAATGGCAGCAGCCGATCTTTGGAGTCCGGCCGGGGTGACTATACCGTATTGTTTGATCATGCCGGGCAGCTCCGGCAGTTCGTTCATGGTAAATACCAGGTCGAACAGCTTCAGGAATTTTTCCTTGTCGGCCGGTAACATACATCCCGAAACAAAGGTCAGAAGGTTTTTCCTGTTTTTCCATTTGTTCCATTTATGTATTCGGGTATACACCTTGTCAATGGCTTTCTGCCGCACCGAGCAGGCCAGAATACCCAGCAACCCGGCTTCTTCTTCCCTTTCGGTCCATACATATCCCATGTGGTCGAGCACAGAACGTACCCGTTCGGTATCAGACAGGTTCATCTGACAACCCAGGGTGATGATATGGTATTTCACAGACATATTTAATAATATACCTCGGCTTGAAATTGTGCAGGGTCTATCCCCTTTTCAGTCAGTATATCCATGGCGTCATGGATCATCCGGCTGTTTCCGCAAAAATAATAACCTGCCTGCGGTACCGGGTCGTGTTGCTTGAGATAATCTGTTACCCGGCCGTAAAATTTTCCGCTGCGGTCGCGTGAGGTGCATGCGGTGTACCTTTCCGCATCATAATCTTGAGCCATGTAAGCATCGTTTATGGTGGGAATTCCATGCAGCAGCCGGTAATCCAGCCCGGGGCAGGTGCGGACAAAACTGTGGAAAGGAGAAATTCCCGTGCCCGTAGCAATGAACACGAATGTTTCTTTTGCGGGGTCATTTTCTGACAAAGTGAAATAACCGAAAGGTCCTTCCACCATCAGAGAAGCTCCGGGTTTTATCTGCTGCAACTGCCGGCTGAACGAACCTTCCGGAACCCCCAGGGCCAGTATTTCAAGAAAATCATCCTGTTCACCGCTGTAGATGGAATACTCCCGGCGTGTGACCTGCCCGGGAAAACCGATAGTGACATACTGGCCGGCCCGGAATTCCATTCCGTTTCTTTCCATGCGCAGAATAAAGGCATTCTGTGTCAGGTGGGTAACCCCGATTACCTTTGCCTGTATTCTGCTGACAAGTGTATTATGAAGTGAATTCATTCCTCCTTTCTCCTGTACTTTTTTTCTCCAACAATCTGCCGGCGGAAATGTTCCGCAAAGGTCGTGAAAAAAACTGAATTATGCAGGGGAGAGCATGGTTCGAATAGAACATGACCCTATTACAATGGTGTTTTTTCTTTTCCTTATTTTATGGTATATTTGTATGCGAAAATATTCGAAACGAAAAGAATCGTATGAATGCCCTGGCAAATCCATTCCGGTTTGGAACGGTGGTTGACGGTATTTACTTTACCGACCGGGAAAAAGAAATAAAGCAGATTGGCTCATATCTCAGGGGGGCGAACCATCTGATCATTATTAGTCCGCGAAGATTTGGAAAAACAAGCCTGATCAAAAAAATCCTTGGTGAGACTGGTTCCCGGTATATTTACCTGGATCTCCAGCTGGTGGTATCGGAAGAAGATTTTGCTTCCCAGCTTCTGAAAAGGATATACCGGATTTTCCCTTTCCAGAAATTAAGAGGAAAGATCAGGTCATTCAGGATCATTCCTTCCGTTATGATCCATCCGGTGACCGGTGAAACCGAGATATCATTCAAACCGGGATCAAAAGACCTGACTCCGCTGGAAGATGTATTGCAACTTATCGAGAAACTGGGGACCGAAAAAGACCGGATAAAAGTCGTGCTGGATGAATTCCAGGAGATATTCCGGATCAATCCCGGGCTCGACAGGATACTGCGTTCCATTATGCAGAACCATAAGAATATCAATTATATTTTTATGGGAAGCAGTGAATCGATGCTGAGAGAGATATTTGAAAAGAAAAATTCTGCCTTTTACCGTTTTGGGTCATTATACCTGCTTGGCAAAATTCCGGAGGTAAAATTCAGGGATTTTTTGTTGGAGCGGTTCGGACCCATGACCGATAAAGCTGAAAAACTTTCCAGAGATGTACTGAAAATAACCGGTTCCCATCCGTATTATACACAGCAACTTGCATTCAATGTGTGGGAGCTGCTTAAGACGACAGGTTTTCAATCCGGTATGGTTGAAACGGCTGCCGATGGGATCATCCGGAACCATGACAACGATTATGAACGGTTGTGGCATACCTTCAATCGTACAGATAGGCTTGTGCTCACAGGAATGGCACTCAGTACCCTTTCCCCTTTATCTGAAGAATTCAGGGGACAATTCGGAGCAGGGGCACCCAGTACTGTGTTCAGCAGTTTACAACGTCTGACCAGCAGGGGCATCCTCATCAAGGAAAATGCCTCCTATCAAATGGATGATCCGTTTTTCAGAAGATGGATTATAAGCAGAAGGCAGCAATAATTTCTGTTAGCCGGTTTATTCATCTTCTTTATTACCAGGTGTTTTAAACCCACCTTCTTCCTTTGTAAACGGCCGGATACGGAAGCTGAAGGAATATTCCTCCGGCATCAGTCGGTATTTATCCAGGGGTCTGGCCCCCCACGAGTTGTTCCCGCCCACACCCCGCTGCTGCAGGTCAATGTTTAGGGTGGTGAAGGGTTTCTCCTCTAGGTCAACGGTATGCATGCTGCCCCGTCTTTCCTGCGTCAGATCCTCAATAGTGTAATGCAAAGCCGACAGGCTCATCACCGGTTCCCCTATGAACATCACTCCGTCGCCGCTTTCACGGAAAAGGGCAATCCATCGTACATCGGTCCGGTTTCCGTTCTCCTGGGGGCTGATGTAGGGAAAATACTGGTCGGATACCGTGCTGCGGTATCTTCCCACAAAAGCGCTGGTCTTCCGGTCCCAGTAATTTTCATGGGGTCCCCGTCCGAAATATTCCAAATTTTCGAATCCTTCCGGCAGTTCCATGATCATTCCCAGCCTGGGCAATTCGGGCAGATCGTCGCGTCCCGGCAGGAAATGGCTGGTTACGGCAATTTCACCCGATGAATATACATCATAACGGGTTTTCCATACCGATCCCACTTCGTCAAGGGCATACAATACATCCACCCTGCTGTGTCCTTCGTCGAGTTCGGTATATTCGAAATTTTCCAGACGTGCCTTCTTTCCGGCTTCTTTCCAGATGCCCATTTCCCGGGGCATGTTGTTTCCGAAATCATTGTCGGTGGGCGGACGCCAGAAGTTGGGTTCGGGCCCTTTCCTGAAAAGGATGTTTCCCCGGTAGGTATATCCAGCCATTTTCCCGCTGATGCGGTCGAACCCCACGGCAAAACGTTCGCCGCTGATCAGCAGTACCTGTTCATTGCCACCGGCGCGAAGCGGGGGATAGGTGCCCTTCTTTGCAGCCACAGGCTCAGCATACCGGTCCAGGGCAATCTGTTCCCGCGCCAGTTCGTAGCCGGCCGGTACCAGAGGTATGGAATCTCGGGTAAGCGCATACAGGTTCAGGAAATACTCAGCTCCCGGACGAATGGTGGGTTCGGGAAGGTCGAGGGTTACTACAGCCGATTCACCCGGTTTAAGTTCCGGTGCCCTGATTGTGCCGCCAGCCAGCACGATTCCGTTTTCTGTGAGTTCGTACCGGATATTGAAATTTTTCAGGTCAATGAAATCGTATTTGTTCTTGATCCGAAGGGTGTTTGTTTCTTCATTGAACGGTCCGAATCCGATATACTGGTATACTTTCTTTACTTCGATCAATCCCGGATGAATACTCCGGTCGGGTGATACCAGTCCGTTGATACAGAAATTGTTGTCGCTGGGCACGTCTTCCGGCCCCCAGTCGCCCCCGTAGGCCCAGTACTTTCTTCCATCGTCGGTATACTTTGCCAGGCCCTGGTCTACCCAGTCCCAGATGGACCCTCCCTGCAAAACGGGATATTTCTCAATCACATCCCAGTATTCCTGGAAATTTCCCGTACTGTTCCCCATGGCATGCGCATATTCACACATGATCAGGGGGCGGTCGGAATGTTCCTGTGCGTATTGTTCTATACGTTCAATGGGCGGGTACATGGGGCAGTAAATATCCGTATTCCATTCCATGCCGGCCCTTTCATAATGGATGGGGCGGGAGGGGTCGCGTTCTTTGATCCAGTTATATCCGGCCTGGAAATTCACGCCGTTGCCGGCTTCATTGCCCATGCTCCAGATGATGACCGAAGGATGGTTCTTGTCGCGTTCCACCATGCGTTGGATCCTTTCCATATGCGACAGTTCCCATTCGGGTTTGTTGGCCAGGGTCCGGTCAGGCCGGTATCCTATTCCGTGCGATTCGATATTGGCTTCGTCAATCACGTAGATGCCATACTCGTCGCACAGCCTGTACCAGGTTGGATCGTTGGGATAGTGGCTGGTGCGTACCGTATTGATGTTGTTTTGCTTGAACAGCAGAATGTCTTTCAGCATCATTTCCCGGGAGACAACATGGGCGGTAAATTCATCGTGCTCATGCCGGTTTACTCCCTTGATCAGGATAGCTTTTCCGTTTACCAGCAACTGCCCGTTCCGGATCTCCACCTTCCTGAATCCGGTTTTACAGGTTACCGATTCCACCGGGCGGTCTTTCCTGTCGAGCAGGTTGATCACTAGGGTGTACAGATGGGGTGTTTCGGCCGTCCAGGCCCTGATGTTTTCTATATGCGTTTCCGCCTGCAACAGGTTGGTTTCCTTTCCATGCAGGCCGGCAGGTAAGGTTTCTTTTGCCACAATATTCAGGTTGTCGTCAAGCAGCACATATTGCACCTGAAGGTTTCTTGCCCTTAATCTGGGATGATGGTTCACCAGTTCCACATCCAGTTTCAGCATACCGTTGCGGTATTGAGCATCCAGATCTCCGTTGGCGAAGAAATCACGAATATGGTATTCGGGAGTGGAGAACAAAAAAACATCCCGTTCAATACCGCTGATTCTCCAGAAATCCTGGCATTCGAGGTAGGATCCGTCCGACCAGCGGTACACTTCCATGGCAAGGATGTTTTCTCCTTCTTTCAGATAAGGGGTGATATTGAATTCAGCCGGCAGCTTGCTTCCCTGGCTGTATCCTACTTTTTGCCCGTTGATCCATAAATACATGGCCGATTTTACTGCTCCGAAGTGTATGTAAACCTGCCTTCCGTCCCACGTGTCGGGCAGGGTAAAGGTGGTACGGTATGAACCAACGGGATTGTAATCATGGGGAATGGCGGGTGGTTCGGGGTGGCGGCTGAACTCATAGGCGCTGTTGACATAAATGGGGATGCCGTATCCCTGGAGTTCCCAGTTTGACGGGACCGGTATTTCGTCCCACTGGCTTACATCGTATCCGGGCTGGTAAAACCCTTCCGGGCGGTCGGCCGGTTTTTCCACCCATTTGAATTTCCAGTTCCCGTTCAGCGAAAGATAGTATGGTGAATCTTCAGGAGCCTGTTCAAGAGCCGAGCTCATATCGGCAAACGGTATGGCTGTGGCCCGCGGGGCTTCCTTGTTAATGGCAACAACCGCGGGATTTTTCCAATGGGGGACTTCCTGTCCTGATAAACCGGTGAGCAGGATTGCGAGAAATAAAGAAATTAAGCTGGTTTTCATCATGTATCGGTTTAGAGATTCTTTTTATAGCATAGACGCGGTTAGTTGTTGCATAACCTGTTCATTTTCCGTGAAAAGCTCCAGCACCCTCAGCTGGTTCCGGGCCCTTTGCAGGTTGTGTCCGGGCCTTTCCGTAGCGTAGTATATGTCGCCGTTCAGGTAATCGGTAAGGAAACGGACGGCCTGCATCAGGGTCATCATTTTCCCTCCGAAAACCAGGTATTCTTTCTCGGCTGAAGTTAACAATTTTCCGCATTCCGAAAGAAAGCCACCGGCCATGGATTCAAATACCGGCAAACGGAACATGATTTTTCCCGTATCGGTTTCCTCTTCACCGGCGGAAGGAACGAAGGTGCGCATCATATCTCCGAAATCAGAAAGCACGGAGGAGGGCATGACGGTATCCAGGTCAATGACACACAGTCCTCTGCCGGTATGTTCATCCAGCAGCACATTGTTAATTTTCGTATCGTTATGGGTGATGCGGATGGGAAGCTTTTT
This sequence comes from Bacteroidota bacterium, assembly GCA_011049175.1. Taxonomy (GTDB): domain Bacteria; phylum Bacteroidota; class Bacteroidia; order Bacteroidales; family VadinHA17; genus HyVt-105. The sequence goes on along the minus strand of DSCJ01000091.1, from coordinate 7,436 downwards.
TTCATGAACCAGCGTGAACGACTCTTTTTCCAGGTGCCGGCAAGCCATGGCTTTTTCCGTTTCTTCCCCGCAAGTTGTTTTTCTTCCGGAAGGATCCCGTTTCAAAGCCTCCTCCAGCCGGGCGAAACGCAAAGAAAGGTCGTGAAAGCCGGGGATAGTCAGGTGCATGGATCGGGGATTGAGGTCGGCCAGTTCTCTGAAGAATTTTCCAAACATCCGGGCTGCCTCGTATGCCTGGCCGGGATGGGTTATCTCATTCAGCACCAGGCTGTTTTCAACGAACCGGTAGATTCTCCAGTAGCGGTTATTATTATCCCGGATGTAATAATTTTTGTCGGTTGCCTGTATGAGTTCCGGTATCAGATGCCCGTTAATCTCTCCGGAATCCTTCCGGTTATGCCGGTTCCTGATATGCCGGGAGATCGTCAGGATATTTTCCATAACCTTTTCGGGTTCCCTGAAAACATGGGTATTGATTTCCTGAAGGAGAAAACGTTCGTCGCGGCCGGAGGTGTGGCAGGAAAAAACATAGCTGCGGTTTACCAGCCCGCTTCCGTAAGGAGTTGGCAGGGTGGCCGGTCCGGGAAGCCTGAATTTTTTGAGTATGTCATGTGGGAACTCCTGTTTTTCCATATCTGGTGATTCGTGTCAGGTTCAGGTGGCCCGCAGTTTGGAGAACGATTTGAACAGAAACACCGTGCCTGCCGCGGAAACCATGGCAAGCAGGATGCCCTGCAGGGGTTTCAGATATACAAAACTTCCAATGGAGAAAAGACTGGAATAGATCACCACGCACCCGATGAATACGCACAGGATCTGAATAGGCATTTCCCAGGGTTTCCCCCGGTCGGTCTCATCAACGGGAAATCCGTCTTTTCTGGCCTGTTCCACCATTTTTTTCCATCCCGGCCCCCCCGGGCGTGTAAGCAGATAGAACTGCCTCAGTGTATCGGTGGTTTCGGGACGGGTAAGGTACATGGTTATCACCCATCCGATGGTTGTCCATACGACTGCCAGAACAAGCTTGATGGGAAAAACCGTTCCGGAAAGGGCTTTTTCTCCCATTCCGGCGTAATTTTCGGGCAGGGGGTAGATCCCGCTGAAGGTATCGGCCAGCCAGAGGTTATCCACAAAAAAGATCAGTACGATGGCGGCTGTTGTGGCGAAGAACATGGCGGCAATCTCTGTCCAGGCATTGATCCTCCACCAGAACCACCTGAGCAGGTAGATCAGTCCCGACCCTGCGCCGGTCAGCAACAGCACGTTGAATGCCTGCGTGGCATCCTGCAGGAAGAACAGTGCGATGATACCGGCAATCAGCATCAGGGATAAGGTGGATATGCGTCCTATCAGTACCAGTTCTTTTTCGGTAGCCATGGGCCGCACAAAACGGCGGTAAAAATCGTTGACCACATAGGACGAGCCCCAGTTGAGGTGAGTGCCGATGGTGGACATGTAGGCGGCTATGAGCGAGGCCACAACCAGTCCCAGCCATCCGGGCCCGAGCCGGGAGAGCATTACGGGGTATGCCACGTCGTCTTTCAGAAAATTATCGGTAATGGCCGGGAAATCGGCTTTGATGGAAGCCAGGTCGGGGTAGATGATCACTGAAGCCAGCGCTACGACGATCCAGGGCCAGGGCCGCAGGGCATAGTGGGCAAAGTTAAACAGCAGGGTGGCCCCGATGGCGTTTTTTTCATTTTTTGCAGCCAGCATGCGCTGGGCGATGTATCCGCCACCGCCCGGCTCGGCGCCGGGATACCACACGGCCCACCACTGGACTGCAATGGGAATGATCAGCAGGGGGATCAGAACGGCCGGTTCGGAAAAATCGGGCAGAAAGGACATTTTTCCGCTGAGGGACGGGTGTTGGAGCAACTCAGACAAACCTCCCACTTCTGGCTGTTTCACGGCCACCACCGCGGCCAGAACAGCCCCGAACATGGCTATGCTGTATTGGAAGAAATCGGCCCAGATCACCCCTTTCAGTCCGCCCAGGGCTGCATAGAGCACCACGATGGTGGAAGCGCCCGCCACAGTGATCCAGGGCTTCAGCCCCAGCATTACCGCTCCTATCTTAATGGCAGCCAGGGTGACGGTTGCCATGATCAGTGAATTGAAGAAAACCCCCAGATACACCGCCCTGAAACCGCGCAGAAAAGCAGCGGCCTTCCCGCTGTAACGTTTTTCATAGTATTCCAGGTCGGTCATGACATTCGACCTGCGCCACAGCTTGGCATAAATAAACACGGTAACCATGCCGGTGATCAGAAAGGCCCACCAGGCCCAGTTCTTGGCCACCCCATTTTCACGCACCATGCCCGTGACCAGGTTGGGGGTGTCGGCCGAGAAGGTGCAGGCTACCATGGATATCCCCAGCAGCCACCAGGGCATTCCCCTTCCGCCGAGGAAAAACTGGGTGGTGTCTTTCCCGGCGGTACGCGAGGCAATCCAGCCGATACTCAGCACAATGAGGAAAAATATGCCAACAATGGTCCAGTCGAGTGTGTTTAGTTGCATGTCGGGTTGTGTAAGTGTTAACAAATTTTCCGGTGGTACAGACGTGGGTTACGGGATTTAAAACTCATCGCCGAGGGCAAAAACAGGTTTTCTTCTGATCCAGTTCCCTCTGGTAAAATCGGGAAAATCCTGAGGCTCTCCGTTATTGGCAATGCTGACCTCCGACAGGGGTGTGATGGCGCTCCAGGCGGCGCAATCGTAAGCATCCAGCGGTGGATTCACCTTTCTTTTTACCGATTCAACGAAAGCATGATCAACAAAGAAATCCATGCCCCCGTGGCCGCTTCCGGAAGCGTATTCCCCGTATTTTTTCCACAGGGGATGATCGTATTTTTCCAGCCATTCGGGGTTCATATCATCCCAGGCATGCGGTTGGCTGGCCCCTTCAATGTATATTCTGCGGGTATGGTAATCGAAATCTGCTACCCCTGTGGTTCCCTGTATGCTGAAATTCAGCGAGTAGGGACGGGGGAGATTGGTATCGTGGGTTACCAGAATGGTTTCCCCCATAGCGGTGGTGATGAGGCTGGTGACCACATCCCCCAGTTTCCATCGTATCGAGGCATTCGGGTGATCCTGACCGCCTTCGGGGTGATTCACAATATAATTATGCAGCCCCCTGGCCTTGGAGGCAGTTGAAACCAGCGAAACAAAACGGTTTCCTCTGTTGATGTTGAGCATAGTAGCTATGGGACCCACCCCGTGAGTGGGGTAGAGATCGCCGTTCCGGAAAATGGAATGCCGTGTACGCCACCGGGCCTCGGCTATTCCCCTTTCGCCGAATTCCACCCCGGGGTTGAATTTCACTTCCCGCAGGTCGTGCCGGTAACCGCATCGGCAGTGGACAATCTCTCCGAAGACATCCTGCCGAACCATATTGAGTACGGCCATCACATCGCGCCGGTAACATACATTTTCCAGTATCATGACGGGGATTTCCGTTTCTTCCCAGGTATTCACCAGGTCCCAGCATTCTTCCAGGGTATTGGCTGCCGATACCTCTACCCCTGCATACTTGCCTGCTTTCATGGCGGCAACGGCCATCCGGGTGTGCCACAGCCAGGGAGTGGAGATGATCACACCTTCCAGATCATCCCTTTCCAGCATTTTTTCAAAAGCAAATTCGCTTCCGGTGTATTCTGCGGCTTTTTCCCTGCCGGCAGCCCGGATCATTTCCTGTGACCTGGCCAGAGCCACAGAGTCGATATCGCAAATAGCGGGGATAACGACATCCTCCCGGTTCAGCAGGTTGTTCAGGTGGTTCCTGCCGCGCAGGCCCACGCCGATCAGTCCCAGGTTGACCTTTTTATCGGGCGGATGGCCGGCAAATGAGAGGTAGGGAGCCAGGAGAAATCCGGCCCCTCCGGCAACCGAGTATCGTACAAAACGGCGGCGGTTGATCGGGGTATGCTCCATGGTCATGATTTTTGTAATATCTGGTATTTTCTGTCACAGACCTTGTATGCCGGCCTTAAATCTAATTCTTTTTGACAAAAATCCAAAGGGGGATGCTTGCAGGGCAAGAGCATCATGAAGAACCCGGGGATGATCCCGGAGTGATGATTCAAGGGGAACGGATTCTGTGCAACGGATTTTGTTAAAATAACCGGATTAAGTAACAGGAGAACAGGGATTCTATGGATTAATTTATATTTTTGTCTCAATAATTTCACCTATGAGAAAAGAACATTTACCGTATCTGCAATCAAAGAAGGGATACATTTCCGATATGGACGGGGTGCTGTATCACGGAGATATCCTGCTGCCCGGAGTAAAGGAATTTGTTCACTGGCTGAAAAAGGAAAAGAAATCCTTTCTTTTTCTCACCAATTCCAGCGAACGCACTCCCCGCGAACTCCAGGAAAAAATGGCCCGCATGGGCATTGAAGTGGACCGTTCGGTGTTTTATACTTCCGCCCTGGCTACCGCCATGTTCCTGGCCTCCCAGCGCCCCCGCGGCAGCGCTTACATTATTGGAGAAGCCGGACTGATCAATGCCCTGTATAACGTGGGTTATACCATCAATAGCGTGGACCCTGACTATGTGGTGGTGGGAGAAACCCGGACCTACAGCTACGAAAAGATCGAAAAAGCCGTTAACCTGGTGCTGAACGGCGCCCGGCTGATCGGGACCAATCCCGATACCACCGGTCCCAGTGAGAGCGGTATTGTTCCGGCAACCAAAGCGCTGATCGCTCCCATTGAGGTAGCTACCGAAAAAAAAGCCTACTACGTGGGGAAACCCAACCCGCTGATGATGCGGAGCGCCCTGAAGAAACTCGGAGTACGCAGGGAGGATGCATTGATCATCGGCGACCGTATGGATACGGACATTGTGGCGGGGATCGAATCGGAGATTGATACGGCTCTTGTTCTCAGCGGCATTACCAACCGGAAAATGATCGATGATTTTCCTTATAAACCCAAATTTGTGTTGCAGGGTGTGGGAGAAATTGCCACGTGAATATGCTCCATCTGAAAGGCTGCCTGATTGTAGTACTGCTGGGAACGATATTCCCTGTTACCCGTGGAGAGATACTACCCTGTACCCTTTGTGCCGAACCCTTAACTGAACTCACCGACTATTTCAGCTTTCGTGATTATGATCCGGGGAACCTGAATGAAGTATTCCGGATCAGGCTGGAATTCGACCGGCATCGGTTTTTGCGCACCCGCTCGCGGGAAAAATACCAGCCTGCTGTTCTTTCCTTTACGGGAACAAACGGGGAAACGGTGAAAAAGGAGGTCAGGATCCGTACCCGTGGCAATTTCAGAAAAAGCTATTGCGATTTCCCGCCTGTCCGTATCAGCTTTTCAGGAAAGAATGATACCTTATCCCCGCCGGTACCTGCCATGAAAATGGTCACGCACTGCCGGGCAGCCGGTAACTTCGAACAATATCTTTTGAAAGAATACCTGGCCTACCGCCTGTACAACCTGCTGACCGATAACAGCTTCAGAACCCGCCTGCTGCAGGTGGAATATGCCGACAGCCGGGGAAGGATGAAGCCAGTCATCCGGTATGCCTTTCTGATCGAATCGGAGAAACAGATTGAGAAAAGGCTGCATGGACGTTTTCTGGAAAAGAAGGAAATATCCATGGTGAAGACCGATTATGAAAATTGCCAGATCCTTGCCCTGTTCCAGTATATGATTGGCAATACCGACTGGAGTATCATTAAACAGCACAATGTGGAAATCCTTGGTCCTGAGGATGAGCAAATTAGCCGACCCCTACCCATACCCTATGATTTTGATTATTGCGGTCTGGTGAATGCACACTATGCCGTTCCGCATAAGGACGTGGGCATTGCAACGGTGAGGGAGAGAAAATATATGGGAGTATGTTTGCAGGAACAGGAGTTTCTTCGCTTTTTTGATTTATTTCTTGAAAAAAAACCGGTTTTTATGCAGATGATCTCTTCTTTCGAACTGCTGGAAGAAAGGGAACGGGAGGATGTTGCCGGATACCTGGAAGAGTTTTATGAGATGATCGGCGACAAGAACCATGTGAAAATGCGGATGATGCGTGAATGCCTCGGTTCATGAGTAACCGGTGCGGAAGACAATCCGGCCTTTGGTTGCTGCACGAACAGATAATTCCTGAAGTCAAGACAGCGGCTTTTGAAGGTTCCTTATAATGTGAAGGGGGGAAAAGATATCAACTTCAATCAAGTGTAAATCATAAAAATTTTGTATATTTTCATACTTTCATGCAATCGTATGCAGTAAATTCCCTGAATTATTCTTTTATTTAAAAAAAATTGCAAAAAAAGCCTGTTATTTAGAATGATTATAAGTACAACTTGCTTTATTTATTACGTATATTTGTTAATAAAACGAAATTATTAAGCTGCTAAAACTTCTTTGAGGTATGGAATACTCGGAAGAAATATGGAAACCTGTGGTATTTGAAGATGTCGATTTTGGGGAGAAAAAGTACGAATTGTCCAGTTACGGAAGGATCCGGCGCTGGGATCCCAAAAAAGGCGAGTGGAAAATGATCAACCCACCGCAGGTAAAAGGTTACCCGGTGTATACTTTCTGGGGAAAGAATAACCGGAAAACCATTCTGATCCACCGGCTGGTGGCCAAAATGTTCCTGAAAAAGGAGCATGCCCTTCAGAAATATGTCATCCATCTTGATTTCCGGAAGGACAACAACCGCATTGACAACCTGAAGTGGGTTACCCGGGAAACGATGGTGGCGCATATGCGGATCAATCCGAACTGGATTACCAAACGAAAAGGGAAAATTACCAATGCCAAGCTTACCGAAAGCCAGGTGATCCGTTTGAAGAAAAAGATCAAACGAGGTAAAAATCCCCTTTATAAAATTGCCCGGGAGTTCGGCATTACCCATACACAACTGAACAGGATCCGCCGCGGGGAAAACTGGGGTCATGTGAAGATTGACGACGAAGACGACGAGTAGGCCCTGCCTGTCACATTCCTTACTTACCACTGAGCATTCTCATCGAACCACCGGATGCGGTTACACCGCAGAGCTGCACTCATGCTGTTGCATTCAGGTGGTTTATTCATACCTCAGCGAATCTACCGGGTTCTGCACCGCCGAGCGGAGAGCGCGGAACCATATGGTTCCCAGGGCAATCAGAACCGACAACAGAGCTGCCAGCACGAAGTGCATTGGTTGTACCGGTACGCGGTAGGCAAAATTTTGCAGCCACTGATTGGCAAACAGGTATGCAAATGGCCACGCGAGAAAATTTGCATAAATCACCCAGCGGGAAAAATCTTTCGTGAGCAGCAGGACGATCTGCATTCCTGTAGCTCCCATCACTTTTCGCACTCCGATTTCCTTGGTTCTCCTTTCTGCCGAAAAGGAAGCCAGCCCCAGCAATCCGATACAGGCAATAAAAATGGCCAGGAGGGAAAAGATCAGGAAGACCGTT
>DSCJ01000122.1 GCA_011049175.1 Bacteroidota bacterium | reverse complement strand
GCAGCAGATTCATGCAAGCATACTCCCTGATATCTCAGCCCTTCCTGCTTGACGACGAGATTGCATCCCTTCGGTCTGCGGACTCTTTTTGAGCCATCCCGCATCCCTCAAAAACCGGTTGCTGCGCAACCTGTTTTTTGTTGGGGGGCAGCAGATTCATGCAAGCATACTCCCTGATATCTCAGCCCTTCCTGCTTGACGACGAGATTGCCTCCCTTCGGTCGGCGGACTCTTTTTGAGCCATCCCGCATCCCTCAAAAACCGGTTGCTGCGCAACCTGTTTTTTGTTGGGGGGCAGCAGATTCATGCAAGCATGATCCGCTGCCCCCCAACAAAAAATCCCCGCGGAAAACCGCGGGGATTTTTGAGGGATGCGGTGACGACGAGACTCGAACTCGCGACCTCCGGCGTGACAGGCCGGCATTCTAACCAACTGAACTACGCCACCCTGTTACTTTTGTTATTACTGCCTTCCACAAGCAATCCCTGCTTTCAAAAGGCCCTGCAAAATTACATAAAAATGCATTTCCACAAAACAATTCGTAAAAATTTATTTTTTCATCTTCCCGCGTAACCACCCATAAAACAATTCCATCCCTTCGCCCGTGCGGGCCGACATCTCAAATATTTCCAGGGAGGGATTTACCCGCAGGGCATTTTCCTTCAATACCTTCACATCGGTATCCAGGTAAGGCAACAGATCGGTTTTATTGATCAAACACACCTGCGAGGTCTGGAACATATCAGGATATTTCAATGGCTTATCATCCCCCTCGGTCACACTGGCCACCAGAACCCGGAAATGCTCACCCAGATCGAAAAGGGCCGGACATACCAGGTTTCCCACGTTCTCAATCATCAGGATCCCGTGGCCCGAAGGGTTGAGCGACCTGACCGCCTGTTGCACCATGGCTGCATCCAGATGGCATCCGCTGCCCGTATTCACCTGTACCACAGGAACCCCTGTTTTGCTGATCCGCTCGGCATCGAGAAGCGATTGCTGGTCTCCCTCTATCAGGTAAAAGTTCATTTCTTTTCCCAGGGCTTCCACCAGCCTTTCCAGAATGCTCGTTTTCCCCGATCCCGGCGAACTCACCCAGTTCAGGGCCAGAATGCCCTTTCCTTCAAAATACCCCCGGTTTCTTTCGGCCAGCAGATTGTTCTTCGAGAGAACATCCACTTCCAGCTCAATTTTCTTTTCAGTGTTATGAACATGCCCGTGGGAAGTTTCCCCGTGATGGTGATGGTGATGATGTTCATGCTCGTGGTCATGCTCATGTCCAGCCTCATGGGAATGAACATGGCCGTGGGTATGGTCATGGGTATGGGTATGGCCTTCCCCCTGCCCCTCTCCGGGCAAATGTTCATGGCTTCCGTCCCGGTTCATCCGGGTGATCAGAAACCCGTTTCCGGGTTCACCGCATCCGCAGGTATCACACATAGTTATTTTTTTTGGTTTTATGTAAATAACCTGTTAGCTCTGATAAACTCTTCATTCCCCTTACAGAGAACTCTTTTCCGTATCTGGCTGCTCCACAGTAACCGATTTTACCTTCAGCTCACGTCCCTTCACCAGTTCAGGGTTCATTCCCCCGCACACGGGGCAGGTTTCATAGAACTGCTTCACCTTATAATATTTTCCGCACTCCCTGCAGCGTGCCCTGGCCGGAATGATATGCATATCCACCCGCAGATTTTCCAGTCCCTTTTCTTCCCTTACTGAAGAAAAAGCAAATTCCAGTGCATCGATCATCACACCCGAAAGCTCTCCTACTTCAAGCTCCACACCGGTAATTTTTTCCGCGCCCGATCTGGCGGCTTCCTCCCGCGCTATCTCAATCACCCTCAAAGCAATGGACAGTTCATGCATACATTTATCCGGGTTCCTTCTGATCAAATGTAAAAAAAATCAATGACATCCGGCATTTTTCAATTTTTTTTGGTTCGGATAAAGAACTGATAATTTGGTGACAGAGGGAAGAGAAAAAACATGTTTGCTCCAACCGTGAATTTTTTTGTATTTTGAGGCAGTATTTCAAACCGAAAAAAGAGCGGATTATGTGCCTGGCCATTCCCGGAAAAATCATCAGCATTGACAGAAGCAATCCTGACCTGGTCATGGCAAAAGTGGATTTTGCCGGGGTAAAAAAAGACATCTGCATCCAATGGGTGCCCGAGGCAAAAGAAGGTAACTTCATTCTGGCTCATGTAGGTACTGCCCTGAGCCTGATCGACGAAAAGGAAGCGCTGGAAACCCTGAATCTCTTCCGGGAAATGGACAACCTGGCCGGTGACCCATCATAACACACTGCCATTGAAATACATTGACGAATACCGCGATGCCCGGCTGGTGAAGGAACTGGCAGGCAAAATACAAAGGGAGACCCGGCATCCATGGACCATCATGGAAATCTGCGGAGGGCAAACCCATTCCATCCTCAAATTCAGGCTGGAAGACCTGCTTCCCCCGGAAATTACCTTGATACACGGTCCGGGATGCCCGGTATGCGTTACCCCAACTGAAAAAATAGACCGGGCCATTGACCTGGCCGGCAGGCACGGGGTCATTCTTGCCTCTTTCGGTGATATGCTGCGGGTTCCCGGATCGGAAACCGACCTGCTGTCGGCAAAAGCCGCCGGTGGCGATGTGCGTATGGTGTATTCCCCCCTGGATGTCCTGAAGATTGCGGGAGACAATCCTACCCGACAGGTGGTTTTCTTCGGGGTGGGCTTTGAAACCACCGCTCCCGCCAACGCCCTGGCCGTAATAGAAGCCCGGAACAGGGGATTGAAGAATTTCTTCCTGCTCAGTTCCCACGTACTGGTCCCGCCGGCCATACGCACCCTGCTCAACGAAGGCGGAGGGCGGATCCACGCATTCCTGGCAGCCGGCCATGTTTGCACCGTAATGGGATACGAAGAGTATATCCCCATCGCGGCAACCTACCGTACTCCCATCGTGGTGACCGGCTTTGAACCGGTTGATATTCTGCAGGGAATACTGCATGCAGTGCGTTTGCTCGCGAAAAAGGAATACCGTGTCCACAATGCCTATGCGCGCGCCGTAAAAAAAGAAGGAAACCCGGCTGCCAAGGCGCTGATCCGTGAAATATTCCAGGTCACCGATCGCGAATGGCGGGGAATGGGCACCATTCCCATGAGCGGGCTGGAACTGTCACCCGCCTGGGCCGAATTTGATGCAGAAAAAGCATTTGAGTTCCGCGTAAAGAAAAAACACGGCGCCGGAAAATGCCTGGCCGGCGAGGTGCTGCAGGGGAAGATACTTCCCGCCCAGTGTGCGGAATTCGGGAAGACCTGCACTCCCGAACACCCCCTGGGTGCTCCCATGGTATCCTCCGAAGGAACCTGCGCCGCTTACTTCAGATACGGTAAATACCAAAACAACCGGTCTTGAGAAAAAAAGAGAAAAATATCCGGAATATGCCGTCATGTCCTGTTCCCATCAGCGAATATGAAAGGGTTTTGCTGGCGCATGGAGGAGGTGGAAAATTGTCGGCACGGCTGTTTGAAAAAATGATCAGGCCCTGCCTGAGCAATCCCTGGCTTGACCTGTCGCACGACGGGGCCATGATCCGCCTCGAAGGCCGGCGAATAGCCTTTTCCACCGATTCCTACGTCATCCAGCCGATTATTTTCCCGGGAGGGAATATCGGCGAACTGGCCGTAAACGGCACCGTGAACGACCTGGCCTGCTGCGGAGCCCGCCCCATGTATATTTCCCTGGGACTGATCCTGGAAGAAGGACTGGAAATGGAGGTGCTCTGGAAAATCATCTGCTCGGTACGGGAAGCAGCCGACCGGGCCGGGGTAAAGGTAGTAACCGGCGATACCAAGGTAGTTGACCGCGGTAAAGCCGACCGGATCTTTATCAACACTTCCGGCATAGGAATCATCGGAGAGGAAACGGAGGTATCGCCCGCATCATGCCGTCCGGGCGACAAAATCCTGCTCAGCGGAAAAATTGCAGAACACGGCATTGCCATCATGTCCACCCGCACCGGCCTGGAATTCGATTCGCCAATCGTAAGCGATACCGCTCCCCTGAACCATATGGTGGAAAAGATCATGGCTTCGGGAGCCGGTATCCGGGTGATGCGCGACCCCACGCGGGGAGGTGTGGCCAGTGCACTGAACGAGATCAGCCGTTCATGCGGTTACCGGTTCATAATCAGGGAAAAGGACATTCCGGTGGCCGGAGCCGTACAGGGTGCCTGCGAAATCCTGGGCCTCGATCCCCTGTACATTGCCAACGAGGGAAAACTCCTGCTCATTGTCGATCCCGGTGATGAACAGAAGGTGCTGAAAATCATACGGGCCGATCCGCTGGGAAAGGAGGCTGCCTGTATAGGTGAGGTGCTCGATAGTCGCGACAAGCTGGTGGAAATGGAAACCGTTATCGGAAGCACCCGGATTGTGGACATGATCTCAGGGGAACAGTTGCCCAGGATATGTTAGGGCACAGGAAAAACTTCCGCCTGCCATCTTTATAACATCCCGGCTTCCTTCCTGGCTGCAGCTATCACCATCTGGCCCAGGGCAATACCTCCGTCGTTTACCGGAACCCGCAGGTTGCTGTACACTTTGATCTTTTTCCTCTCCAGCTCCGTTTCCACCCCTTCCAGCAGTAGCCGGTTCTGGAAGCTGCCTCCCGAAAGTAAAACGGGCAGGGGACCCGTACCGGCAAGGATCTTTTCCGTTACATCAACCGACATCCGGATCAGGGTATAATGAAACCGGGAAGCGATCCGGCCAACCGTAACCCCTTCGGCCAGGTCGCTGACCATTTCCCGGACCATATCCCTGAAATCGATTTCCTCCCCATCCTGCCAGGGATATGTCGGGCCTTCGGCTTTTCCTGCCGCATTTTCCAGCCGCATGGGTGCTTCGGCATGAAACCCGCTGTACAAACAGATCCCCAGCAGGGCCGATACGGCATCGAACAATCTTCCCGCACTGCACGACATAGGAGCATTCACCCGTCCCTGCCAGGCATGAATAATCAGATCAAGGCGTTGCGAAGGAATCTCCCCGATCCAGGATAGGGGAAGTTCCCGTACCTCCTCCCCAAAGGTATCCAGAAGGTATGAAAGGGCCATACGCCAGGGTTCACGGGTTGCGGCATCTCCACCCGGTACGGGAACATACCTGAAACGTGCCTTCCTTTCAAACCCGGTAAGGTCTCCCAACAGAAACTCACCGCCCCATATTTGCCCGTCGGTTCCGTACCCCGTACCATCAAAGCAGATTCCCAGGCAGGGCCCGGCAAGGCCGTGTTCGGCCATGACCGAAGCCATGTGGGCATGGTGGTGTTGCACGTCCGTCACGGGCACTCCCAGTTCCTGTGCATAACCGGTGGAAAGATAATCGGGGTGCATATCGCATACTGCCAGAGCAGGTTTCATCCGGAACAGGCTGCAGAAACGCTCCACGCTTTCACGGTAGAAATCGTAGGTTGGCGCATTTTTCAGGTCACCGATGTACTGGCTCATGATGGCCGACCGGCCTTTTCCCACGGCAAAGCAATTGACCAGTTCGGCCCCGGCGGCAAAAATTCCCTCGGTATTCCACCTCGTCACAATGGGATTGGGTACATAACCCCGGGAACGCCTGATAATCCGGGTCTTTCCACGCACTGCCATCACCACCGAATCATCCGTCCGGTTGTGTATCTCGCGGTTGTAATCCAGCACACCATCGGTCAGGGGCCCCATGATGCGTCGGGCATCCTCATTAACGGTAAGAATGGGTTCGTCGGAAAGATTTCCACTGGTAAGCACAATCACCGGTGTTTTCAGTTTTTCGAATAGGAGGTAATGAAGCGGCATATAGGGCAACATGGCTCCTGTGGTGTGAAATCCGTTACTCACAGGTCCGGCCAGTTCTTTCCGGGTTTTCATGATCACGATCGGGCGTCTCCAGGAAGTCAGGGCTTCCTCCTCTTCCGGGGTCACTTCCAGGTATTCTCTGAGGGCTGGCAGATCGCGGAACATAACGGCAAAAGGCTTGGCCTCCCGCATTTTCATGTTTCGCAGCCGCAAAACGGACTGCTGATCCAGCGCATTACAGGCCAGATGGAATCCTCCCATGCCTTTGACGGCCAGGACCCCTCCCCCGTCGATGATCCGGCAGGCTGTTTCCAGTATTTCCTGAATAGCGGTCAAGGTCTTTCCTGGAACAATCAGTGAACAAACGGGTCCGCAATCCCAACAGGCCACGGGCTGCGCATGGAAACGCCTGTCGGTTATGTCCTCGTATTCCTTCCGGCAGGAGGAACACATGGAAAAAACGTTCATGGTGGTTCGCGGGCGGTCGTACGGCAAACTTTTCACAATGGTGAAACGGGGACCGCAATGCGTGCAGTTCAGGAAAGGGTAAGCGATGCGTGCGGGCTGGCTTTTCATATCCGCCAGGCACTTGTCGCACACGGCGATATCGGGACTCACCCGGGTTACTTCTTCGGAAAGGTCGTCGCTGGAAGCAATCCTGAAATCACGGAAGATTTCGCCCGGAATATCCTTCCACTGTATATTTTCGATCACGGCTACCGGCGGCGCCTGCAAACGGAGTGATTCCGTAAACATATCCAGTTCATCGGGAAAAGCGCTGGCCCTGATCAACACACAGGAATTGGTATTCTTTACATACCCACAAACACCGTGTTCCAGGGCCATTCTGTATACAAAGGGGCGAAATCCCACCCCCTGCACCAGTCCGGTAATTCTGATCTCCCGGGTTACCGGTTTGCGTTCATTCATAAATCCGCCTGTTACCTGATTCGGAAACTACGTAGGTAACTACGTAGTTTCCTACGTAGTTACCTACGTAGTTTATTATTTTCCGTACACTCATTCTATAGACATTCCGTATCTATCCATGTTTATATTGCCTTCGGAAAAGTAAATGATCCGTTAGGAAAAGTCCTCAGCACTCCAGCACGCCCAGATCATCCCGGGCATAGTTGGCACAGTAGATCACACTTTCCAGCACATTGCACAGGTTAATGTTTTCAATTACCACGTGTTTGGGCGCTTTCAGCACAATGGGGGCAAAATTCATAATTCCTTTAATGCCTGCATTCACCAGGCTGTTGCAGACTTCCTGTGCGGAAACAGCCGGGACTGCCATGATTCCCACAGTAATTCCGTTCTCCTTCACAAAACGTGGCATTACCTCCATGGGCAAAACAGGGATTTCATTGATCTTTCTGATTTTGGAAGGATCGATGTCGAAACCAGCCACAATGTATTTTCTTCTTTTAAAGAAGCCGCAGTTGTACCGTGCAAGAGCCATTCCGATATTTCCCACTCCAATGAGTATGACATCCTGGAGTTCATTTTTCCCGAAAATATAGTTCAGTGAATCGAGCAGTTCACTTATCAGGTAACCTCCCCGCTTGTTTCCCTTGATACCGAACCGGGAAAAATCCTTCCGGATCTGTTCGGGGCTTACTCCGGCTTCCCGTCCCAGACTGTAGGAATAGACCCTTTCAAAACCAAGCTCCCTGAAACGGATCAGGCACATGCGGTACTGAAGCAAACGGCGGATATTGTTCCGTATCTGCATTTTATTGTGCTTATTTTCACATATTAATCAGAATAAATTCCCATCCGGATAAATATGTTCTGTAACATTTTTTGTATTTTTTCCAAGAAAATGCATCCTGTTTTAAATCACCCAATATTTCTATAACTGCTGAATTTATTTTGATTACTTGTAAGATTTTTTTCTGTTGTTATTGTAACGAAAAGTACAAAAAAACTTGACATGAGGCAAGTACCTGTTTAATTTTAATTGCACTTTTTGTGAAAATAATAACATAACCATGACCAAGCATTATCTCATTTCTCATGAGAACTGGGATAAGGTCCTAAACCGGGCGATCAGCAAATACCACCTATATGCACCGGTGATCAGGGAAAACCATCAGGATTACAAACTGGTTGAGCAGGAACAGGACATCTCCCACATTATTTATAATACGGCCAAGCCGGCAAGTCCGCTCAAAACATTTTTTCTTCCCGTTAAGGAAAATGTGGTGAGGGAACCGGAAGGAACCTCCAGGATCATCCTGGGGATTCCTCCCTGTGACCTGGCGGGGCTGGAAATGCTCGATACCTTCTATTTGGAGGAGCCATATGTGGATCCATACTACCGGGACAGGAGGGAAAACACCCTGCTGATAGGAACTGACTGCTTCACAGCCCAGGAGCACTGCCACTGTACTACTTACGGAGTGAGTCCCGCCGTTGAAAAATACGCAGATATCAGGCTTGCTTCCCATGAAGGAAATATGTATCTGACGGTACTTTCCGGAAAAGGGGAGGAATTTGTGCGGGAGTACATAGCAGGAGAGGCAAGGGAAACCGACGAAAGCCGGATGGCCCCCGTTTGGGAGAAATCCGGGCAGCTCAAAAAGGAACTGGAGGAACGCAACAGCCGGCTTCCGGGATATGAGCGGACAGGTGTTCTGATCAGGAAAAGCGGGGAGGATATCTGGGAAAAATATGCCGCCGATTGTGTTAGCTGCGGCGCCTGTTCCAGCATCTGCCCCACCTGTACCTGTTTTTTGCTGATTGACCGGCCGGAATTTGAAAAAGTACGCAGCCTGGATACCTGTCAGCATCCTGCCTTCGAACGGGTAGCGGCAGGGGAAGATCCGTTGCATTCAAAATCCGCCCGTTTCAGGAATCGCTACCTGTGCAAATACGTGTGGAGGCCGGAAAAATACAACACCCTGGCCTGTACGGGTTGCGGACGATGCATTGAAGCCTGCATAGCCAGGATCAATAAAAACGAACTGTTTGTTGAACTTAATGCCTAATTCTTCCATCCATGCCGGAAGCAACTGCCAGAACCAGATCAAAAACCCGGAAGCCTGCCCGGAATATGTATACGCCTTTGCCGGCCACGGTAGAAAAGGTCATTGATGAATCGCCAACGATCAAAACCATTGCCATGATCCCCGACGAGGAATTTTCATTCAAGACGGGCGAATTCATTGAGCTCACC
This sequence comes from Bacteroidota bacterium, assembly GCA_011049175.1. GTDB lineage: Bacteria > Bacteroidota > Bacteroidia > Bacteroidales > VadinHA17 > HyVt-105. The sequence goes on along the minus strand of DSCJ01000122.1, from coordinate 31,451 downwards.
ATTCCGGGTATAGGCGAAGCACCCTTTACCCCTTCTTCCTCTCCCCTGGAGACCAAAAGGATGGAGGTGACGGTCATGAAAACGGGTTATGTAACCGATTACATTCACCGCCTGAAAAAAGGCGACCGGGTGGGCATCAGGGGGCCGTTCGGAAGAGGCTACCCCCTGGAAGATATGTACGGAAAAGAGATCCTGATCCTGGGAGGAGGATGCGGATTTGCCCCCATACGGTCGCTGTTATATAACCTCATGGCGGAAAAGGACCAATTCCGGAAGGTAACCCTGTGTTACGGGTCGAAAACACCGGAGGAATGTATTTACAAGCCCTTTATCAACGAACTGCGAAGTGTGGAAAAATTCGAAGTGTTGCGCAGCGTTGACAAGCCCGATGAAACCTGGGAGGAATCCGTGGGGGTGGTCACCGTTCTGCTCGATGAGATCCGGGTCGACATTCCGAATGCGGTAGCCGTGGTGTGCGGCCCGCCGATCATGATGAAATTCGGGACATTCAAGCTGCTGGAGATGGGATTCCCCGAGAATAAAATATTCCTTTCTATGGAAAAGAACATGTCGTGCGGCCTGGGCAAATGCGGCCATTGCACCATGGGGAAATACTTCGTGTGCAAGGACGGGCCGGTATTCACCTACGACGAGATCAAAGACCAGCCCGATATCTGGTCATAAAATAATATGGTATAGGAATGAACAAAAAGATACTGATTGACCTGATCAAAATACGCGACTTCCCCGCCATGGAAGTCGACGGAAAATATTCCCCGGGATCCGCCCGGGAAGGACTCCGGTCTGTGAGGGAAGAAGCCGTCTTCTCATTCACCTGCCGGCGCTGCCTGGAGGCCCCCTGCATAGAGGTTTGCCCGGCAGAAGCCCTTGAAAAAGACGATACCGGCAGGGTGGTCAGAAATGTCAACCTGTGTGTGCGCTGCAAATCGTGCGTTGCCATATGCCCCTTCGGCACCCTGATGGACGATTTGTTCGAGATGAAGCCTCCGGCACGCATGTACGACCTGAATGATGACCAGGAACTGGACCTCTTTATCAGGGCATGCCCGGAAGGCACCGTGAGTTATTACAACGGGGAAGAAGACCCGGAGAATCATATTTACAAGCTGAATGACAAGGTAATGGTGAAGGAATATATCTGGAACGTTTAAAGTAACACACCCATGCTAAAGGACCTGTTCTATTTTCTGGTTTATCCCGGGTTGCTTTTTGCAGGCGTTGCAGGAGGCTTTCTTTCCTGGTTCGACCGTAAGATCACCGCCATGGTGCAGTTTCGGAAAGGACCTCCCCTGCTGCAGCCTTATTACGATTTTCTGAAGCTCCTTCTGGTAAAAGAAACCATTCTTCCGGCAAACGGTTCCAGGGGAATGTTCCTTCTGGCCCCGGTACTGGCAGTATTCGGAGCCACAGTAGCCTGTGTTCTCATCCTGTTGCCCATGCTCGGGTTTCACACGGGATTTTCGGGCGATCTGATCGTAATTTTTTACCTGCTGGCCATTCCCTCGCTGATGTATATTCTCGGAGCCGTATCCTCAGGCAACCCCCTGGCGGCCGTGGGGGCATCACGGGAGATCAAGCTCATTCTGAGCTATGAGCTCACCTTTCTGCTGGTGGTAGCCGGCGTAATCCTGAAATCGGGGATGTCGATCAGAATGACCGACCTGCTGATGACACAGGAAACCGGCGGGGCAGTGATCGGCAGTGTATCGGGGATCCTTCTGTTCATCCCGGCCGTTTTCTGCATTCAGGCCAAGCTGGGTCTGATACCGTTCGACATGGCCGAGGCGGAAACAGAGATCAACCACGGCTGCTTCATAGAATATTCAGGCATTTGCTACGCGCTGATCAAGCTGTCGAAATACATCCTGCTTTTGACCCTGCCGGCCTTCCTGGCCGCCCTGTTCATGAACGGACTGCACTGGGACGGGATCCATATCCTGTGGTCGGTACTCAAAATACTGGGGGTGGTTTTGCTCCTGACCCTGATCAGGAATACCAACCCCCGTCTCAAGATCCATCAGGCCATGAAATTCTTTTTCCTGTATATGAACCTGCTGGTGATCATTGCCTATATACTGATTGCATTGGGAATTTAAAAAAATACTGCATTGGCATTCAAAGATTTCATATTCAGAAAATCGCTCTGGCTCTTCCATTTCGGCGGGGCCTCGTGCAACAACTGTGACATCGAGATCCTCGATTGCCTCACACCACGGTACGATGTGGAACGATTTGGCATGCTGCTGGTGGGAAGCATCCGCCATGCAGATGTGTTGCTGGTCAATGGTTCAATCAACCATAAAGACAAGGAAAGGCTGCTGGAACTATACAGGCAGGCTCCCAAGCCCATTCTGGTGGTGGCCATCGGAGCCTGCGGTTGCACCGGCGGGATCTTCGCCGGAGGATACCCCTTTGCGGGGCCGGTGGATCAGATTATCCCGGTAGATGCCTATATCCCGGGATGCCCGCCCAAACCCGAGGCCATTCTCTCAGGGATTGTACAACTTATCGAGAAGAAAAAAACCGAGAAAGCCCATGCTTGACACGAATACTTTCATAGCCAGCACCCGGCAGAAATTCGGACCTTCCATTCTGAATGTGGAGGTGAAGAGCGAAACGCGGGCCACCCTGTCGATCGAACCGAAGGTCCTGCTGAACATTTCCAACTTCCTGTACAGCTACCTGAACTTCCGGTTCATCATAGCTTCGGCCATGCATACGCGCCGGGGATTTGAGATCTACTACCATTTCTCGAACGATCCGGCAGGACTGGTTCTGAACCTGCATGTGGTGCTTCCGGAAGACAAGCCCGAGATCGAGTCGCTGGCCAATACCTTCGATGGAGCCAACTGGATTGAACGGGAAATGCATGAACTGTTCGGGATCACCTTTCTCAACCACCCCGAACCCGAACCGCTCCTGTCGGAAGGCAACTGGGCCCTGGGCGTTTACCCGTACAGAAAAGATGGCAAGGAACTTAAAAAGGAATAACCATGTCCAATACCAAAATCATACCGGTAGGACCCTACCACCCGCTGCAGGAAGAACCCGAACTGTTCAAGCTGTACTGTGAGGGAGAGATCGTAAAAGACATCAAGTGGGAAACCGGTTACAATCACCGGGGGATCGAGAAGCTGGCAGAATCGAAAACCTTCGATCAGGTATTCTTTCTGGTGGAAAGGATCTGCGGGATCTGCTCCACCTCCCACCCCTTTGCTTTTGCCAACGCCATGGAAGAGATTGCGGGGGTGGATATTCCCAACCGGGCCAAATACATCCGGTCAATCATTGGCGAGCTGGAAAGAATACACAGCCATCTGCTGTGGGTGGGGCTGGCCGGTCATTTTCTGGGATACAACACGGTATTCATGTGGGCATGGAAATACCGCGAACCCATCCTCGACCTTTTCGAAATGATCACAGGCAACCGGAACAGCTATGCTATGTTCAAGGTAGGAGGGGTACGAAGGGATATTCCCATGGCCCTGATCCCTGAAGTAAGAAAGGCAATGGACGGGTTCAAGCCCAAGCTCGACCTGCTGATAGGGGCGGTCATGGACGACCCCGTGATCCATGCCCGTACCAAAGGCGTGGGGGTGCTGACTCACCAGGACATTATCCAGTTTGCAGCGGTAGGACCCACCGCAAGAGCTTCCGGCGTGGATATCGACGTAAGGCGTGACGACCCCTACGCAGCTTACGACATGGTCGACTGGAAAGTAATTGTTACCGGCGAGGGAGATGTGTTTGCCAAGGCCTATGTAAGGTTGCTTGAGATGGTGGAATCAGTGTCGATCATCGAGCAGTGCCTTGACGGACTGGAGAAAGAACCCGAGGGCGACACCGAGGTAAAGGTAAAAAACATACCCGAAGGAATGGGAACCGGGCGGGCCGAAGCTCCCCGGGGCGAGGTATTCCATTTTGTGGTAACCGACGGGGGATATGGTCCCGTGCGACACAAGATCAGGGCCCCCAGCTATGTGAACATTGCCACCTTCAAGAAATCCTGCATCGGGCAAACCATTTCCGATGCCACGATATCCCTGGCCGCCGTTGATCCCTGCTACTGTTGCACCGAACGGATGGCTGTGGCCGTGGATCAGCGGACGGGAAACATGCTGTATTCGGGGGAAGACCTGCTGAAGCTTTCCCACATGAAAACCGAGGAAATCCGTAAGAAACAATAATACCATTCCATGACTGAACTGAATTATATCATCCTGCTGCCCATTGTTGCCGGGATCATCCTGTTCGCCTTCCCGCGGGGAACAAGGATATTAAAAGGCATCCTGGCACTGATGACGGGCCTGGTCGCCCTGGTATTTGCCGTGAGGCTTTTTGGCTGGGAAAACGGCATTCACACCGCTGACCTGGTGCCGGCCGGTATGGCTGCCGGCAGTCTGTTTAACCGGATGATGCAGGGAATCAGCGGATTCTGCACTTTCAACATCGATCCGCTCAGCAGGTTCATCACCCTGTGCACCACGGTTTTCACGGTGCTGATCACGGTATATTCCCTGGCATGCATGAAGGGGGAGCGGGAAATCAGGCATTTCTATCCCTATGTACTGCTGACCCTGGGGCTAACCACAGGAGCCGTTCTGACTGACAACCTCCTGTTTTTCATTACCTTCTGGGGTATCCTGGGAATCACCCTGTACAAGCTGATCCCGGGGCATGACGAAGCCAGCTCGGCGGCGGCGAAGAAGACCCTGATCATGATCGGGGCATCGGACGGGATCATGCTGCTCGGGATCGGAATTATCTGGAGAATTTACGGGACCCTTTCCATGTCGGCCCTCGACATACCCACTACCTATCCCGTACTGGTGGCAGCTTTCCTTACCCTTGTAACAGGAAGCTTCACCAAAGCAGGGGCCTTCCCTTTCCACACCTGGATCCCCGATTATACGCAGAAAGCTCCCGCCGCCTCCTCGGCCCTGCTTCCGGCTTCACTGGACAAGCTGCTGGGGATTTATTTCCTTGCCAGGCTCTGTGTGGACATGTTCATTCTGGAAGGCTGGCTGGTGTTTGTGCTTCTGCTGATCGGGGTCATGACCATTATTTTCGCCGTGATGATGGCACTGATCCAGCACGAGTACAAAAAACTTCTGGGGTACCATGCCGTATCCCAGGTGGGCTACATGGTGGTAGGGCTGGCTCTGGGAACCCCCCTGGGTATTGCCGGAGGGTTGTTCCATATGATCAACAATGCCATTTACAAATCGGGATTATTCCTGGTGGCAGGCAACGTGGAAAAAGCCACCGGAAAGAACGATCTGGACCACCTGGGCGGATTGTCGAAGGCCATGCCGATTACATTTGTAGCGGCCCTCATTTTTGCGCTTTCCATCTCAGGTGTCCCCCCGTTGAACGGGTTCGCCTCGAAATGGCTCATTTACCAGGGGATCATTGATTTCGGCACCCAACCGGGAGCAGCGAACCAGATATGGTACATCTGGCTGGGACTGGCCGTACTGGGATCGGCCCTGACGCTGGCCAGCTTCATCAAGTTTGTTGCGGGGATCTTTCTGGGAAGAAAAAGCAAAGCTCTGGAAAAAGTCAGGGAGGTCAGTCCGCTTATGTGGGGCCCCGGGATCCTTCTTGCTCTGGTTTGCCTGGTTTTCGGAATTTTTGCCGCCTCATGGGTGGTTCCACGGATCATCATGCCTTTGTACGGTTCCTTCGGGTACACGGGCATCTGGCAATCCACCACCGTCTCCATGCTGATCCTGGCCTCCATTGTGCTGGGTGTGTTAATTTACTGGCTGGCCGGGGTCCGCCGGTTTCGCACCGACGAAATATTTATCGGCGGTGAAACCACGCGGGACCAGACAGATTTCCCGGTAACCGGTTTTTACAAAACCATTCAGGACTTCAGGTTTTTCTCTGTGATTTACAAGCAGGCGGAAAAGAAATGGTTCGATATCTACGATGTGACGGCAAAAATTGTGTTTTCACTGGGGAACCTTCTGAGTAAAGCTCATACCGGCGTTCTGACAGCCTATGCCATCTGGATCTTTGCCGGGCTGGTGCTGTTCATGCTGATCCTGTTTCAATTCATAATTCTCTGACCGCTATGGAAATCATTCTTTCTGTCATACTGATCTTTATGATCCTCGGGGCCATTTTTGCCCTCCATGCAAAAGATCTCCTGTCGGCCCTGGTGTCCATGGGGATTGTGGGGTACGGCCTGGTCATCTGTTTTCTGTTGCTCAAGGCGCCCGATCTGGCCATTGTACAGATTGTGGTGGAAACCATTACCCTGATTATTATGGTGGCGATCGTTCTGGACAGCACCCGTCACGAACTGAAGGAAAAGGCGGCCATAAGACACGACGGCCAGTCGTTCATGAATACCCGGCTGGTTGGGAACATTTTCATCGCCGTTTTCCTTGGACTGGTTCTGTTTTATAGCTTCCGCCTGGCTTCCGCCCATCTCACGGAATTCGGTGAACACGGTTTGAGAATGGCAGGGGCCTATATGGAAGGAGCAGCCGGGAAGACAGGAAGCGTGAACCTGGTAACAGGGGTTCTGTTCGATTTCAGGGGATACGACACCCTGGGTGAGGCCACTATTCTCTTCACCGCGGTGGTGGGAGTACTTACTGTATTGAGACTGAAAGGAAAACATTCATAAAATCAGGTAATCATGCAAGGAATGTCCATCATTGTGAAAAAAGTGGCCCAGTTGCTTTCAGGGCTGATCTTCATGTATGGCATCTATATCATCACGCACGGGCACCTGACTCCAGGCGGCGGATTTGCCGGGGGAGCCATCCTGGCAGGATCACTGATACTGCTGGTGCTGGCTTTCGGGAGCGATGTGATGCGGCTCCAGAAAAGGGAAGCCGGATCGTCTATCATGGAAAGTGCCGCCATTCTGGGTTTTCTATTGCTGGCTGTGGCAGCCATCATAGCCGGCGCAGGGATATTCTTTTACAACTACCTGCCCAAAGGGCAGCTTTTCCATCTGGTCAGTGCGGGGGTCATTCCCCTGTACAACATCATGGTAGGGATTGAGGTGGCGGCAGCCCTGTTCACCATTTTTCTGGCACTGGTAATCTATAAAGAAGAACTGAAACAATGACTCTGTACCTGCTTTGCTTTTTGCTTTTCCTCGTTGGATTATACGGGGTGCTCACCAGAAGGAACCTGATCAAGATTGTGATCGGATTGTCGTTCATGGAATTCAGCATCTTCCTTCTGCTGGTTCTGATCGGTTATGTAAAGGGTGGGGAGGCCCCCATCCTGCAGCCCGGAATGCCTGCCACAGGGTTTGTCGATCCCCTGCCCCAGGCCATGGTGCTCACGGCCATTGTAATCGGCCTGGCCACCAATGCCATGCTGCTGGCCATTGCCATCAGGCTGTATAAAAAATACGGAACATTTGATATACGGAAGATCAACCAACTAAAAGGATAGGACATGGAATCCTTCATTCCCTTATTCGTTATTTTACCGCTGGCTGCAGCCTTCCTGATCCCTATTGTGGGAAAGTTCGTATCCGGCTTTCAGATGACCCTGTCGAACCTGGTTTTCCTTTTCCTGGCGGCCGCCGGGGTGTGGTTCCTGTTCGACAGCAATACGGAAGCCGTGAGTTACACGGTGGGAGGCTGGGAACCTGTGAACGGAATCCCCATTGCCATTTACCTCGTGGCCGACGGGCTCAGCCTGATCATGCTGGCCATAATCAACACAATGGCTTTTTTGTCGGGTTTCTACGCCATATCCTATCTGAAGCAATATACCGCTCCCGACAATTTCTATGCCCTGTTGTGCCTGATGGTGGCAGGTATGAACGGGGTGGTGCTTACGGGCGACCTGTTCAACCTGTATGTATTCCTGGAGATCGCCGTAATCGCATCGTATGCCCTGGTGGCTTTCGGAACCGGGAAGGAAGAGCTGGAAGCCTCCTTCAAATACCAGGTACTGGGTGGAATTGCATCCCTGCTGATCTTGTTCGGGGTGGCTATGGTGTACTGGAAAACCCGCACCCTCAATATTGCCGATGCAGCTACCCTGCTGAAGCATTCCCATGACCGCACATTTCATCTGTTTGTACAGTTGCTTTTCATCACGGGATTCGGACTGAAAGGAGCCCTGATCCCTTTCCATGCCTGGCTGCCCGACGCCCATTCATCGGCCCCCTCTCCTATCTCAGCCATGCTATCGGGCGTACTTATCAAGGCGATCGGGATCTACTGCATGATAAGGATTTTCTTCAATATGTTCATTCTGACAGAGGAATTTGCTGTCATCCTGACCACTCTTGGAGCTCTGTCGATGGTCCTTGGGGCTCTTATTGCCATGGTGCAGAATGATATGAAACGCATGTTTGCCTATTCAAGCATCAGCCAGGTAGGATATATCATTACAGGTATTGGAATGGGAATGATTATCCTGGCCAGAAAAGGAGATCAGGGAATTGCTGCTCTGGCCATCGGAGGTGGTTTGTTCCATATGATAAACCATGCCGTGTTCAAGGGGCTTTTATTCCTCAATGCAGGAGCCGTGGAATATGAGAACCGGACCCGGAACCTGGATGAACTGGGTGACCTTTCCACGGTTATGCCGGTAACATACGGCACCTCCCTTACCGCTTCGCTTTCCGTATCCGGCATTCCCCCGTTCAATGGCTTTTTCAGCAAGCTGATCATCATCATTGCAGCCATACAGGGACACTTTTATCTGCTGGCAGCTCTTGCCGTTGTGGTCAGCATCATTACGCTGGGATATTTCTTGAAATTCCAGAAACAGGCATTTTTCAACGTATCAAGATTTTTTAACAAACTAAAGATCAAAGAGGTACCTTTTACCATGTGTTTTTCCATGATCGTCCTGGCAATCCTGTGCCTGGTGCTCAGCCTGCTTGTATTCCCGGGTCCACGTGATCTTATTCTCACACCGGCCGTGGAGGCGGTTATGAATGTGAAAGAATATTCAACTATCATAACAGGAATCTGATATGAGATACATTGCCTTATACATCGTCCTGTTCGGATTCTGGCTTTTGCTGACCTTCAGCCTGGCCACGGACAACCTGATCGTGGGCGCGGTGGCTGCCCTGCTGATCACCCCTTACTTCGGGAATTATTTCGTGAAAGATGTAGGGAAATGGGTGCAACCCCACAGGTACGTATGGCTGGTCATCTACCTGTTTATTTTTACATGGGAATGCATCAAGGCCAATTTTGATGTAGCATACCGGGTGCTTCACCCGGCCATGCCCATCAAGCCGGGCATTGTGAAGGTAAAACTGAATCTGAAAACCGATATGGCCCGCGTCATGCTGGCCAACTCCATCACCATGACACCGGGTACTATATCGGTGGATATTGTGGACGATTATATATACATACACTGGATCTACGTCAGCAGCGTAGAACCTGAGATCTACAGCCGGAAAGTAGCCGGCCGATTTGAAAAATACATAAAAATGATATTCGAATGACAACGGTTCTTCACATTCTGCTTTATGCACAGATCCTGCTGTGTTTTTTCTGCCTGTACCGGGTGGTTATGGGTCCGACCATTCCCGACCGGATGGTGGGGATCGACATTTTCGGAGTACTGGTTGTGGGGATCTGTGCCATTCTGACCATCCTTACGGGAAGGATGTTCATCATCGACATCGGAATAGCCTGGATCATCCTGAGTTTTATCGGGACACTGACTATGGCGAAATATCTCAGTAAAAAGAAACTCAATGAATAGCACAAGCATCATCACCGTCGTTCTGCTCTGCATCGGGGTACTGTTCAACCTGTTCGGATGTATAGGACTGGTAAGGCTTCCCGATGTATACAACCGGCTTCAGTCGGCCACCAAATGTGTCACCCTGGGAACCTGCAGCATTTTGCTGAGCCTGGTGGTTTATTTCGGGTTCAACGATACCGGAGTAAAAAGCCTGGTGGCCATACCTCTTCTATTCTTTGCCTCCACAGTAGGTGCACATGCCCTGGCTCGCGGAGCATACTATTTTGGTGTGAAACTGGGCGAAGGCACTGTCAAGGACGATTATAAGGAACAGGTTGAAATTGAAGAAAAAAAACAACAACTCCATGAGATACCCTAAACTGAGAGAACTCAGGGAAGCAGTATTATCCCTGGTGACCCCGGCCTATACTACCCGGTTCCCGAAGGAACCGCATACTCCGTTCAAAAATTACCGGGGAAAACCCATAGTTAGTGATGCCGACTGTGTGGGCTGTGAAACCTGTGCCAATGTCTGCCCGCCCGGAGCCATCACCTTCAGAGACGACAAGGAAAAACGGATCAGGATCATTGAAAGGGATTACGGCAAATGTATCTTTTGCGGTCAGTGTGAGGAACACTGTATCACCGGCAAGGGAGTGAAACTGTCGGATGAAATATACGACATAGCCCAGTTTGACAGAACCGTTCTGATGGAAAGGCAGGAAAAGGAACTCCTGATCTGTGAATCGTGCGGAGCCGTTATTACCACAAAAGAACACCTGGCCTTTATGCACAGGAAACTGGGACCCAGAGCATTTTCCAGCCTGCTGAACCTGAATGTGCTCAATGAACAACTGCGCCTGGCCCGGGCAGAAGATATCAAGGTGGGTGTGCGTGACGGGCTGAAGCGAAAAGACATGTTCAACATAGTGTGTCCCAACTGCCTGAGAAAGATACTGGTCAAAATCAGTTACTGATGTCTGATGGCAAAAGTCATACCGGTCAGGGGGATTCCGAACGGATCCTGTTCGCCGGGATCGGAAATCTGCTCCGGTCGGACGACGGTGTGGGAGTAACCCTCTGCCGCAGGATCATCCCCGCTGAAAACCGGCAGATCCTTCTGGCAGAAATGAGCATTGAAAATTACATTGGCAAGATCAACCGTATGGCCCCTGAAAAGCTGATACTGGTTGATTGCGTTGATTTCGGACGCCGGCCCGGATACTGGAAATTCCTGCCGGTGGAAGAGCTGAAAGAAACCACTTTCCATACACACCATATTTCACTTAAAACGGTTTCCGAACTGTTCGATATGCCGGTATGGGTACTGGGAATCCAGCCACGCCGTCTTGAGTTCGGAGAAAGCCTCTCCCCTGACGTGCAGGCTACCGCAGATCATCTGGCAGAGATCATCAATGCATCCGGAGGAACGGGATGTTTCGATGAACTGGAAGCCGCCACCTGTTTAGAAAAACTGTAAACCCACAAGCCATGGAAGATTTCATATGTCCAATTTGCAGGGGGCATCTCCGAATCGGTGATGACCTGATTTTCTCACTTAAGAAGAAAAACAACAAAAAGGGATTGATCATCCTGAGTCCCGAGCTTGGCAATTACACGTACCGCAAACATGAAGACCTGGAACTGGAAGAAGGAGAAGAACTTACATTTTTCTGTCCTATCTGCCATGCCAACCTTACTTCTGATGTGGATAAAAACCTGGTGAAGGTTATCATGGTTGACGAGAAGGGCGATCGGTATGAAATTCTCTTTTCAGACATTGTGGGAGAAGAATCAACCTACAAGGTAAAGGGGAAAGATGTATTCAAAACCGGAACCGACGCCGAAAGATATCAGAAATACTGGGATGTTCCGGACGAATATAAGAAGTACATCTGATTTTTTTTACCTTGCGGAAAAAAAATACGATGACCAGTTTCCGCAAGCATCCCCTGTACGGGCCACAAGATTTCGACGGTATTTTCGCCACCACATGGGCGCTTTACAAGAAGCATTTTTCCTGGCTTTTCCTGTATTCCTTCCTCTTCAGCCTGGTGCTATCCCTCCCGGGCATTTATCTGATCGACATGGACAGTCTCATCGAGTTGCAGACCACACCCAATCTGCAGGCACTATCCTCTATGACGGGAAACCTTTTTCTTTATCTGGTGACCATACTTCTGGGATACAGTCTTCTTTACCTTCTGCTTCACCATTTCATCATCAGAAAAGAAGAAGAACCATGGCTGCCGGCGGGCACTTTGTTTATAGAATCCGTCACAAAACATTATCTTCCCTACCTGCTGGTGATGATCATTGCAGGATTGCTGTTCTTTGCAGGAATCTTTTTGGGCGTATTTCTTCTGGTGATAGGCAGCCTGCTGGCCGCAGTATATCTGGGAACCGTATTTTTCCCGGTTACCCCCGCATTAATTGTGGAGAAACGCGATCCGTTTGCCACCATCGGACGCTGTTTCAGCCTTGTCCACGGCTATTTCTGGCCTACTGTTGGTCAGGTACTGGTTTTCATGATCCTGTACCTGATTGTATCGTTCCTGCTGGGCATCCTGGCCTCTGCTCCCTATGCCGGGAATCTGTTCCAGATCATGTCCCATCCCGAAGTAGCCGGAGAAATGATTTCAGACAACCGGTTCATTAACATGCAGAACCCTTTGATGATACTCCTCAATGCTGCGGTAAGCGGGGCATTGCTTCCGTTCATTCCGGCCTTTGCCACTACCCTGTATTTCAATCTCAGGGCCAGGGAAGACGAACGTTCTCCTTTTCCTGAAAGAACGGAAGAAGATGAATAAAAGAAGTTATTCTTCCGGATTTCTGATCCCTTTGATCAGAAAATACAGGGGGATTCCCGCCAGAATAGTCACCATGGCAATGGTCGATTCAAGAGGCCGGTCGATAAAGGCAATCACCAGAATGGCCAGGCTGGTAAGAAGAAAAAAGAGGGGAGTAAAAGGATATCCCCATACTTTCACAGCCGTATCGTCGCCCAGCTTCCTTTTTCTTGCCAGGTAAATCCCGGCAACGGCCACCAGAGGGAATACCCCCAGCGCAAATTCGATATACACCAGCAACTGCTCGAGGGTTCCGGCCAGAATCATCACCACGGCAACCAGACCCTGCAGCAGAATGGCTTTCCCGGGGACTCCGAATTTTTTATGGATCTGAGATGCAAAATGGAAGAACAAACCTTCCCTGGCCATGGCATAATACACCCGTGGACCAATGATAATATAGGCACTGAGTGAAGAAAGCAGCGCCAGGCTGATGAGAATGGACAATGATCTGCCCGCCCAGGCTCCGAATGCCTTTTCCGATGCCAGTCCCACCACAGGGATAACACCCGTCACTTCCCCGTAAGGGATCATATATAGAATAAAGAAATTGAGAAAAAGGTACAGCCCCATCACAATAAAGGTTCCTGTAAGAAGGGAGATGGGAAGGGTACGGGCAGGATTTTTCACTTCACCCGCAATATAAGCGCTGGCATTCCACCCGCTGTATGAAAACATAACCAGCAGCATGGCCGTTCCCAGGGCCATGGTTCCGCCGCTTTCGACTGACAGGGTGATCTTTGAAATGTCACCACCCCCCAGATACAGACCGGCAATACCAAGACCCAGAATAATCAGTATTTTGATCACCGTGAGAATATTCTGGGTAATGGAACCGGTTTGCACTCCCAGATAATGAATTCCCGTAAATACCAGGATGATCAATATGCCCAGCGCTTTCACTGCCATAGCTTTTTCGCCGGGAAAAAGGGATTCCGCCCATGCCTGCCCGGCCAGGAAATACTCCGAAAAGGCAAGGGCACTGCCGGCAATGGGTGCTGAAAATCCCACAAAAAAGCTCGTCCATCCGGTAAGAAAACCCAGGACCGGGTGAAAAAGCCGTTTCAGGTATATGAATTCGCCGCCGTCGTCAGGCATACGGGTAGCCAGCTCAGAATAACACAGGGCCCCGGAAAGGGCAATGATCCCTCCGGCAAACCAGCAGGCCATGATCCACAAGGGCCCGGGAAGATGTTGAGCCATTAAGCCGGTAGTGGTAAAAATACCTGCCCCAATCATATTGGCCACCACAATGCTGGTGGCCGTGAACATGCCGAATTTTCTTTTTACTCCGCTGTTTTTTAAGTATACTGACATGCCGTATTCTTCATAAGACGACTGGTGATGATCAGGTCATCAACACGGGTTTGATGCATCTGATTTTTATGCAAGGTAATGAGAATTTTATTTTACAGAAAAACAAATAAATATTTCCTTCCACAAATCCCAGGGTTGTCCACAAAATCATGATCTGGAACAATATTTGCTCGGAGGAATAAAATTAATGGAGGATACCCCGGAAGCGATTACTTTATTTAACTGATACAGAAGTGAAATTTGTTTTTTATCTGTTTCCCGCACACCATGATATGTATCATTACCGTACACCGGGTGTCCACTTTTAATACACAAAACATAATATGGAGAAAGAAGAAGGCAACATTTTGATCGTGGATGATGATTACAGTATTCTGAATTCGCTGAAGATATTCCTGCAGTACGAATTTCACCATGTATTCACTCTGAAAAATCCTCAGCAGATCCCGGAAATTCTGAAAAAGGAGGATATTGACATCATATTACTCGACATGAATTTTACACCGGGAAAAAACAACGGAACCGAGGGAATTTTCTGGTTGAGGAATATCCTGAAACAGGACCCCCAGGCAGTGGTGATCATGATCACCGCATTTGGAAATGTGGATCTGGCCATAAAAGCCATCAAGGAAGGAGCGGTCGATTTTATCATGAAACCATGGGACAACGAAAAGATGATTTCCACTCTCCGTTCGGCATACCAGCTCAAACAAAGCAAAAAAACCATCAGAATGCTTCAAAACCGTCAGACTCACCTGCATGAAGAGCTGAACAGGGATTATACGGTTTTTCTGGGACAATCGCCAGCCATAAAAAAGGTAACCGAAACAGTCAGGAAAATTGCTGCTACCGATGCCAATGTCCTGATACTCGGCGAGAATGGAACAGGAAAAGAACTAATTGCCAGGGAACTCCACAGGCATTCAGGGCGAAGGAATGAAATTTTCATCAGTGTGGATATGGGCAGCCTGCATGAGAACCTGATTGAAAGTGAATTATTCGGGCATGTGAAAGGCGCTTTTACCGACGCCGGCACTGACAGGACAGGAAGGTTTGAAACGGCTTCGGGAGGAAGTCTGTTTCTGGATGAAATAGGGAACCTGAGCCTGCCCCTGCAATCGAAACTCCTGAATGCACTGCAAAACCGTTGTATCACACCCATCGGATCCAACAGGATCATTCCCATTGATATCAGGCTGATCTGCGCCACGAATCAGGATCTGCACAACATGATAACAAATGGTACCTTTAGGGAAGATCTGTACTACCGCATCAACACCATTGAACTGCGGTTACCTCCCCTAAGAGAAAGAAAAGAAGATATTCTGATACTGGCCCGTCATTTTCTGAAGCAATTTGCCTCCAAATACGGAAAACCTTTGCCCAGAATTACCAGAAAGGCAGCAGATCAGCTGATCATGCACGACTGGCCGGGTAATGTAAGAGAACTGAAACATACCATGGAAAAAGCGGTGATACTGAATGACTCTGGAGTATTGCTTCCCGAAGAACTGATCGGGAAAAATCCACTGAATAAAAATACAGGATCTTATCACCCCATGACACTGGAGGAGATCGAGAAGGAAGGTATCCGGCGTGCCCTGAAGCGAAACCAGGGAAACATGAGCCGCACAGCCCGCGAGCTGCAGATTGCCCGACAGACCCTGTATAATAAAATGCGGAAATTCGGGCTTTGATGGCAAACCAAAAGCCCTCAGTTTCACACCACAACCGTTAAATTTCCCGGATCATCCGGAATTGCACTGATTATTATAAAAAATCAGGCCCTGCTTTTCGCAGGGCCTAACCCTAAGCCTAACCTAACCTTAACCTATGAAACTTCCCGAAAGGGAACGAATATTTTCTACTATATATACGTTTAATGGCTCAAAAAGTTATAGAAAATCATTATTTTTTATTTTTTTAACAATTTAAAACAGAAAGCAGTACAAAATATAACCTCTTTAATTAAAACAATTATCATGCCAATCATGTTTTTACATTCCTTTTTGATTCATTTATTTTTTACTGCAAAAGTTTTACTACTTTTATGCATCGATAGATAAATTATTCATTAAACCGGTTATTATGGGAAAAGGAGACATAAAAACAAGAAGAGGGAAACTATTCAGGGGAACATACGGAAAAACGCGCAGAAGAAAAAAGCGCACACATGTCATTCCTTCCCCCCCTTCGAAAAAAATCGGAAATGCAGCAGATTCGCATGCGCCTGATACCGGAAAACCCGTAAAAGAAAAAAAAGAGGCTACCCGGGATATTGCAGAACCAACGGAAAATAAGGTAAAAGAAGAAAAAAAACCTGCTGCAAAGGCAAAGAAAGAAGCCCCTAAAACTAAGAAAAAAGTAACCAGAAAGTCATCCACTGCGGCAAAAGAGAAAACCACGGCAGCAAAGGAAGTCAAAGAAGATAAAACAAAGGCCGACAGCGAGGCAAAGGCTTCTGAGAAAAAAGCTGCTGAGACACCGGAAAAAAAGAAAAAAAGCACAGCAAAACCGGCTGCAAAAAAAACCACTGCAAAAACTGGTTCAAAGAAAGAGAAGGCAGAATAAACACGAGGGACTTAGGCTGCTTCATTCAGTACCTTGTACCTTTTAACTGGCAATATGGTTTAGCGGACCCATTTTTTCACTGCCTCACGGATTTCTGAAACGAATAAAACTCTTCCGGTCTGGTTACTTTCTCGAATAAAATCGCGCAAGCTTCGGCTTTTTACATTCGAAAAATCACCGGTTATTGCCAGATTGAACCGATAATTGGAGCATTTTTGTAAAAATTCGCCGGCCAGTCCGGTGCGCAGATCAAAAAAATCCACAGGAAGATGGGTTTCATTGATGATGATCCCTGATGCACCCCGGTAATAATTTGCGGTAGCTATCAGATCAAGCATATCCTGTGTATCCTGTATGCAATGAGCGGGACCTTTTAACTCAGCATAAATCGATCCGTCAATGGTATGGTATTCCAGTTCCATAACTACTGGCTTATGAAAATTTGATAGAACAATGGTAATACATATTTTTAAAAAATGTTTGTTTTACCACCGATGTACATGACACAATGAAAATTCTGATCGCTCCCGCCCCTTTTAAAGACAGCCTTTCCGCCCGGGAAGCCGCCGAAGCCCTGGCCAGGGGATTCTGTCAATCCATACCCGGAGCGGACCTTATTGTGCTCCCTGTTGCCGACGGAGGAGAAGGAACGGTGGAGGCCCTGGTACATGCCGGAAAGGGGAAATTTATTAACAGCAGAGTGTGTGATCCCCTCGGTCGTCCTGTTGTGGCCCGGTGGGGTTTGATCGACGGCGGATCAACAGCCGTGGTAGAAATGGCAGCTGCTTCCGGTTTGGAACTCCTGGAACCGGCAGAAAGGAATCCGTGGTACACTTCCACATACGGAACCGGGGAACTGATCAGGGAGGCGTTGGACCGTGGCTGCCGGGAGATTATTGTAGGTATGGGCGGAAGCGCTACGGTGGATGGGGGAACCGGAATGGCCATGGCACTCGGAATACAGTTTCTTGACAAGAAAGGCATGACTGTGTCCAGGGGAGGGAGGGCTCTTTCCCTGATCAAAACCATCGATACCACCCGGCTCGATCCCCGGGTCAAGGATGTCCGCATCCGTGTGGCCTGTGATGTACAGAATCCCATGACCGGAAAAGAAGGGGCGGCCCGTGTGTATGGCCCTCAGAAGGGTGCCAGTAAGTCCATGGTGGAAAAACTTGAGAAAGGGATGATACGGTATGCTGAACTGATCAGAATAACCACGGGTAAAGATATTTCCGGAATTTCCGGAACTGGCGCTGCAGGTGGACTGGCAGCAGGTCTGACGGCATTTCTGGGGGCTTCCCTGGAAAGCGGATTTGAACTGATCAGTCATTATCTGCAACTGGAAGAGAAGATCAGGGAGTGTGACCTGGTTGTTACCGGAGAGGGACGAGTGGATGCCTCTTCCCTGCACGGAAAGGCGCCGGCGGGCATTGCCGGTATGGCACGGAAATTCAATAAGCCGGTGCTTGTTTTTGCCGGTTCGCTGGGAAAGGGAGCCGAAGGTTTTTATGAAATGGGGGTCCAATCCCTGATCCAGGTTACCCCCCCCTCCTTCGCTCTGGAAAAAGCTCTGGCAGAAGCGGCGGGCTTTCTGGAGAAAGCGGCAAAAGAAACAGCAACCGAACTATTCTGACCTCCGCTATCTGGCAGGTAAATTTTTGCCGTGGTTAATCGGCCCTTCTTCTGAGTATCCTTCCCAGTTTTTCTATGGCTTCCTCGATCGACTCGTCGGGTTTGATCACGTTGTATTCACCCCAGAAATCGGGATCCTCAAAATCTGCCACCTGGTCTTCCAGTACGTCGTTTAGCCGGGTGGTTTCGCGCATTCTGAAACGTACCACATTTTCCGGATCGATATCTGTCACGGCCATTTCGGACACAATGGTATACCGTGAACTGAATAATTTTTTCCTCCACCGGCTCCTGATCCGGAGTTCAGCCCGTACATAACTGAAATACCAGGTATTGTCGATCAAACGGTAACGCATCAGATAATTGGCATCCTGCACCTCAATTTTCATACCTGCCGGTTTACGTACAATAAAGTAAGGTGTAGCATGTTCGATCATTTTGGGGCTGACAGAAAATTCCATCCCTACAAAGGCATGGGTATCCATATCAATGAACATTTTCCCCTTGTAAAGGGGGAAATTGATCCCGTCTTTCTGGTCAAATTCAATCACATATGCAGGACGATCATCTACCTCAATATTTCCTGCCAGACTGTAGTTGTAATAATCCTCGAAATCGGGCATCAGCAGATTCCCGTTATTTTTCGCCACATCGAGCAGGAAAGCAGTATAGGGTCCTCCCTGAAATTTCAGCAAAACGGTATCCAGCCTCCGGAGGTCTTCGCTTTTTCTGCCCTTGTAAATTCTCACCCTGTCGCCTTCTGCAAGACGTTTGTAACTGGCTTTGTATGTTTCCAGCACCGCTTCGGCCACCGCAACATATGTGCGGTTTTTCATGATCGTTTCGCGGTAAAATGAGGTCATCATCACCGGTTCCGAAGAATAGTTTTCAGGAATTTTGTCAATGGCTTCCCGGATCAGTTTAACAGGATCGCTCTGCACGATCATCACTTCACGAATAGGAATGGGGGCAGGCTCCATCTCAAACCGGTTTCCCACGGGATTGAGGCTGTGGATGGGAAATTCCATGTTTTTATATCCAAGGCAGGTGATACCCAGCTTCCGGTTAAGATACCTTCTGGGGACCTTGATCATAAATCCACCGTCGGCATTGGTAACTGTTCCAATATTAGTACCAACGATATATACATTCGCAAAAACCACCGGCTCACGGGTCCACTTATCGAGCACCGTACCCTGGAAAGACATAGTGCGCAGGGTATCCTGCGGCGCCAGCTGGCCTGCAGACCATAGCGGATGCATAATAAGCAGGAGAAGGATCATTACCCGAAAATATTTTCTTTCAGGGATTGTTTTCATTGGCTCACATTTTAACCTGGCATAAGATTCATAGCAAAAATACAATGGTTTTTTTCATTTCCATCTAAAAAAGAACGGAAATGCAAATTCTCACTGCTCTTCAGCAACAGGAAACCACACACGCATTTCACCCGGTCCGCGATTGTTCCACAGATGATATGGAATGAGGGTTACCTTCTGAATAGGTTCCTTGCCTTTGCCTATTTCTTTGGCATTCTCAAGGGAAACAGCCTGTCCTTCCACTATCCTGATACCCCCCAGCAGATCCGGCTCATGAAATACCTTAAATTCCGATCCGGGAAGAAACATCCAATCCAGCACTTTTCCATCGGGCTGGTCAGGCCATTCGGCACAGTAAACGAACGGTCCACGCTGAACCGCAATCCGGTTCCTGTCGGCCTCCACCCTTTCATCTGCCCTGATCATTCTGACCTCCATTGGCAGGATGAGTTCCAGGCGGTCCCCGCTTTTCCATACCTTTTCCAGTGCAAGGTATCCGTTTTGAATATCTGCAGTCAATTCTTCCCCGTTCAGCTTCAGTTGTACATTTTCCTCCAGGGGAGCAGCAAACCGGTACAGGTCACCCGGAATAGCTTGTTCCCGGGCCCAGCCGGGAATACGCAATCTGAGGGTAAACCGGTGCATGGTTTCCGGTTCCAGAATCAGCGCTACTTTTCCTTCCCATGGGAAACCGGTTTCCTGAACCACTTTTATTTCCTTGCCGTCCACATCCACAGTAGCCGTACTGGAAGCATAAAGATTCACGTAAAGCGAACCCGGGGCAGTGGCATACAGATATCCGGGCAGAGAGGGAATGAACCTGCTGATATTGGAGGGGCAACAGGCACATCCAAACCAGGGGCTTCGCTTGTGCTGTCCCTCTGATTCCAGGGGATTTGGATAAAAAAACAGATCGCCGCTCAGGGATACCCCCGAAAGAAGGGCATTGTACAGGGTACGTTCCAGCACATCCAGGTACTTTGCCTCGCCGTGATGAAGAAACATTCTGTAATTCCAGAAAACATTGGCAATGGAGGCACAGGTTTCACAGTAGGCAGTCATATTGGGCAAATCATAAGGCGCCCCGAACCCTTCATTGCCCCCGGTGGCTCCGATCCCACCGGTTACGTATATTTTTCTGTGCACCACATCATTCCATATCCGGTCAAGGGCAGCCATGTACGAAGTATCGTTATACAGGGCAGCGATATCTGCCATCCCGGAATACATATAGCAGGCCCTGACAGCATGCCCCACCGCTTCTCTCTGATCGGTCACTTTCAGGTGTGCCTGGTTATATTCCTCCCCTCCGGGACCTCTGACATCAAGAAAGAATTTCGCCAGATCGAGATACCTTTTTTCGCCGGTAACCCTGTAAAGTTTGACCAGGCCCATTTCAATCTCCTGATGGCCAGGGTAATTTTCTATTTTTCCCCACCCAAAATCATGGTCTATCAGGTCGGCTGCCCTGACAGCCACATCAAGAAAGGCTTTTTTGCCGGTAGCCTGATAATGGGCCACTGCCGCTTCCATCATGTGACCCAGGTTATAGAGCTCATGACTCAGTATATGGGTTTTCTCCCACCGGCTGTCGCCGATCCATTCATGGCTGCCATCCCCCATAATGGTACGGTAGGTATACAGGTACCCGTCCTCTTCCTGAGCCATGGAAATTATATATATAAGAGAATCCAGGTATTCTTCCATATGGCTGTCGGGAATGGTTTTTAAAGAATAACTGGCCCCCTCGATGATTTTGAATACATCGGAATCATCAAAAGTGTACTGCGAAGCGAAATTCCCTTCCGCCAGTCCTCCGGCAATCTCAAAATTCCTGATCCTTCCAGTACGTGTAGATTGTTCAATGGCGATGGGTATGGTCACCTCATGGTTTTTCCTGATACGTGGGGCCCAGAATGAATCGGCCATGGTTACCGAAGTGAAAGGCACCGGCCGGATGGGATAATCGCCAACATTGCGGGAAATATCCGTGCAACCCGATGTAACCAGAAAAAAACCGGACACACTAAAAATGAGCATTTTCATTCTTTTCTCTTTCATATTCATAACTTCTCATTTTTCATTCTGTTTTCTCTTATCCACATTCCTTTTCCCCGTTTCTTTTTACTTTTCCTCATCATTCTGTTCATGATGATAAAACTGATGCAGATAATGAAGCCAGCGGCCATAGGTTTCCTGAAGAACTGGCTGTACAGAAGTTTTGGGTTCAATTACATCCGTTATTTTCAGGTTGGCAAAAGCTTCTTCAGGTCCGGCATAAATTCCGGCGCCTATTCCCGCGGCCCTGGCAGCGCCCTGTGACCCGTCGGTATTGTACAATTCGATGGTTGCGCCGGACAGGGTGGCAAGTGTCTGTGTAAAAATCCCGCTCAGGAACATATTTGATTTACCTGCCCTGATAACCTTCGGTGTAATCCCCATTTCCTTCATAATATCCATCCCGTAAACAAAAGAAAATACAATACCCTCCTGAGCCGCCCTGAGCAGGTGCGCATGCCGGTGAATATTGAAATCAAGGCCCAAAATATGAGAATGGATATTCCGGTTTTCAAAGATCCTTTCCGCTCCGTTTCCGAAAGGCAGTACCGTCAGTCCTTCCGAACCGATTGGAACCGATTGGGCCATCTCATTCATCTGGGCATACGACAGGGCTTCCGGCGTGGCGTTGTTCTTAATCCATGCATTCAGGATACCCGTTCCGTTGATACAAAGCAATACTCCCAGCCTGGGCTTGTCAGGATCATGATTCACATGGGCAAAGGTATTGACCCTGGAAAGGGAATCATATTTTACCTCATTGCTGATACCGTACACTACCCCCGATGTGCCCGCCGTGGCCGCTATTTCACCCGGATTCAGCACCTTTAGGGAAAAAGCATTGTTTGGCTGATCGCCTGCCCGGTAGGATACCGGTGTACCGACCTCGAGTCCCAGTTCCTCAGCAGCCTGTGCGGTTAATTTACCCTGAACCGAAAAAGCAGGAACGATTTCCGGTATATGTTCCGGATTCAGACCATAATAATCCATGAGGAATCCTGCCAGTTCATTCTTCGTGAAATCCCAGAATATCCCTTCTGAAAGCCCCGAAATAGTGGTTTTTACCTCACCGGTCAGTTTCATGGCAATGTAATCACCCGGAAGCATGATTTTGTAGATCTTTTCATACAGATCGGGCTCATGGTCTTTTACCCACTTCAGTTTTGAGGCCGTAAAGTTACCGGGTGAATTCAGCAGGCTCTTCAGGCAACGGTCAGGGCCCAGTTCCTGAAATGCCTTGCGGCCAATATCCACAGCCCGGCTGTCACACCAGATGATTGAAGGCCGGATGACATTCAGTTCCCGGTCGACCATTACGAGGCCATGCATCTGATATGAAATGCCAATAGCCGAAATTTCGTCAGGTTCCACTGAAGAAAGGCTGATAATTTCCCAAACGGCTTTTCTGACATGCTTGTACCAAACTTCAGGATCCTGTTCAGCCCATCCGGTTTGCCCGGCCATGATCTCCATTTCCTTTTTGGGATGCATGGCGGAAACCAGGCATTTCCCTGTTTTCGCATCCACAACAGAAGCCTTAACCGACGAGCTTCCCAGATCAATTCCTAATAAATACATAGATAGCTGTTTTATATACCATACAATAATAACAAACCTGTGATTTTTAGGGAAGTTTCAAAGGACAAATTTACACGATTTTTTGAACCCGCGGGTTCTCCCATTTCGGTTACAGAGAATTGACACACACGAAAAAATGAAGTAACTTGGTAGAAAAAACAGGAAAACATGTGGATGTCGGTTCTATTGTTTTTTTTCACATCCTTTTTCCTTTCTCCGGGCTGTGACCGTTCCGGTGAGAGAAAAAAAAAGGAAACATCGGCTGTTATGAAGACGGAAGAACAGGAAAATGTGCCCACCGCCGACAGTATCTGGTGGAAAAGACCCCGCTTCAGCGAACGCAGGGAAGAAAGAGAAAAAATGGTACGCGATGCGCTGGCCAATTATCCTTATCACCGCATCCGCGACCAGAGAGTACTCGAGGCCATGCGGCATGTTCCCCGGCATAAATTTGTACCTCCAGGCCTTCAGGCGGTAGCATACCAGAATTACCCGCTTTCCATCGGATACGGCCAGACCATTTCCCAGCCATTTATTGTGGCTCACATGACCGAACTGCTGAAAGTAGAACCCGGGGATAAAATTCTGGAAATTGGTACCGGCAGCGGCTACCAGGCAGCCGTTCTGTCAGAGCTCACCCCACATGTATACACCATCGAGATTGTAGAAGAACTGGGAAAACAGGCTGCACAGTTACTGCACAGGCTGGGATATGAAACCATCCGGGTGAAAATTGGCGACGGATACGAAGGATGGCCGGAAGAAGCTCCTTATGACGGCATCATTGTTACCTGCGCTCCCGATGATATTCCGCCATCTCTGATTGAGCAGCTCAAACCAAGCGGAAGGATTGTCATCCCCCTGGGTGATCCGTGGGAAACACAGGTGCTGGTGCTTGTTGAAAAGGATAAAAAAGGGAACATCAGGAAAAACCGGCAATATGAGGTACGATTTGTCCCCATGACCGGAAAAGCGCAACGGTATTTTCCATAGAATCATACCTTTATAACACAAAGCCCAAACACATCGGGAAAAGGGAAGCAACTATGGAAAAGGAAGATTTAAAGAAGCTTTTGATCATCACCTTGTTTGCCACCGCTATGGGATTTCTGGAGGCTGTGGTGGTGGTGTATCTGAGAGAACTGTATTATCCCGGGGGGTTCACCTTTCCCCTGCAGATGATGACGGAAAAGATCTATCTAACCGAGATCATCCGTGAAGCTTCCACATTGGTCATGTTGCTTACCGTTGGCATTCTGGCAGGAAAAACAGCCTGGGAGCGGTTCGGATGGTTTCTGTTCTCCTTCGCCGTGTGGGACATTCTTTATTATGTGGCATTGAAGGTATTACTGAACTGGCCGGAATCACTTCTCACCTGGGATATTTTATTTCTGATTCCTGTGGTATGGGTGGGTCCAGTCCTGGCTCCTGTGATCAGTTCCCTGCTGATGATCTTTCTCTGCCTTATGATCCTGCATCTGAAAAAGAAGGGATTCAGGCACGGCTATAATCTGAAGGCCTGGCTAGTGCTGGGAACGGGGGCTCTGCTTACCTTTATCAGCTATGTTATCGATTACACCAGAATCCTGTTTCAAACTCCCCTGCACGAAGATTCCGGTTCGATTCTGAACAATCAGGCTCTGATAGAAGCAGTCAGCCGGTATGTACCCGAACGGTTTGCCTGGGAATGGCATATTGCGGGAAGTATCCTGATCGTTGCCAGCATGCTGTTGCATTATTCAAGACACGCCAGGGAAAAGAAAAACGCCTCATGAGTGTGTCCACCCCCGGGCTGAAACAGAAAGAATCATCAGGCGCAAAGACCGAGCGGGAATAATCCAATCCGGTTTTTTTATTGGTATGACTTTTGGCAAGATTATTGACCTTTACCATATTTTACATGATACTGCACTTTTGTCAGTGTTTATCAATCAGAGGAATATTGTATGCAAGTAGAAACCATTTCAAGGAAATACAGGGAGATCTGCCGGCTGGTCACTTCCAAAAGGATCAAGGAAGCGCTGGTTTTGGTGGAAACCATGATCAGACAGACCGGCATGGGAGATCATCGCATCCAGCTGGAACATCTGGAATCAACATACCGCCAGATGCTGAAGTACACCCTGGAGGGAGTACAGGACCCCGACAGGCAACGTATTTACAATAAACTACTGGCCTCGATCCTTCAACTGGCACAGGATGTTAGGGAATATCTCATGTCGCACCACTCAGGATGGCATCTTTACTGGCTGAAGGAGGAGCTGGGAAAAGAGCAGAAGCTTACCGGTGTGGATATTGTTGAAAAACTGGAAGACCTTACCTTCAAAAAAGAACTGGATGAACTGCTGCATGAATCGGCTGCCATATCTGAGGAAGCATATACTCTGCGTTCAAAAAAATACAAGGAATTAAGGATCAAAATATTCAGGCATCTGTGGCTGAGTGACAAATACCGGGAAGCCGAACTGGAACTGGTAAAGATCATACGGAACAGGGAACGTTTTTCATGGTACGACCGGAGTGTCTTTGTCAGTGCGGTTACCCTCTCCCTGATCAGGTATTTCCACGAAGAAAAATTCCGCATTCTGTTTGATTTTTTTGAAGAAGGAGAAGATCAGGTATGGCAGCGCGCCCTGACGGGGCTGGTATTTGCATTGTACCATTTTGACAGCCGGCTGTTCATATTCCCGGAGATCATGCACCGGCTTGAAGCCATGGCAGAAAAAACGGGCATTGAGAAGAACCTGGAAATAATCATCCTGCAGATCATCCGTTCCAGAGAAACGGAAAAAATCTCCAGAAGACTCAGGGAAGAGATTATTCCCGAAATGGCCAAACTCACGCCGAATATTCAGGAAAAACTGGATCTGGATAACCTGCTGAAAGACGACCTGGCAGATGAAAGGAATCCCGACTGGAAAGAAGTATTTGAGGATTCAGAAGATCTTTTCGGAAAAATGGAAGAATTCTCCCGGCTTCAAATGGAAGGTGCCGATGTGTTCATGTCGGCTTTTTCCCTGCTGAAACATTTTGATTTCTTCCGGGAGATCAGCAACTGGTTCCTTCCCTTTTACCCGGAAAATGACATCATTGATGAATCGCTTGGAAACGAGGATGCCGTTATTGACCACCATACCTTCACTGAAGGTCTTTACAGATCGGCATTCCTGTGTAATTCAGATAAATACTCTTTCATTCTGAATGTAAAACAAATGCCTTCCAAACAAAAAAACATGGTGCTGAAACTGTTCAGCATGGAACTGGACGGCATGCGTGAAATGACCGAACAGGAGAATATGCATCATCCGGAGGCAAGGAACCAGGCAGTTTTCACACAGTATATACAGGATCTGTACCGGTTCTTTAAGCTATATCCTGATAAACGGGAATTTCCCGATATTTTTACAGGAAAGCTGAACATCTACGATGCAGCTTTTTTCAGGCAGCTCATCAACGACCGTAACATCATCAGAAAAATTGGGGAATACTTTTTTGAAAAGGACTATTTTGAAGAAGCACTGGAAATATACCTGCGACTGCTTACCGAAGAACCATCGGCAGAGATTACGGAAAAAACAGCATACTGTTACCAGCGGCTGGGAGATTACCAGGCAGCATTGAAATACTACAAACAGGCGGAACTTTTCGATACCAACCGGCTATGGAACCTGAAAAAGATCGCTTTTTGCTACCGGAAGATGAAAATGCCCCAGGAAGCCCTGGAATATTATACGGAAGCCGAAAAACTGCAACCTGACGATCTGTATCTTCAGGCTTCCATCGGCCGTTGCTATCTGGACCTGAAAAAATACGACCAGGCATTGAAATATTATTTCAAGGTGGAATTTCAGGATCATGAAAACAAGAAGGTGCTCAGACCCATTGCCTGGTGTTACTTTGTCACCGGTAAGCTGGACCAGGCCAGGAAATATATGGATAAAATTCCCGATGAACACATCATGATGTATGATATGGTAAACCGGGGACACATGGAATGGAGTGCCGGAAACCGGCAACAGGCAGTGGAATGGTACCGCAGGGCCATCCTGGAAAAGAAACTTCCGCCTGAAAAGATAACCGAGATGGTGGCGGAGGATACGGAAATACTGACCTCATACGGAATAAACCCTGATGATATTCCCATTCTTCTCGACTACCTGCTGTACAGCCTGGATAATGAATAACAAAGGAGGTCCGGCCGGACCTCCTGAATAAAAGCATAATGTCAATGCTGTGTAAGCGGTCTGCTAAAAGAAATACCAGGGAAATTCACATTCTTTCGGCATATACGAAAGAGTTCTTTTCGGCGGCCTGGGAGGAGGATCGGTTTGCCGGTAGTCCCCGCTGTCGCGACGGGTCGATCTGTCGTGCCTGTCCCGGTAATCTTTATCTCTGAAGTCATCGTGGTCTTTCCCATCCTCCCGGTCCCTTCTGTCACGGTCACCGTCACGACCCCTGAGAGGTCCCATTTCCAGTTTTTCAATCTGCTCTTTGGTAAGCAAAGGATAGAGGGTATCCCGATACTCTTTCATCAGGGCAATAAATTCTTCCCTGTATTTCTTTTTCAGTTCATAATTTTTCTGCCCGTATTTGATGATTACAGGAACGATCTTTTCTTTCTGTTCCGGGGTTGGATCAAGGATGGAAAGGGTCCTTACACGGAAAGCTTCAATGCTGTTAAAGGCCCTGAAATCTTTCATTTTGTTGTGTCTGATCCAGGCCGATGTGGCCATTCCCAGCAGGAAGCCCAGCACCAGGGTGCAGATCAGAATAATAATGGAACGGGTTTTCATAATACGTGTTTTGATTAGTTCTGATACAGCAGGTAACTGATCAAATTATCATCTGAAAAAGAATTGGTACCGAAAAACGATTCGATTGACAGGCTACCCTGGGACAGATAAAAACTAAATACCAGGATAAACAGTGCGGCCACTCCTGCAATGGAGATCCATTTAAAGGCAGGAGCAATGCCAGGAAAGAGCTCGGCATTTTGTGATTGTATTACCTGCGATGCAATACGGTTCATGGTCCGGTCAACAAAACCTGGCCGGAAATGATAATCTCTTTCCGACAGGAGTTCCGAAAGTTTTCTGATCTCCCTCCTGCTTTTTTCCAGGTCAGGCATTTTCTTCATGGCCCGGTCAAGCTTTTTTTTCCGGGTTTCCGTCAGAGCATTTTCCTCTGACATCCACAACCAGCGGTAAAATTTTCCACGCTTCATTTAGATGAGGTGTTTAAGTTTGCCTTGCAGTTGCATCTGAGCCCGTGACAGGCGCGAAAGGACCGTACCCAGAGGCAGTCCCAGTATTTCGGCGGTTTCCTTCGTGGTATACCCCTGAACCAGCCGGAGGTTTACCACAGCCCTGAAACCAGGTTCGAGCGATTGAATGGCCTTGTCGATCATTTCTCCTTTTTCTTTTTCTTCATGATCCTGCGACTCATCCACAATATCCATTTCTTTTTCTTCTTCGTTCCATATTTGCACCAGCGAGCCTGTTCTTTTGCCCTTTTTCAGCACATTGTACGACAGGTTGATGGCAATTCTGGTCAGATAAGTTCCCAGAGACGAATCCCCGCGGAATGAATGAATGGATTTAAAGAACCTGATAAATGTTTCCTGTCCCACATCATCTGCTTCAGCCGTTTCTCCCAGCATGCCAATCACTGTTCTGGCAATCTTCCCTTCATACCGGCTGACAATCTCTGCAAACGCGTTCATATCGCCCTGCCTGGCCATTTCAACCAGCTCCCAATCGTTATGGATCTTCTTCGATGTCAAGGCGATTGTTCAATCTTTAGACAACTCGTGCATGGTTTTTATTCCCTCCCGGGAACTGAACTGCCGAAAAACATATGAAATCAGTACTTTTGAACAAAAGTAACTCTTTTTTCATGAATTCATGAACTGGGAAGCATTCAGAAAGGAAATTCGAAACTGCACTGTCTGCCCGCTGCACCTTACAAGGAAACATGCTCTGCCGGGAGAAGGGAATATCCATGCCAGGATCTTCATGATCGCACAGGCGCCGGGCCCGGTGGAAGATCAGTCGGGCAGCATGTTTACAGGTCCTTCCGGCCCCCATCTGGATCATCTGCTGGCCATAGCCGAACTCGATCGTGAACAGATATACATCACCAATCTCATAAAATGTTTCCTGCCGAAATGCCGCCGGCCCTCACGGAACGAAATCAATGCATGCAGCCCCTATCTGCTGAGGGAACTGGAGGCTGTCAACCCGGAACTGATTGTACCCCTGGGGTTTCATGCCACGCGTTTTTTGTTGATGCATTGGAATCTGCCGCGGCCAGAAAGAAAGAAATTCCATTTTCTGTTCGGCAAGGTGTTTCATGCCGGCAGGTATTCGGTTTATCCGCTGAGGCATCCCACCGCTCTTCTTTTTGATCCGCTAAAAAAACCTGTAATGGAAGAAAATTACCGAAATCTGGGAGAGTTCATTGATAAATACCTGGAAGAATGAACGGAAATCGGCAGGTTTTGTATATTTATTATGGAATAATTTTAAATTCCCGCTGGACAAGTCAGATTCTGTTCAATAAAAACCATTTCCCATGAAATCCTTTCCGAAATCACTCGTCCTTTTCCCTGTCATGCTCATTCTCTTTGCAGCCGGATCATGCATGAGAAAAGATTCTCCCACCACAGATTTCAGCTTTGCATTTCTGACCGACATTCATGTACAACCCGAAAAGAATGCTGCCGAGGGTTTTAAAAAAGCCATCGACAGGGTAAACAGTTTACAACCTGATTTCGTCATTATGGGCGGTGATATGATCATGGATGCCCTGAACCAGCAGGAAAGCCGGGTCGACTCCCTGTACAGTTTGTACGACTCCCTTTCCGCCCTGATACAGGTTCCCGTATACAATACCATTGGAAATCACGAAATATTCGGTTATCATCCGGGAAAAGCGGGATTGATCCTGCTCATCCTCTTTATGGGAAAAAAATGTACGAGCAAAGGATAGGGAAACGATTTTATGCATTCGATTATAAAGGATGGCGGTTTTATATCCTCGATTCCATTGAAAAAGACGAGGATGGTACATATATCGGAAAGGTGGATACGGTACAACTTGAATGGCTTGACCGTGAGCTGGGCAGGGTAAATCCCTCCACCCCCATTGTGGTGGTCATGCACATACCGCTGATCACGGTACAAACCCAGCTGCTGGCCGGCTCCACGGTTCCAAACGAAGAAAGCCTGGTAGTGATTAACTCAAAGGAGGTACTCGACAGGTTTTCCGGCCACAATCTGAAACTTGTGCTGCAGGGGCATCTGCATTTCCTGGAAGAAATATCGGCCATGGGAATCCGGTTTATCACAGGGGGAGCCGTGTCTGCTTCCTGGTGGAACGGCCCGCGCCTGGGCATGGAAGAAGGATTCGTTATGATACATGTAAAAGGCAACGAGTTTAACTGGGAATATATAGACTACGGGTGGGAGGTGTCCCGGTAGCCGTCCGATAGCTTTTTATCGTTGGTCCCTGATCATCTAAATGTTCATATTTTCCTGTTTCCAGGAAAAGGATCCTTGCTGTTCAGATCAACCCGTTGGATCAAAGTGGATCATTCATTCAGCCAGACTAATCCCCCAGCGGATATTCAATGATGGAAATCTGGGCAGTATACAGTGTATTCTCCATGTAAGGAATAAATACAATGGGAGTTACCCCTCCCACTTTGGGAACATAGCCTTCTCCATACTGCAGAGCTTCATCTATTATCTCATTTACCCGGTCCTGATCCCAGTCATCCAGACCCACATGGGACTGGTTATCATCAATCAATGACCAGATAGCAAGCTGCACATCACCATAGGTAAATTGCCCCCCGCTGTAAGCAGGCTGTCCTACATATTCAGCATTGATAATATAAGTCATCAGATCTATATTTTCCGGACATTCGATAAACAATGATAATATTTCATCATCCGGCGCAACCACCTTAACGGTATACAGGGTATCAGACAAAAGGTGTTTGTCAGTATCAAGACACCAGCCAGGGTATGTCCCGTTCAACGTATCACCGTTCGTAATGGTAGTAATAAAATAACTTTCCTTCCCGCCTGGCCAGTCAACCTTCAGGTTAACGCCCGGATATTTTCTCAGCTTATCTTTCGGGTCCTCAATAGGTTCCTTTTTACATGCGCCGAAAAAAACCGTCACAAGGAGGAGCATGCCGGGCACTCTTTTCAATAAGCGTTTCATTTTCTTCTGATTAGAATAAAATTTATAACCGTGATTTATTGTTACTTTACAGTAGTGTCCGACTAAAAAAATAAAGAGAAGGGTACTCCCCTGAGGTTTCCCCTTCATGTTGTAGATTTGTTTTTTGCGGAAACAAACAACAACATGAGTAAAAATACGGAAATTAAATTTG
>DSCJ01000126.1 GCA_011049175.1 Bacteroidota bacterium | reverse complement strand
TCGCCACAGGGCGGCGAACGAAACCGGCCTGAGGGGCTGATTAACCCGTTCATCAAACACAAAAAATATCCTGCCGTCCCTACAATACTCATTGGGATATATTTCATCAGTATTTTCTGTTCAAGGATTTTCAAGTATTTCATCAAAAGGACCGGCCTCTGAGGGTTTTATGAGAAAAACAAGGCAGGGAAACGGCAGGAAATTCCTGGTTCCCGCAACGGATAGCGGCTTGTTTTCCAGGGTCCTGGCCGTATCTGGAATGACAGGAAAATGAAAAAAAAAACGGTTAAAATGTGCCTAATTGAATCTGATAACTTACATTTAATATAAAATTAAACGTTCAGTAAAAACATAAGGCGTGTTAAAGTGTTTAAAAAAAAGCTCTTTTCATTCACCTTATTAAATAAGGGAACATGAAAGTTCCATATACAGGTTATCATGAGTGTAGATTTTTACCTTGAAAATTGTTACCGAATATCCAAACTGATCACAAATCAGTACAGCACATCATTTTCACTGGCAACCTCATTCCTGCCAGACGAAAAGAAAAGGGCCATTTATGCCATTTACGGATTTGTGCGCCTGGCCGATGAAATTGTTGACAGCTTCCATGGATATGATCAAACGTTTTTACTGGATGAATTGAATAAAGAACTGAATTACGCCATTACACAGGGCATCAGCATCAATACCGTCCTTACCGCTTTTGCCGATACGGTTAAAAAATACCATATCAAACAGGAACACATTCAGGCTTTTATGAAAAGCATGAAAAACGATCTGTCACAAACAACTTATACCAGTTCAGATGATTTGAACAATTACATTTACGGTTCTGCCGATGTGGTGGGTTTGATGTGCCTGAAGGTTTTTTGCGACGGGGACCAGGATTTGTACAACAGGCTGGAGTGTTCCGCTCAGAAACTGGGCTCTGCCTTTCAGAAGGTCAATTTCCTGCGGGATATAAGGGATGATACCATGAAACTGGGCAGGAAGTATTTTCCTGAGGCAGCTATCAATCAGCTTGATACGCATACAAAACAAATCATTGAAAAGTCCATTGAAATGGACTTCCGGGAGGCATGGACCGGCGTAAGGCAATTGCCGGGCAGGTCAAAGCTGTCTGTTGCACTGGCCTATTTTTACTTCAAAGGATTATTGCGAAAGATCAGGCATACTTCTCCCGAGAAATTGCTTTCGGAAAGGATACGCCTTTCGAACCTGCGTAAGTACCTGATCATTGTCAAAGTGGGATTCATGTATGTAACCCGGCTTATATAACGCAAGGCATCAAACCGGGCACAAATTGGGCAAAGTAAACGTTACTGTTACATCATGCAGATGGATCTGTACCCTAAAAATAAATTGCCACTGGCAGAAGTAAAAAAGTTTATTCTCATCTTTTATACCGTTGCTCTGACCGGTTTTCTGATCCCTTTCACCCGGGATGTATTCATACGCATTACTCCTCTGGCCATTGGTTTAAGCACGTATTTACTGGCTGTATATCATACAAGGTATTCAAAAAGGGATATTTTTGCGTTCCTGCTGGTTTTTCTTCTGGGGTTTCTTATTGAAGTAATCGGTGTCAATACAGGCCATATCTTTGGATCTTACCATTATGGCAGTGCTCTGGGACCCAAAATTTTGCACACGCCCCTTTTGATTGGTATTAACTGGCTGTTTTTAACATACACCTCTGCTGGTATTGCAAAATTCCTGAAAATAAAAAAGGGGGGGATCCTGTTTGTAGCTCCGCTGATCATGCTGCTTTATGATGTTATTCTGGAGCAGGTAGCACCGGAAATGGAAATGTGGTTCTGGCAGAATGGTACCGTACCAATAAAGAACTATGTGGCATGGTATGTCACAGGATGGTGTTTTGTGTTGCTGTTCAGGATTCTGAATATTGAGACAAAAAATCCCCTGTCAGCCATTTTGTTAATGTGCCAGCTGGTATTTTTTCTGATTCTTTCCTTTTTTATTACCTGAAATCATGATCAAAGCAAAGCACCATTTTATTATATACCCCCTGTTTCAGTGGCTTACCCGTTTTTTACTGAAACGTAATTTTCATTCGGTGGCTGTTGAAGGGGAATTCAAAGACAACGGTCATGCTGTTTTCGTCATTGCGAACCACATTAGCTGGTGGGATGGTTTCTGGATCATGTTCCTGAATTTAAAAGTGATCCGGCGCAGGTTTTATTTTATGATGCTGGAGGAACAACTGAAAAAACACTGGTATTTTCAATATACAGGGGGCTACTCCGTCAAAAAGAAAACCCGGGGCATTATGGAAAGCCTCAACTATACCATTGAGATACTAAATCAAAAGGAAAATATGGTTTTCATGTTTCCTCAGGGCCGGATCCAGTCATTGTATAAAGATGCTATGGAATTTGAAAAAGGCGTGGAACGAATCCTGAAAAACACCTTGCCAGAAACACAGGTATTATTTGTGGCCAATATGGTTGATTATTTTTCTGATCCAAAACCCAACCTTTTTATCTATTTAAAGGCATTCCCGGCAAAAGACCTAGTAAAGTTGCCTGTTGAACAGGAATACAACAGGTTTTATGCACAGGCAAAAGAAATTCAAAAAGGAAAAGTGTCGTAATGCTGTATGCAGCCTATATATCATTGTGTTTCCTGGGTATGCAGTTCATCAATGTATTCATAAACTTTGTTTTCAGACAAAAACTCACCTCTTCAGAAGCAGAAAAGGAAGAGGTAATTTCAGTATTAATCCCGGCCCGCAATGAGGAAGAGAATATTGGCTATTTGCTTTCCGACCTTCAAAAATATCCCAACCGGCATCTGGAGATCCTTGTTTTTGATGACCAGTCGACCGATCATACGGTAAACGTTGTCAGGGATTTCTCAGGGCGGGATAAAAGGATCCGGCTGATGCAATCACAGGGCCTGCCCCGGGGCTGGTTGGGTAAAAATCATGCCTGTTATCAACTGGCTCAAATGGCAACCGGCAAATACTACCTGTTCATTGATGCCGATGTAAGGATCGAGGGAGGAATGATTGCGGATGCCGTTGCATTTATGAAGAAGCACCGTTTGGGATTGCTTTCCATTTTCCCCACACAAATACAAAGAACCCCGGGAGAGAAGCTTTCTGTGCCGGTCATGCATTACATTCTGCTAACCCTCCTCCCTCTGATCTTTGTGAGGATCTCGCCGTTTAAATCACATGCTGCAGCAAACGGCCAGTTCATGTTGTTTCATGCCGCCACGTATGACACAATGCAACCCCACAGGCTGTTTAAAAGTTCCTTTGTGGAAGATATTTCCATTGCCCGCTTTCTGAAAGAACAAAAGATCAAAATCGCTTGTTTAACAGGGGAGAAAAGAATACAATGCAGGATGTACCGATCCTATCGAGAATCATTCCATGGTTTTTCCAAAAACGTGTTCATGTTTTTCGGGAACAGCCCCGTTCTGGCTTTTTTATTCTGGGTGTTAGCTGCGCAGGGTTTTATTCCTGTGCTCATCACCCTGCGGGAAACCTTCCTGTATTACATACTGGGCATCATTTCAGTTCAGTTTCTCTATTCTTTTACCTCGAGGCAAAATGCCCTTCGGAATACCCTGTTGTTCCCTTTTCATTTGATCTTTCTTTTACAGATCATGGTGAATGCCCTTCTGGTTAAAACACAAAAAAAATATTCATGGAAAGAAAGAAATATCTACTCATAGTTTTTTTCGGTATTCTGCTGGTTCCTTCGGTGGGGCAAAGCCATATAACAATCTATCACGCATACATCAACGGCGACATGGTTGCATGGAAAAGCGCGATGGATTCCCTTGATGCTGTACAGCGTAAAACGAATAAAGATAAGCTTGACCTGATCAATTATCAATATGGCTACGTTGCCTGGTGCATAGATCGTGACAAAAAAAAGGAAGCCGAACGCTATATGGAAAAAGCGGAAGAACAGATCGGGTATCTTCAGAAACAGAAGTATCAGGAATCCATGTTGCTTGCATACAAAGCCGCTTTTATCGGATATAAAATAGGATTATCCCCTCAAAAAGCTCCCTTTATCGGTTCGGAAAGTATTAAATATGCCAAGCAAGCGGTAAAATCCGATCCGTCAAATGCACTGGGACATATTCAGCTTGGCAATATTGCCTATTTTACTCCCAGAATATTCGGAGGATCGAAAACAGAAGCCATGCAGCATTATTTACATGCATTGAAGCTCATGGAAAGCCGACCCGGTGAAACAGTTCATAACTGGAATTATCTTAATCTTTTTGCCACCATCATTCATGCCAGTATGGAGATGGAAGATTATCTAACAGCGAAGTACTATTGCGAAAAGACACTTTCTGCAGAACCCCGTTTCCATTGGGTCAGATATCAGCTTTATCCACAGGTATTAAAAAAATTAAACGATGAATAAACATGTAATAATCGTTGGAACCGGATTAGGCGGACTATCTGCCGGTTTACGACTGGCCTCCCGGGGGTACCGGGTAACATTTGTTGAGAAAAACAGGCAGCCGGGCGGGCGGTTAAATCAGCTGAAAAAAGATGGGTTTACTTTTGATATTGGCCCAAGCTTTTTTAGCATGCCCTATGAATTTGTAGAACTTGTGAATGATTGCGGCCTGAAAATGCCTTTTGAGTTTGTTGAGCTCGACCCGCTGTATACCGTTCACTTCAGGGGAAGTAACAAAAAATTTTCTCTGTATAAAGATATCGGTAAACTGAGCAGGCAGTTTGAAGGAATTGAGCCGGATTTTAAAAAAAAGTTCACGGCTTATTTAAAAAAGTGCGAACAGTTGTATAACGATACAGTGGATATTGTGATAAAGCAAAATTTCAACAGTATTCCAGCTTATTTTCAAGCCTTAATGCAGGTAAATCCTAAACACGTTCCGGTGTTGTTCAAGAGCTTCTGGAAACAGGTGAGCACCTATTTTGATTCGAAAGAAGCCAGGCAGATCGTATCGTTAATTGCCTTCTTTCTGGGCAGGACCCCTTTTGATACGAATGCGATATACACTTTGCTTTCGCATATTGAGTTTACTCACACCGGGTATTACAATGTGAAAGGGGGAATGTACACCATTGTAACCAGCCTGATTGACGCATTATCAAAATTCGATGTATCGTTCCATTACGAAACGGAAATTGTGGGTTACCAGAGCCACAAGGGTGAACTGGTGTCATTAACCGACCAGCATGGCAAAGACTGGAAGTCGGATATTTTTGTGATCAATGCCGATGCCGCATTTTTCAGGGGGAGTGTGTTCAGGCGGAAAAAATTCTCTCCCGGAAGATTGAATAAAATGAGCTGGACCATGGGCTATTTAACCTTTTATGTAGGGATCAATAAAAAGCTGCCCCATTTGGAGCACCATAATTATTTTCTGGGCAATAATTACGAAGAATATGCGCAAGACGTAATGAAAAATCCGGGCACCCTGGAAAAACCCTATTATTATGTCAATATTCTTTCAAAACACAATCCCGGTTGTGCCCCGGAAGGACATGAAGCTTTGTTTTTTGTTTGTCCTGTACCGAATTTAAAATATAAACCGGATTGGTCTGATAAACAGGAAATCATCCGGAGTATTCTGGATGATTTTTCAGAAAGAATTCATGAAGATATTTCGGAAAATATTGTTTGTCAGATGGAATACACTCCCGAAGACTGGGAAAGAGCGTTTAACCTGTATCTGGGGTCCGGACTGGGATTATCGCACACCATGGGGCAAATAGGAGCCTTCCGCCCGAAAAATTATGACGAAAAATTCAGGAATGTTTTTTATGTTGGGGCTTCCACCATTCCGGGAGCTGGTTTGCCTATGGCGGTTATCAGTTCCAAATTGGCGGCGGAACGTATCCATGATTTTATGGCAGGCATACCGGAATAATTGCCCGTGCCCGTATAACACCGGCCTGCCGTCTAATTCTCAATCGCCCGTTCCACAGTCTTTTCATCACTCAGGAACCCCATCATCGGGCCGCCAGGATACCTCTGCCCCCACTCCACACCCCTCCGGCAGGCAAAAGCTAACTACGTAGTAACCTACGTAGTTATCTACGTAGTTAACTACGTAGTATTATTTATGAATGCTGCTTTTTATGATTTACTGATCGAAAAGTTTACAAATTCTTCTTTTAAACTTTCAGGACATAGTCATCGGCATCGGAAAGCACGGGGAATTTTTTTCTGAACTCACGGAGTTCGTCTATGGAAAGGGAAACCGTTTCCGCACGGTTTTCTTTCTCTGTCAAATGGCTAAGGATTTTCCCCCGGGCATCCACCACCATGGAATCGCCTGAATATTCAATACCCCTGCCATCTTTCCCGGTACGGTTCACTCCGGCAACCACACACTGGTTTTCCAGGGCCCGGGCCTTTAGCAAAGTCAGCCATACCTCCCTGCGTGGTGCCGGCCAGTTGGCTACATACAGCAACAGGTCGTACTCCCCCCGGTTACGCGACCATACCGGAAAACGCAGGTCGTAGCAGATCAGGGGGCAGATTCTCCATTCCCGGTATGAAACCACCAGACGTTCCTTTCCGGCCGAATAATGCCGGTGTTCCTCTCCCATCCTGAAAAGGTGACGTTTGTCGTAAACCGCTATCCTTTCCCCCGGGGAAGCCCACACCAGGCGGTTGAAATAATTGCCGTTTTCCCGGATAATGAGGCTTCCGGTAATGGCGGCTCCCGTTTTTTCAGCCGTTTTCTGCATCCATTTTACGGTGGTACCGTTTATGGTTTCAGCCAGCCTGGCGGGTTCCATGGAAAAGCCCGTGGTGAACATCTCGGGCAATAGGATCAGGTGTGTTTTTCCGGCCAGGCGCTGACACACCCGGCTGAAATGTTCCCGGTTCTTTTCCGGGGCTTCCCAGAAAAGACCGGCCTGTACGATGGATATTTTCAGGATATTCATCTGGTAAAGTTTTCAGACAGTATTTTTCGGTTTTTCAAAACCGGTCCGTTCCATCTTCCCCCAGCTTTTTTTACCGATAAAGAAGTCGTAATTGCCCTTCACAGCCCAGAGAACGGTGAGCGGGTGGTAAAAGAAAGGTTCCAGGAAAGCCGTGCCGATCAGCTTGAACACATCGCGTTTTTTTTCGTATTTATGGAAGGTCATTTCCTCGAACAGCACGGCCCAGATGGAAAGAGAAACCGCAAAGGTATAGACAAACCCCAGCAGGAGGAGGAAGAACGACCAGTTGATATGCCCCAGCACGGCCAGTATACCGAAATAGATCAGCCCGAAGAACTCCACCAGGGGAGCCAGCCATTCGAAGAAAAACCAGTAGGTATATCCCAGCATACCGAACTTGCCGTACCGGGGATTCAGGAATATCTTCCGGTGCAGCCACAGGGTTTCTGCGGTGCCCCTGGTCCAGCGGTTCCGTTGCCGGCCCAGAATGCGCATTCTTTCGGGCACTTCGGTCCAGCACAGGGGATCGGGTATATAGGTCACTTCATAGGGTACTTTTTCCTCGGCCATCAGCCGGCGCATCCGTACCACCAGTTCCATGTCTTCGCCCACCGTTTCGGTACTATATCCTCCGGCACGGATCATGACTTCCCTGTCGAACATCCCCAGGGCGCCCGATATCAGCAGCAACC
Source organism: Bacteroidota bacterium (assembly GCA_011049175.1). Classification (GTDB taxonomy): domain Bacteria; phylum Bacteroidota; class Bacteroidia; order Bacteroidales; family VadinHA17; genus HyVt-105. The sequence continues at coordinate 33,347 of DSCJ01000126.1, read as the reverse complement.
CGTCGAGCCTGGCCCAGGCCATCCTTCCCATCAGGAAAGCGCGGGTGTACTCCAGCACCTGCACCCGGGCCAGGAAATTACCGGGAAGGTGTACCCGGCGTACCAGTCCGCCCTCGATCTCACATGAATTGGCAATGCGGAGCACCCCGCCGGTACCGATCACTTTTTTGCCTTTTTCCTCCAGAAAGGGTTTAACCATTTTCAGCAGGGCATCGGGTTCCATGATCGAATCGGCATCGATACTGACCACCAGCTTGTTTTTCGATACGTTGATGCCGGCATTCAGGGAATCGGCCTTGCCCCCGTTCACCTTATCAATGACCGTAAGTTTTTTGAAAGAACGGTTTCTGGATTTGTACACTCCCCGGATCCTTTTGCAGGGAATCCGGTAATCGAAGAAATAATTCACCCGTTCCAGATCATAGGCATCGATGATCTTTTCCAGTGTATCGTCCTTGCTTCCGTCGTTCACCACGATCACTTCGAAATCGTTATAATAGAGCGAAAGCAGGGCCCTGATATTGGCCACAATGGATTTGCTTTCGTTGTAGGCCGGGGCAATGACTGAAATGGTGGGGATCAACGGGGCCAGGATGATGGAGTTGTAATCCACATAGCTGTTCTTTCGCAGGTAGCGGGTTAGCATCACCGCTGAAAACACGGCCAGGATCACATAGGCGGAGAATATAATGACCGTAAGGACAAAGATGAAGTTGTACAGTATGAATTCCAGTATGTCGATCCATTTCTCCATCAGAAAATGCGTTTGTCCAGCACGTGTTTGATAATGATCTGGTAATTCTTGTAATCGGAATGCATCATTTTTTCCAGGGTATCCTCACCCACCGGTCCCATCTGGTGAATAGCCTTGGCGGCCTCGATCTGAAGCTGAACGTCGTCTTCCCGGTCGATCACCAGCTGAAGGAACTTCAGCACCATCTGATCGGGCATCTTGCCCATGGCTTTAATAATTTCCAGGCAATTTTCATAGGGTTCCTGTTTGTACATTCGTTTCAGGGGAAGAATGGCTTCCCGGTATTTCACATCCCCCAGCACACGGATGGCTGTTTTCCTCACCTCGGGGTCGGTGTGGTCGAGCAGCTCGATGATCAGGGGGTAGGCATCTTCCTGTTTGAAAATGGCGATCATTTTCAGTGAAAAGATCACGATCGAGGTGTTGGATGAACGAAGCCAGCGGCTGAAAGGCGGAGGATTGAGTTCATGGTGGATCAGCATCTCATGCACGGTCATCTGTTCCCACACGGAAAAAGGCATTTTCAGGTAATCCAGGAATTCGTAGGGATGTTCGTCGCCCAGCTTCACCAGCGCCAGCTGTGCCTCCATCCGGAGGATATCGTTCCGGGAGTGCAGGCAGCGGATGATCTCATCGTTGGCGTCGCGGATATCCATAAAAGCCAGTTCCCTGAAGCCTTTGACTTTGATATGCCAGCGGCGGCTCCTGGCTTTCCTGATCGAATCGTGGTGCAATTCGGTGCGAATGTACAGGTCGCGCAATTTTTCGGCGGCTTCTCCCCTCAGGTTCACACTCAGGTCGATCATCTGGTCGATCAGGATTTTACGTTTGAATGAATTGGAAGCGATTTTCTGCAGCCGCAGTGGCACTCCTTCCGGTAGTTCCTGATCGAACAGGTAATTCATCAGCACCCGCTGGTATTTTTCCTTCAGGTCTTCTTCTATCCTGGCCAGCCGCTCGTTCCGGTTCCGGTTGATCAGGATCACCACCAGCAGGATCATCATGGTAAAGATGGAATAGATAATCACCCCGTACAGGATCAGCACAAACAGGGTGGAACGGCCGTAATCGCGTTTGGCAATGAACTTTCTGAGCCGGTTTCCTTCCGGTGCGGGACGGGATGGCAGGGTCTCAGCCGCCACCGTATCGGCGGCCGCCGGTTCCTCTTCCACAACGGAAATGACAGTATCCGGAGCCGGTGCGGTACTGTCGGGCGGATAGATCCACGTTCCCCGGGTCATTCCCGGGATGGGTCTTCCCGAGCGGGTCACCCGGGTTCCTCTCAGGAAAACCACTGCAAAGGCATCGTCAACGCCCAGGGAATCGATAAATGCTTCGGCTTCTTCGAGGCCGGGAAAGGGGCCTGTATAATACCGGTAGTGCCGGTCGCGAAACTCGGTAAAAACAGGCCGGTCCAGGCCAAAATGCCGGGCCACAAAACCTGCCGGCAATTTTTCCTTCCGGGAAGAGATCCGGACCAGGAAAACGGGATGACCGGAAGTAAGCAGGGTGTCAGCTACCTGTGGTTCCCTTTCCGGAAGGGAATATCCCTGAAAAAGGATCAGGAACAATATGGCGACAACCTGTTTCCTCATGCTGTAAAACCTCCTAAAAATGATATCTCAACCCCAGCCTCAGGTCGTACCGGTTTCGTTTTTCCCCGTCGGTAAATTCTTCCCTTGAATAGCCTGCCAGGAGATGTATCCTCCAGTTCCCTGCCAGCCGGCACTGGCCGCCTGCCCGGAATACCGCGGTACGGAGCCTGTCCAGGTCGGATGATGCCAGCATGGGTTCATCGGGTGAAGTTCCGGTTCCGGCCATTACCTGGAGGTACTGTTCCTCATTGCCCAGGTAGCGGCGGGCTGTGAGAAACCAGGCCGACGACCAGCCGTAGGGTTTGTGAAACACATAGGGACGCAGGGCCAGCCAGTAATTGCCGGCATACTTTTCGAGCGATCCTGTATAGAACAGAAAACCGTCGGCCCACTTCAGGTACCGAAAGCCTGCCGAAACTACCATATCGTGCGGAATGGTGTAAAACCATTCCCCACCTGCCCGGTAACGGGGGAAAAACTTCCCGGGTGAAATTCCCGCGTTGAGATACAGGTAGCTTTTCTTTCCCAGGGATGGATAGGCATCCAGTTCCAGCTGCTTTTCCGTATTCTCCCCGAAATTTTCCTCCCTTCGTGCCAGGTAGCCGTTGTTCAGCTTCAGGGTGAACCGGCTGTTGCCTGTCTCCCCGTCCACTGCCAGGGAGAGAATATGCCAGTTCCTCACGTATGGCCGGCTGAAATGATCATAATAGTATTCGGCCGTAAAAGACGAGGGGAAAACCACTGCACGTGCCAGCCGGTACAGGCTGTCAGCGCCGGGATATTGCGGTACCGTATCGGCCAGGGCATTCAGAACCGTCCGGGTCTCTTTCCGTTTCCCTTCACGGAAATACACCAGAGCTTTCTGATACAGGAGATCGGGGCGCCGGGGATGGATTTCCAGGCCTTTCTCAATGGCCGGCAGCGCTTCGCCGGGAGCCCCCGCCCAGTATTCCACCCGGGCAAGGGCCTCAATGGCATCGGTGCGGCCGGGATCAATACGAAGCGCTTCCTTTATCCAGTAACGGGCCGAATCGAATTTCTCTTCCCAGGCCCAGGTATTGCCGGCCAGGATATAGGCATCGGTATAGCCGGGGAAGCTGTCGATCAGCCGGTAGCAGCAATCCCTGGAAAGGCTGTATTCCCCCTGAAAAGCGAGCTCTCTGGCCAGGAAGAACAGGCTGTCGGGATCGCCGTGTGTAAACCGGCCGGCCTTTACTTCCCCCGGGGAAAAGGCAACGGTCAGTAAAAACGGCAGGAGAATGTTAGCTGGATTCCATCTCATTTTTCCTGTGACATCATCTTCTTCAGGCGCAGCAAAAGATCGCCGGGATTGAAGGGTTTGGTAATGTAATCATTGGCGCCCAGTTCGAATGCATGCATGATGGTGTCTTCCAGTCCCACACGGGAAAGAACCAGGACAGGGATCGGGCTGTTGAGTTCTTCCCTCACATACCGGATCAGTTCCAGGCCGCTGAAATAGGGCACATGAATATCCGTAAGCAATACCTGGATATTCCCCCGGCTGAGCAGTTCTCTGGCTTCTTTCCCGTCTTTGGCCAGCATAATGGAATACCCTGCATGCTTCAGGGTATGTTCCAGAGCTTTGAGGGTGAGGTAATCATCCTCACAGATCAGTATGTTGACAGGTTTATTCATTCCAGAGAAAAATCCTGCTTTAGCACGTTTACCACTTCGTTTCCCGTTTTATCGATCTCTTCCACCAGCCGGGGAAGGGATTCATGCCGTGCCCCTTCCGTGGCACAATCTTCCACCCGCCTGATCTTTTCTTCCAGGACTGTTATGCCCAGAAAGCTCAGGCCCGGTGCAAATTTGTGTGCTTCGGCAGCCAGGTCGTTCCAGTTTTCTTCCCGGCAGTATTTTTTCAATCGCTGCAGAACCACCGGCGTATTCTGAACAAAATATTTCACCATTTCCAGTACAAACCCTTCATCGGTTCCGGCAACCTGCAATACATATTTCAGATCATAATAACCTTTTCTTGATTTTCTGGGCAAAGACATAAAATAATACTATACTAAAAACCAGCCTGTTTTCATATAAGAAAAATCCATTTTAACGATATAAAATGGATCCGTGAATGATCAGATTGAACCACACCCTACATTCATTCTCCGGAATAGGTTTTCTCCCAGTACTCTTCCAGAATATTACGCATCAGGGGATTGTAGTATTTCCAGAAAAAGTTGTGTGTGGATTTGTAATCAGTACGGATATTGATAAAATTCAGCTTTTCAAATCCGTTGAAACGGGCAGAGAACATCCCGATGGGATTCTGGGCAAAATCGGCTGCAAAATAATAGTAATTCTGCTCTCCGGGTCCTTTCACCACAGCCGGGAATACATCAGGAATGATGTTGGCTACCATAATGGAATCGCCCAGTTCGTTGGGATAGATCCTGAACCAGCTAACCACATCGTTGTCATCGGTCTCTATGATCTCAAACCAGTGGGAATAGGCAATTTTATAGGGCAGTTCATATTTTTCCATGTATTCATGCGGTGTGATGATATAGGGAGCATCGAAATCGAGGTGGGTCTGGTTCTCGAGCACTACCACCCGGTCGTCGTTTTTTACAAAGACAATGCCTGAGCGTGTAAAATCCCAGCTTTTGTGGTATTGTTCTCGGTACAGCTCCAGTATCCATTTGGGAAAATCCGGGTTTTTGATGGTATCGAGGCTGAAAAAATATTTTCCCGACCATTCCGACCAGTTGACATCCAGCAGGTCTTCCAACTTGTTTCTTTCCAGTGGTGGCGTGGGGTGTCCCAGGGTATTGTATTCGGCAATCACCAGCTTGTTCCTGTCGTGCATCTCTTTCAGCAACAGGTAATCGCTGTTGTTCAGGCCACCGTAGATCATACGCGACCGCCGGCTGCGGTTTATCCCGCGGTACCAGTCATTGAAATACACCCCATAGGTATCGGTTACATAAATCACGTCATTTTGTTCCGCCAGGTTGATGATCTCCGATAGTCTAACCCGGGCAATATCATACATTTTATTTCGCAGCGGCTTCTGGGGTATAAAGCCGAAATAATCTTTCCTGAAGCTATACCCGTTGTTGGATTCTTTATTGACGAACCGGTTTTGATTCAGTATCCAGAAAAATGAACGATGTTCCTCTTTTTCCAGATCCGGTACTGTTTTGTCAATAACCAGCACATTAAGCGGTTTCTTTGGCTGGAACGCCCATTTAAAAAAACTATAGGCAGGGAGGATCAGAAGGATCACCAGGATAACAATCAGAATGACAACCGATCTTTTCATGGATTATTAGATATAATGACTTGTTGTATAAATTCCTGAATCATAACTCTGTCTTTTCATCCGGCTCTGCATTTTGCCCTGAATAGTTCAGCATAAATGTATTAATTTTCTTCAATAAAAAAAATTTTCCACCCTGCATCAACAGGCATATTCCCGGCCACGGGAAGCGGTTTGTTATGTGTTCGGCAGCCTTCATCTTTCCGGCCGATTTCATTCGGAATGAACAGGTTGGTATTTCCTTGCTTTGGGCAGAAAAGCCTTCATATCCCTGATCCTTTTTTCATCGGACGGATGGGTACTCAGAAATTCCGGAGGTTTCCGGCCCCCGGCAGCAGCCAGTCTTTCCCAGAAATCAATGGCCGACTCCGGATGGTAGCCTGCCATGGTCATAAAGATCAGTCCCAGTTGATCGGCTTCGGTTTCGTGAGCACGTGAATAAGGCAATATCACGCCCAGTGAGCTTGTAATGCCGTAAGCGGCCATAAACCATTGTTTGGTTTCTTCGGGTTTCTGATCGATGGCTACCGACAGGGCAATGCCCCCCATCTGTACCAGCAAAGCCTGGCTCATCCGTTCGTTCCCATGCCTGGCCACGGCATGTGCTATCTCATGGCCCATTACCACCGCCATGCCTTCTTCGTCCCTGCAATACGGAAGGATACCGGTGTAAAAAACCACTTTCCCACCGGGCATACACCAGGCGTTGGGCACTTCATCCTCTACCAGTTGAAACTCCCAGTCAAAATACTGCAAACGGTCGTTTTGTTGGTTATCCTGAAAAAAGTTTTCAACAGCAGCGGCGATTTTTCCACCCACCTTTTTCACCAGTGCCTGTTCGGTCCCACGGGTTACCACCGGAGTGGTATCAAGAAATGCCCGGTAATTACTTATCCCCATGGAAACCATTTCCGACTCGGGCAGTAAATTCACCTGTTTCCTTCCCGTAAAGGGTACCGTGCTGCATTGCCAGAGTATTCCGGAAAACAGGACAAGCAAGGCTCCTTTAAAAAAGACACCTTTCATATAGTTCATCTGTTCATATTAAGCAAAGTACTCAAAAAAAAGACAATTTTCATTTACTTTTCATCAAATATAATAGCACTTTCATAAAATCTGCCTTTCAAACTATTTATCTGGGCTCCAAACCCATGGCCGTATCATCTCCCCGCGGGTCGGCCCCCCCTTCCAGTATACCTCCGGGCCACACCAGCACAGCATCCACCCTGCCTATGGCGCCCCGGCGCCTCACATGGTGTCCCTTCTTTGTCAGTGTACGAAGGCAGGTACGGTCAAGGGCCCGGTTTTCGCAGTAGAGGGTATCCGGAAGCCACTGGTGGTGGAACCTGCCCGCTTCCACTGCCTGTTGCATGCTCATGTGATGGTCGATCACGTTGATCAGAACCTGGAAAACGCTGGTAATAATGGTCGAGCCTCCGGGGCTTCCCAGGACCATGAACAGTTTTCCCTCTTTTTCCACCACCGTGGGGGTCATGGAACTGAGCATTCGTTTTCCGGGTGCAATGGCGTTGGCCTCCCCTCCTACCAGTCCGTATAGATTGGGAAAACCGGGTTTGATACTGAAATCGTCCATCTGGTTGTTCAGCAGGAAGCCTCCACCCTTTACGATCACACCCGAACCGTACGATCCGTTGAGGGTGGTGGTACCTGCCAGGGCGTTGCCCATGGGATCGACAATGGAGTAATGGGTGGTTTCTTCACTTTCCCAGGCTGAAGGGTCGCCTTCCCCGAATTGAGAAGAATTTCCTGCCTGCCGCATGTTGAAACCGGCCATTCTGTCTTTCAGGTAATCCCGGTTCAGTAATCCTTCCACCGGAATTTCCACAAATTCCGGATCACCGAGATAGGCAGCTCTGTCGGCATACATGCGCCGTGCCGATTCCACCATCACATGCACGGCATCGGGGCGGTTCCATCCCATTTTCCCCAGGTCAAAAGGTTCGACCATGGCAAGCATCTGAAGCAGCCCCACCCCGCCGCTGGAAGGTGGCGGCATGGAAATGATCCGGTATCCGCGGTACATGCCTGTAACCGGCGTTCTCCATACCGGTTCGTATGCATCCAAATCGGCGTTACTGATCAGTCCTTTCCCCCGTTCCATTTCTTCCATGATCAGCCGGGCTGTTTCACCCCGGTAAAAACCATCCCTCCCCATATCTCTGATCCTTTCCAGGGTAAGGGCCAGTTCGGGCTGCACCAGGGTGTCGCCCGCATGCCACAAACCTTTACCCGTCAGGGCGGTTTTACGTCCGTTTATTCTGAGGAGTCTGCTTCCGGCGCGGTTCAGATCAGCGGCCTGTATTTCCGTAAGAGGAAACCCTTCCGAGGCCATTCGCACAGCCGGAGCCACCAGCTCATCCCAGGGAAGCATACCGTACCTGCGGTGGGCCTCGAAAAGCCCGGCAACGGTACCAGGCACCCCGCAGGCCCTGTGCCCATGCAGGCTGGAACCCTGAATGACATTTCCCAGGGAATCGAGGTACATATCACGTGAAGCCCGCATGGGGGCTTTTTCCCTGTAATCGAGGCTCACGGCGGTTCCGTCGTGCATTCTGATCACCATGAAACCCCCTCCGGCAATATTCCCCGCATTCGGATAACAAACGGCCAGGCACAGCTCAACTGTCACGGCCGCATCCACCGCATTGCCTCCTTTTCCGAGAACGGATACACCCGCGGCAGAAGCCAGCGGATGGGCGGTTACCACCATGGCCCGGCCGGAGGTTACTCCCTTCGGTTCATGCTGTTTACTTTGCGGTGTACAGGCGAAGGTGAAAGCCAGCAGTACGGATACCGGTATGAAAAGAGGATTTTGCATTTTTTTGATCAAAGAAAACGACTTTTTTGAACACCTCAGCAAAAATGCCGTGGAATATCAAAGAAGAATCTGTATTTTGGTTCTCCCGACCAAAATCAACCGACCTGTTCGTAACAAAACATACCAATTGCCATGAAGACCTCTCCCAATCGACTTTACCTGTTTTTCTTTTCCGTATTTCTCATAGCATCTTCAGGCACGAATGATGCGTCAGCCCAGTTACGCAAAAGAACGGGAGCCCAGCCCACGGGGATGGACACCCTGTTGCTGAACCGGCTGAATTACCGGCATATCGGTCCTTTCCGCGGTGGCCGTTCGGCCGCGGTAACCGGTGTGGAAGGGAACCCCGATGTGTATTATTTCGGCGGCACCGGAGGGGGTGTATGGAAAACAACCGACCGGGGGCACTCGTGGAAGAACATCAGCGACGGATACTTCGGAGGCTCCATTGGATCGGTGGCCGTAGCTCCTTCCGATCCGAATATAGTATATGCAGGAGGGGGAGAAAAAACCGTGCGCGGGAACATGTCGCACGGATACGGCATCTGGAAATCGACTGATGCGGGAGAACACTGGCACTATTGCGGCCTGAAGGAAGGCCGTTATATTCCACGGATCAGGGTATCGCCCGCCGATCCGCAACGGGTGTATGCTGCCGTACTGGGACATGTTTTCGGCCCGAACCCGGAACGGGGCGTATATCGTTCCACCGACGGAGGGGAAACCTGGGAAAAAGTGCTTTACGTCAGCGAAAAGGCGGGAGCTGTCGACCTGGTTATTGATCCCGTCAATCCCAGGATCCTGTATGCCAGCCTGTGGGAAGTGTCGCGTACTCCTTACAGTCTGGAAAGCGGAGGCCCTGGGTCGGGACTATGGAAAAGCTATGACGGGGGCGACACCTGGATAAACCTGAGCCGGAAACCGGGTATGCCGGACGGTCCGCTGGGTATTACCGGCGTATCGGTTTCGCCGGTTAACCACCGCAGGGTATGGGCAATGGTAGAAGCGCATGAGGGAGGCCTTTTTCTCTCGGATGACGGAGGCGAAACCTGGGAAAGAGTGAACGATGACCGGAATCTGCGTCAGAGGGCCTGGTATTACACACGGGTGGTGGCCTGCCCTTCCGGCGAGGATGTGGTATATGTGCTGAATGTCGGCTTCCACCGGTCGAAAGACGGCGGGAAAAGTTTCGAGCGCATATCCACTCCCCACAGCGATCATCACGACCTGTGGATATCCTCCAGCGATCCGGAAAATATGATTGTCGGCAATGACGGAGGAGCTCAGGTGACTTTTGACGGGGGCAGGAACTGGAGCACCTGTTACAACCAGCCAACCGCCCAGTTTTACCGGGTCGCCACCGATAACCATTTCCCGTTCCGGATCTATGCCGCCCAGCAGGACAATTCCACCGTGCGTATTGCCAGCCGGTCGCGCGGATACGGCATCACAGAGGATGACTGGGAAGAAACGGCCGGAGGAGAAAGCGGGCATATTGCCCCTGACCCTGAAGACCCGGAAATTGTGTACGGCGGTTCTTACGGTGGGTACCTTGAACGGCTGGATCACCGCACAGGCGAAAGACGCCGGGTCGATCCGTGGCCTGACAACCCAATGGGATCGGGAGCCGGTGACAACCGGTACCGTTTTCAATGGAATTTTCCTGTATTTTTCAGCAGGCACCACCCAGGCCGCCTGTATGCAGCGGCCAATGTGCTGTTCGTAACGGAGAACGAAGGACAGAGCTGGGAGGTGATCAGTCCCGACCTCACCCGGAACGACCCATCCACCCTGGGACCCTCGGGAGGTCCCATTACAAAGGACAATACCAGTGTGGAATATTACGGAACCATTTTTGCCGCCGCCGAATCGGTTCATGAGCCTGGGGTAATCTGGACCGGTTCGGACGACGGGCTGATATGGCTCACCCGCAACGGAGGTAAAAACTGGGAAAATGTCACCCCGCCTGCTGCCGTACTTCCCGAATGGACCATGATCAACAGTATGGAACCTCATCCGTTTGAAAAAGGAGGCCTGTATGTGGCAGCCACTGCTTACAAACGGAACGATTACACCCCTTATCTGCTGAAAACCACCGATTACGGAAAAACATGGACACGGATTACCCACGGGATCGATCCCCTGCATTTCACCCGCGTGGTCCGGGCCGACCCGGATCTTCGCGGATTGCTGTATGCAGGCACCGAATCGGGCATGTACATCAGTTTCAACGACGGGAATTCCTGGCAGCCTTTTCAGCTCAATCTTCCGGTTGTGCCTGTGACCGATCTTGCCATTAAAAACCGCCGGCTGATCGTGGCCACCCAGGGACGCAGCCTGTGGGTTTTCGACGATCTGGCCCTGTTGCATCAGATGAAAAACGAACAGGTGAACAGCCTTTTTCACCTGTACGAACCGGCTCCTGCCTACCGCATCGAAGCGGGACGGGGAGGACGGGGAATTTTGGGAGAAAATCCGCCTTCCGGCCCGGTGATCTTTTTTTATCTGCGTGAGGCGCCCGACTCGTCCAATCCCGTGCGCCTGGATATTTACGACGCGACGGGCAGGCTGGTGAGGCGCTTTACCACGGAAAAAATCCCCGTAGAACAGGATGTACGCCTGTACACCGAAAAACTGGAAGTATCGAAAGGGATAAACCGGGTGGAATGGGACATGCGATATCCAGGCGCCAGAACTTTTCCGGGGATGATCCTGTGGGGCGGAACCACACGGGGCCCGCTTGCACTGCCGGGAGAATACACAGCCAGGCTGGTAACGGAAAAAGATTCAGGGGAAACCGTCCTTAGAATTCTCCCTGATCCGGCAGTGGAAACAACATTTGATGGTCTGAAAGAACAGTTCACATTCCTGATGGAAATCAGGGATACCTTATCGGAAGTTCATCAGACCATTCTGGATATACGGAAACTGCGCGGCGATCTGAAGGAACTTCAGAAACGTATCCCGGATGAAGGAAGCGAACTGAAAGAATTGATCGTCCATACCCTAAAGGAGATCAGCGAGGTGGAAGAAGCTCTTTACCAGACAAAGAACCAGAGCCCGCAGGATCCTCTGAATTACCCCATCCGGCTGAACAACAAGCTGGCTGCGCTGGCAGGAGCCGGTTCACGGGGCAGTTATCCTCCCACCCGGCAGGACAGGGAAGTGAAGGCGATCCTGGAAAAAGCCATCCGGGAGCAACTGAACCGTTTCAGCAGGATACGTACCAGTGCGGTTCCCATGATCAATAAAATGGCCATTGAGTTGCAGGTACCGGCCGTGAAACTCTGAGGGCGATCAGGCAGGGCTTACCCCAGATCGTTCAGGATGCGAATGATCTTCATGCTCCTGATCGAGATCTTTTTCCCGTCCAGGTCGATGATCTTATCGTGCCTGAACTCGCTCAGGGTGCGGATAAAACTTTCCTTGGTGGTCCCGGCCAGCTGCGACATTTCTTCGCGGGTAAGCGGTATCTCGAATTCGTGGCTGTGAAATATGTTTTCTGAAAAATACAGGATTACTTCCGCCACTTTGCCCGGCAACTGTTTCTGGGCCTGGCTGATTAGCTTATCGAACATGAACAGGCCATGACGGCTGAGCTCACGAAGCAGGTCGAGGGAAAAATTCCCGTTCCGCATGACGACTTTCAGAAATGTATCATGGTCGAAAAAGCGAATGGAAGCGGGTCCCACGGCCGATGCGGAATACTGATGTATTTCACTTCCCAGTACCGAAAGCAACCCAACAAAATGACCCGGACCTTCCAGCTTGAGGGTCAGGATCTTTTTGCTTTTTCCCGTTTTGTAAACCTTAACCAGTCCCTGTTCAACGAACATGAAATGGGATGAGCGGGTATCCTGCCGGAAAATGGTTTCCCGGTTTTCAAAACGTACCAGATTGCTGGCCCGGATCATTTCCATCCAGTCCTGTTCCGTCAGTGTTTGCCATATCCGGTATTCATCCTGTTCCATGAGGAAGGTTAATGAGATAAATCATCAGTTAAATGTAATTCACATCAATGAAATATGCAATATTTCCTCAGGCTTATCTTTCTGTTGGGGAAAAGTTTTTTATTTTTGACCTGCAGACATGCGAAGCGAACATTATGGCGAAAGGAGCAAAAATTCTGGTTATAGACGATTCCAACACCAATGTGGTACTGCTTGATGTGGTTCTGCAGAAAGAGGGATACGAGGTAATAACGGCTTCCAGCGCCAGGGAGGCGCTGGCATACCTGGAGAAGGACAAACCCGACCTTATCCTGCTGGACATATTGATGCCTCAGACAAACGGGCTGGAATTACTCGAAAAGATCAGGCAGGAGCCGAAACTGGCAGATCTTCCCGTGATCATGATCACGGCGGTTGGAAACGAAAATTATAAAGAGAAAGCGCAGAAACTGGGTGCAGTGGATTATTTTGAGAAGCCCATCGATGTAACCCAGGTCATAAAAAAAATCAAGTCCGTTCTCTGAGCTCACGCCTCATAACAGTAGCCCACCCCTTTGATTGTACGAATAGTGTTCTGACCGAACTTTTCCCTTAGTTTCCTCACATACACGTCGATGGTTCGGTCGCCCACGAACACATCGTCTCCCCAGATGCGGTTGAATATTTCATCGCGGGTAAATACCCTGGAAGGACTGGAAGTAAGCAACACAAGCAGGTCGAATTCCTTTTTCGGAAGATAGAATTCTTTCCCTTCAAAATATACAACATATTTTTCCCTGTCAATCAGCAGCTGTCCGGTATCGATTACATGATCCGTCTGCTGCTGAACATTTTCGCCCTGTACGTACTGCGCCCTGCGCAGAAGGGCTTTCACCCGGGAAATGAATACCCTGGGACGTATTGGTTTGGCAATGTAATCGTCGCCTCCGGCTGCAAAGCCAGCAATCTGCGAATAATCTTCCGAACGGGCTGTGAGAAAAACGATCATGCTCTGCTTCAGCCCGGGAATTTCCCTCATTTTTTCACAGGTTTCTATTCCGTCCATCCGGGGCATCATTACATCCAGAACAATCAGGTCGGGGGTTATCCGCCTGGCGGTTTCAATGGCTCCCATTCCATCGGAGGCAGCATATACCTTGTATCCTTCCTTTCTCAGGTTGTACCCCAGAAACTCCAGAATATCCTTTTCATCGTCAACAATCAGGATTTTATTTTCAGCCATGCATTTGTTTTTCACAGACAGGTCAAAAATAGAAATAAATACGTTAGCCCATGTTAATCTTACTTTATAATATTATGATTTTCAATCGCTTCAGCTTTACAATAAGTTAAGAAAAAATTAATATTCGAATGGATGGAAAAAAAATTCCTGCCATTACCTTTGCTTCTGATTACCGGAACCAACCGCATACCATGGAAAACCTGTATTTGTTCATTGTTATTGTGCTGTTCGGAGTGGCAATTTCCGACCTGATCGTTGGAGTAAGCAACGATGCCGTCAATTTCCTGAATTCGGCCATCGGCTCCAAAGCCGCTCCCTTTAAAGTGATCATGCTGATTGCTTCCCTTGGGATCCTGATCGGGGCTACTTTTTCCAGCGGCATGATGGAAGTGGCCAGGAAAGGGATCTTTCATCCCGACATGTTTACCTTTTCCGAGATTATGGTGTTGTTCCTGGCGGTGATGCTGACCGACGTTATACTGCTTGACCTGTTCAATACCTTCGGGCTTCCCACTTCCACAACCGTATCCATTGTATTCGAATTGCTCGGCGCCGCCGTAGCCCTGGCCATCATCAAAACGAGCCAGAATCCTGAACTGGGAACCGGGGTAAGCGAGTACATCAATTCGGGGGGGGCTCTGTTCATTATATCGGGGATCCTGCTTTCCATTGTGATTGCCTTTACACTGGGAGCGCTGGTTCAGTACCTGGTTCGGATCGCATTTACCTTCAATTTCGAAAAACAGATGAAATATTTCGGAGCCATCTGGGGAGGAGTTGCGATCACAGCTATTACCTATTTCATGCTGATCAAGGGAGCCAAAGGATCCGCCTTCATAACCGATGCCACACTGACCTGGATCATGGATCACACCATGCTGATCCTGGTGACCAGTTTCCTGGGATGGACCCTGCTTTTGCAATTGCTGATGTGGCTGATCAAAGTCAACATACTGCGGGTGGTGGTGCTGGTAGGTACGTTTGCCCTGGCCATGGCCTTTGCGGGGAATGACCTGGTGAACTTTATAGGGGTTCCCCTGGCCGGGTTCGCTTCTTTCCGGAATTTCATGGCGGAAGGGGTGAATCCCGAAGTATTCACCATGGATGCCCTGAACGGCCCGGTTCAAACCCCCACTTATTTTCTGCTCCTGGCAGGGATCATCATGGCCGTTACCCTGTGGTTGTCGCGCAAAGCCCGTTCGGTTACCGAAACGGAGATCAGCCTGGGACGGCAGGATGAGGGATACGAACGTTTTCAACCCAATGCTTTTTCCCGTTTCCTGGTAAGAGCCAGCATGAACCTGTCAAAAGGATTTCGCACCCTGATGCCTCAAAGCCTGGAAGAAAAACTGGAAAAACGCTTTGACCAGACCGAATACAAATCAAAGAATTCAACCACCAGGGATACCGCCTATTTCGACCTGGTGCGGGCCTCGGTAAACCTGGTGGTAGCCAGCATCATTATTTCGTTTGCCACTTCCCTTAAGCTACCCCTTTCCACAACCTATGTCACTTTTATGGTAGCAATGGGAAGTTCCATGTCAGACAGAGCCTGGGGCAGGGAAAGTGCGGTGTACCGGATTTCGGGCGTACTTACGGTGATCGGAGGCTGGTTTGTTACTGCACTGATCGCATTCACCATTTCCCTGGTTATGGGTTTTATCATCTATTACGGAGGGTTCGTTTCCATTCTGGTGCTGATCGTGCTCACCGGTTTCTTCATTTTCCGCACCCACGTGATCCACAAGCGCCGGGAAGCCGATATGAAACTGAAGCAGGAAGCCCTGTACGGACGTAAGATTGTGAAGGCCGATACCGTGCTCAGCGAGTGCAACAAAAACGTTACCAGCACGGTCATCTCCATGTCGAAACTGTATTATCTCACGTTGGAGAACTTTTTCAGGCAAGACAGGCGCGGACTGAAAAAAGTGCGGAATGAGATCAAGGAACTGAACCAGCACAGCAAAGAACTGAAAAACAATATATACATCACAATCCGGCAACTGGAGGAAGATTCCGTGGAAAGCGGGCCCTTCTACGTTCAGGTGCTCGATTACATCAGGGAAGGTGCTCACTGCGTGAATTTCATCATGGAGCATATTCATGAACATATGGAAAACAACCACGCACCCTTCAATGAAGACCAGAAACAGGAGTTCATTTTCCTGAACGAGGAGATATCCGTTTTCTTCAACTTTGTGCTGAATCACCTGAAACAGGGTAAATTCGATGATCTGTCGGAAATCATCGAAAAGCAGAAACACATCCTGGATATTATCGCCAAAATGAACAAGAAACAGGTGAAAAGGATCAAGAAAGGCGAAGCCGGGACCAAAACCAGCCTGTTGTATTTCAATGTGCTGGCCGAGACCAAGAACCTGATGCTTTACACCCTGAATATTCTGAAAGCCCAGCGTGATTTTGTGATCTATTCCCGGGAAAACGGCGTTCTGGCTCCCTGAAACACACCGGTACGCTAAGTGAAAATGATTCCGCGGGGAAAAACCGGAAAGGAACTGATCAGAAGTAAGAGCTATTCCTGAAACTTATATCCCACCCCTTTGACGGTTTTGATATGCCGGTCGCCCAGCTTGCCCCTGAGTTTCCTGATGTGCACATCGATGGTTCGGTCGCCCACAATGATCTTCTCTCCCCATATCCGCTGAAATATTTCATCGCGGGTATATACCTTGCCGGGTTTTTCCATTAACAGCGACAACAATTCAAATTCTTTTTTGGGCAGGGAAATTTCCTTTCCTTTTTTGATCACAGTGAACCGTTCCTGATCAATGGTAATATCTTTATGACGAATCACCTTTTTCCCGGGCGGTGTGTGTGCAGGACCCGGTCCTGACCGCTTCAGCAGAGCCCTGATACGGCTGAGCAATACCTTGGGCTTAATGGGTTTGGTAATGTAATCGTCGCCTCCTGCCTCAAAACCCGCGATCTGGGAATAATCCTCTCCCCGGGCAGTCAGAAAAGCAATGATGCTATGGTTCAGCCTTGCATCTTTTCGCATTTCTTCACAGGTCTCCATCCCGTCCATGCCCGGCATCATCACGTCGAGCAGGATCAGGTGGGGCAGTATTTCACCGGCCATCCGGATGGCATCTTTTCCATTGGTAGCCGAATACACCTCATACCCCTCCTTTTTCAGGTTGTACCCTATGAATTCAAGTATATCCTTTTCGTCATCTACCAGGAGGATCCGGTATGCAGTGGAATGGTTCATGAAATCAATTATTTGAAGAACATCGCTCTTTTCGTTTTATGAAGGTTGTCCCTTTTAACAAACCGGAAACTATCCACATAAAATCATGTACCAAAAATACAATTATTTGGAAAATCCCCGGCCGTTTGAAAAATTTAATGTTAACTTAATGTTAACATATTGTAAATTATTTATAAATTTGTTCGGTTATTATTCAGGAATAAACAGGTTTACTATGAAAAATATCTTCACTTTACTGGCCGGTGTTTTCATTCTTTCTTCGCTGAATGCCCAGATCCTGGCTGAGAATGACGGCATGATGTACGGCAATGATTTCAGCGCCTTTACGGGTACATACCGGGAATATTATCCCGACGGGACGATCCGGCTCGAAGCCGATTTTGCCGACGGGGTATATCACGGGGCCACCATTCTGTATTATGAGAACGGGAACAGGAAAGAGGTTCGTTCATACCGGTACGGGCAGGTTGACGGCACCTGGGTCACCTGGAATGAAAACCAGGTTAAAACAGGAGAGGCCGGTTACCGCCACGGAAAGAAACACGGGACATGGAAGATTTGGGATGATAAAGGAAGGCTCCTTTACGAAATGGTTTATGACATGGGCAAAAAAACGGGAACCTGGAAAATATACAACGAACAGGGAAAAGCAATTTCCCTTAAGAAATACGATTGAAGCCGAATTGGTACAGAAATAAAAAGGCAGCGACCCATGGGCCCCTGCCTTTTGTTATATATAAACAACCTAACCCTTTCTTTAATCGGGCTTCAATCTGATCATAATACCTGATGGCTTCCGTACATCTTTACCCGTTTCCACTTTTATCCGGCTGTTTTTGTACGAAATCATACTGGTTACCAGATAGTAGGTTCCCGGTTTCAATCCTTCAAAACGGAATTCCCCTTCAAATCCGGTATAGGTTATCAGGTCGGTTCCATCCAGTTGCACCCTCACCCCGGCCAGTTCTTCACCGCTCAGTATATCGGTAATCTTTCCTGCCAGCACGGTTTCCATGGTTTCACCTCCCCCATTCTCTTCCTTTCCATCGGCGGATACGGGGGCAGTGAGCAACAGAAAACCCAGGCAGATCAGGATAATGTTCGTGTTTCTCATGGTTTTTGGATTCCGGAAATAAAAGTAAGAATCCAATCTTACGTTTATGAGAAACAAATCTTAAAACAACATGAAATTTCAGAACCTTTCCGGGCTGGTCAGCTGATATCTTCCGGCAGGTGTTCTTTTCTCAGAAGGTCCATGACCGTTTTCACCGGGGTAAAGGTTTCCGGGGGCACTTCCACGAACACGGTGTTCCAGTTGGCCATAGCCCCGTTCCAGAGGCCGGGAAGTTCAAGCGCTTTCAGATCTTTGCCGTTTTTCGATTTTTTAGAAATGAATCCGGTATCCGGATCACGAAAATCAGGCAGGTAAAAGGGATTCCCTTGGTAATCGAGCGTGGAACATACCAGGTCAACTGGATTGAAATGGGTGGAAGACCGGAAAATTTTCCTCTGGTCGGGATTATTCAGGTTGAACTGTGAACTCTCGGCAATCTGCAGGCCCAGGCTGCCGTCGGGGTTTTTCACCCAGAAGGGTCCTCCTCCGGGTTCGCCTTCATTCTTCACCATTCCGCATACCCGCAGGGGACGGTTCAGTTTTATTCTGCAATAGTCTGCCCGTTCCTCCTGGCTCATTCGGTGAATTTTCCCTGGATGACGCACACACAGTTCCTGTTCAAGGAACGAAAGAATTTCTTTTACCAGGCCGGGGGAATGGTCCTGAGCTTCATCCAGCATGTGCAGGTACCGGAATATTTTTTCCCTGAGTGTAAGCAATATTCCGGCCAGCGCCTTCTTGTATTTCACTGTAACCGGTTTGAGCCTGTCGGGGCTCACATTGTCGATATTTTTGATAAAAATCACATCGGCCGGTATGTCGTTCAGGTTTTCAATAAGGGCTCCGTGGCCTCCCGGCCGGAATAAAAGTGTGCCGTCCTTTTCCCGGAAAGGCCGGTTTGCCATATCCACGGCCAGAGTGTCGGTAGACGGCTTCTGGAGGCTGAAATCCAACCGGTAGGTAACACCGTATTCTTTCTCATACAGTGGGATTTTTTCATCCATCAGCCTTTGAAAAAGATCAATGTGTTCAGGAGAAACAGTAAAATGCACGTGTACGGTATGATCGGGTGTGGAAGCATAATGAGCCCCCTCGGCAAGATGTTCCTCGGCCGCAGTTCTTTCTCCCTGTGTATATCGATGAAAAAGGATGAGTCCCTTTGGCAGGTTCCCGTAGTTAAGCCCGTCTTCTTTCAGGATCATTTCGAGCGTTTCCCGGGCATACTTCGGCTTGTCAGGATCCATTCCTTTCGCTTCCATCCGTTTCCGCAAACGGGGATAAAAGGCAAACCGGCCGATGCGGTTCAGCAATTCCTGGATGGCCCGGTTTCCCTCACGCTGGAGGTACAGAGAAAAGTCCTTTTCCTTTTCCTTTTTCCCATCCGACAGGGCTTCATAAAGCGCTTTAAACATGCGTGTAGCTGCCCCCGAGGCAGGTACCAGTTTCAGTATCCGTTGGTTTTCCCGGTTCTCCTCATAAAATTTCCTGTAATTCGTGATTTTTTCACGGGTAAGCCGGATGATCCCGTCACTGGCTATGGCTGGCCGCACAGCCGGGATATCCGGGAAACCCTTTTCGAAACGTTCAATTTGTTTCTGTGCCTGTTCGGGGGTAATTCCTCTGGTACGGAATTCTTCCAGATCACGCTCATTAAACAACATAGATCAAATCTTTTTTATTTTCTCCTCTGATATCTGTAATCCGGCCCTGAAAGCCTGCAGGTTCACCTCTACCACTTCCTCCCCTTTCCGCGCAAATACCTGCCTGATACCATCTTCCATGAGTGCGGCATCCAGTCCGCTGATAAATGGTATGGCAGCTCCCAGCATAACAATGTTCGATGACCTGGGAGAACCGAGTTTGCGGGCTATCTGATCGGCATTCAGCAACACGTAATGCGGCAGGGAGGTGATCTCGTTCATGATGGTCTCCATACCGGGATAGTCGTCAATATTCTTATACGGTTCCTCATTGGCCACCAGCCATCCATCTTCCGACAGGTAAGAAAGATACCGGAGCGATTCCATGGGTTCGACCGAAAGAATGAGATCGGCATGGGCTCTGGGTATCAGATCGGAAGCCACAGGTCGGCTGCTGAGTCGCAGGTGTGATTGAACGGCTCCTCCGCGCTGGCTCATACCGTGCACCTCGGCCTGTTTCAGATACAGATTCTTTTTAATGGCTGCCGCCCCTATGGCAGTAGCAATGGTCAGAATTCCCTGTCCGCCTACACCCGCAAGAATGATATCTGTTTTCATGGTTAATCGTATAGTTTTTACCTGATCAGGTATTCGTTTTTTTTGATTTCTTTGCAGCCCGTTTTTTCTTACTGGCGGTCTGGATACATTCGCGCCGG
Source organism: Bacteroidota bacterium (assembly GCA_011049175.1). Taxonomy (GTDB): domain Bacteria; phylum Bacteroidota; class Bacteroidia; order Bacteroidales; family VadinHA17; genus HyVt-105. The sequence goes on along the minus strand of DSCJ01000126.1, from coordinate 12,999 downwards.
CTGATCACAACCGACACTCCCCGGTATTCCAGTTCTTCCCGGAGTATTTTCACATTCTCGTCATGGTTCTTTTTCAGGGGAACCATGACCCGCACATGATCGGGTTCCACACCCAGGCCTTCACAGATTTTTTCCAGCCGGTTAAGTCCTGGTGTGGGCTGTCCTCCGGTCATTGCCGTTGTTTGATTATCGGATATAATCACGGTTACCGGCGAATTCTTGTTCACGGCATCCAGGAGGCCCGTCATTCCCGAGTGGGTAAAGGTACTGTCGCCAATCACACAGGCCGATGGGAACAGTCCGGCATCGGCAGCTCCTACAGCCATAGTTACGGAAGCTCCCATATCCACACAGGAATAGATGGCGTTATATGGGGGATTGGCGCCCAGGGTATAACAGCCGATATCGGAAAAAACATGTCCCGGGCCATAATCTTTCAGTGCTTCGTTCAAAGCCAGAAAAGTATCGATGTGGCCACATCCCTTGCAGAGCATCGGTGGCCGCCGGGATATCCAGTCGGGTGTTTTGTGCGGCAAAGGTTTCCCTTTCCAGAAAATCTCGGCCACCAGATCGGGATCCAGCTCGCCGTCACGCGGAAGGGTCCCATCCAGCCTTCCTTTCACAAATACTCCTGTGCCGAGTAATCCTTTGATCAGCTCTTCCACGAAGGGATACCCTTCTTCCACAACAAGAACCTCTTCGCACTCGTCTGTGATCTTTTTCAACAGCTCGATAGGCATAGGATACTGGCATATTTTCAGCACCGGATAGTCGATGGAGCCGTTGCGGAAATTTTCCATCAGGTAATTATAGGCCAGTCCGCATGCAATGATGCCCATGCGTTTATCCACCCCGTCAAAATATTTATTGAAGGGCGAATGCAACGATTCTTCCCTGAAGTTCGGCTGGTTCGACAGCAGGATCCGGTATTTGACCCGTGCCATGGCCGGGAGCAGAATGAACTGTTTCGTATCCTGCGGAAGGTTCAGGGAATGCTGTGGCAAAACCTCCCTTCTTTTCACCCCCGATCGGGAATGGGCCAGACGGGTGGTGATCCTCAGCAGAACAGGCACCCTGTATTTTTCCGAAAGGGTGAAGCCCTCATAGGCCATATCATAGGCTTCCTGTTGATTGGAGGGCTCCAGAATGGGAATGTTGGCAAATTTTCCGTAATAACGGGAATCCTGTTCATTCTGTGAGGAATGCATGGAAGGATCATCGGCCGATACCACCAGGAATCCTCCGTTGATACCGGTAACGGCAGAATTCATGAAGGGGTCGGCCGCTACATTCAGTCCCACATGTTTCATACATACCATGGCGCGTTTTCCCCCGTACGACATGCCCAGGGCAGCCTCATAAGCCGTTTTTTCGTTGGCCGACCACATACGGTGGATATTCCTTTCTTCGGCCATTTTCGAACCCTGCACATATTCCATTATTTCCGTTGACGGTGTTCCCGGATACGCATAAATACCTGATAATCCGGCGTCCATTGCCCCCTGGGCGATGGCTTCATCTCCTAATAACAGCAGTTTCTTCATGTCCCTTTAATTCGGATGGATAATGTTCAAAAGTACGAAACTTTGCTTTACACGCATGATCGCATGATATGTTGTGTAAAATCCTCTGTGAGCGTTACCCAAAATCATTCTCCCACCACAGTTACCGTAAGCCTTCTGGCTCCGGCGTGATCCCTGAATTCGCACAGGTAGATCCCCTGCCAGGTTCCAAGGGCAAGACGGCCGTTCACCACAGGAATAGTAACGGAATGACCGATCAGTGAAGACTTCAGATGGGCAGGCATATCATCGGTTCCTTCCATCACATGGGTGAACAGAGAGGGGTCATCGGGTACCAGCCGGTCGAAGAACGAGGCAAAATCGTCACGTACAGTGGGATCGGCATTTTCGTTCAGGGTAAGTCCGGCAGAAGTATGCCTGATCATGATGTGACATATTCCCCTGTCGGGAAGGTCTTTCAGTTCCTTTTCCACAGCCCGGGTCACCAGGTGATACCCCCGGCCCATTGCAGGAAGCATCAGTTCATACTGCTTTACCATAGCGGGATTTTTTTTCAGCAACCAAATATACAAAGAATGCACCGTCCCGTAAAACGGCCGGAATACACAGAAGTTTTTCTGCGCCGGGAATTGCCTGCCAACAAGGTTTTTTGGTTAACATTGCACAATGAATTCCGGCCGGAAACAGTTTATAGAAAGAAACCATCGGGTATCCGGTATGCAATTTATCACGACCCTGCTTGTGGCATGCATGTTCCTTTCCCAGGTAAGGGGCCAGGAAACGGCCACCGTATTCGGGAAAGTCATCACCACCGGCGGACAACCCCTGCCGCTGGCCAATATTTCCCTGCGCGGGCTGCCTCATGGAACGACCAGCGATACCACGGGATATTTCAGTCTCGATGTCCCTGCCGGGCGCGACATCATCCTGGTAGTTTCCTCGGTGGGCTTCATCACACTGGAATATCCCCTCCGCCTGGCCCCAGGTGAAACACGGGAAATCCATCCCGAAATGAAAGAAGGCACACGGGAACTGGAAGAGGTAACTGTAGAGGCGGAAATCAGGCGGACCGGCTCATTCGTACCGGTCAGTATGAAAGATTACCGGCTGATCCCCAATGCTTCCGGCCAGTTTGAAACCCTGCTGAAAACCCTTCCGGGGGTATCTTCACGGGACGAGCTCAGTTCGCGTTATTCCGTCAGGGGCGGGAATTTTGATGAAAACCTGGTATATGTGAACGGGCTGGAGATATACCGCCCGTTTCTGATCCGCTCGGGGCAGCAGGAAGGGCTAAGTTTTATCAATCCCGACCTGGTAGGTTCGGTCAAATTTTCGGCCGGGGGGTTCGGGGCCGAATACGGCGACCGGATGTCGTCGGTGCTGGATATTACCTACCGCACCCCGCAGAAAACCGGGGGCTCCGCTTCCCTAAGTTTCCTGGGCGGTTCGGTACATATGGAGGGGCTGGCGGCAGAAAACAAAATCTCCTGGCTGGCCGGCATCCGGTACAAAACCAACCGGTATCTGCTGCAATCGCTCGATGTGGCGGGCGATTACCAGCCTTCTTTTTTTGATTTCCAGACCTATCTGCAATACCAACCCTCCAACCGATGGGAATTCAGCTTCCTGGGAAACCTGTCTCTCAATGATTACCGTTTTGTGCCCGATGACCGGGAAACTTCGTTTGGAACAGTAAACCATGCCGTTAAATTATATGTGCTTTATGACGGACAGGAGCGTGACCGGTTCAACACCCGGACCGGGGCGCTGACAGCGGCATACAAACCCTCTTCTCGCCTTGTCCTGAAATTCACTGCTTCAGCCTTCCACACCATGGAAGCCGAAACTTTCGATATCCGGGGAAGCTATTCCCTGAATGAGCTGGATAAAGAAATGGGATCGAAAAACCTGGGCGACAGTATCCTGAACATCGGGATAGGAAGCTTTCTGAATCATGCCCGGAATGATCTTGCGGGAACCATTGCATCTGCGGAGCACCGGGGAGAATACCTGGCGGGCGGCACTACCTGGAAATGGGGACTGAAATACCAGTATGAAGCGGTGGATAACCGGGTTCATGAATGGGAAATGGTCGATTCCGCCGGTTTTTCCATTCCATACAACAACAAAACGGTAAACCTGGCCTATGTTAGCCAGGGCGAACTGAATCTGCGGTCGGGCCGGCTGACTTCCTTTCTGCAGTACAGCCGCCGGTTTATGACCGGAGCCGGCAACCTGTCACTGAACGCCGGGATACGGGCCAATTACTGGGACCTGACCGGTGAATGGTTCCTGAGTCCACGGTTTTCCATGGTATTCGAACCGCTATGGGAAAAAGAATACCGGCTCCATCTTTCGGGAGGAACCTACCACCAACCGCCCCTGTTCAGGGAATACACCAACCGGGAAGGAAAAAGCAACCTGCGTATCCAGGCCCAGCGTTCGGTTCATATTGTGGGCGGGGCCGACCGGTATTTCACACTTTGGGAAAGGCCCTTTGTGTTCAGCGCGGAAGCCTATTTAAAATGGATGGACCGGCTGATCCCCTACAGAATAGAAAACGTACGCATCCGGTATGCAGGTGAAAACCTGGCGCGAGGGTATGCCACGGGCCTCGATCTGAAGATGAACGGGGAATTTGTACCCGGAACCGAATCATGGGCAAGCCTCTCCCTGATGCGCACCCGGGAAGATATTCCCGGTGATTCGTACACCGACGAAACAGGCGGTACCGTTTATCCGGGATACTATCCCCGTCCCACCGACCAGCTGGTGAATTTCGGCCTGCATTTTCAGGATTATCTGCCGGGAGATCCCTCTTACCGGGTGCAGCTTACCATGATGTATGGTTCCAGGTTGCCGGTAAACTACCCCAACACCGACCGGTACGACCTGTATTTTCGGATGCCTCCCTACCGGCGGGTGGATATCGGATTTATCAAAGTATGGGTGGGAGAAGGAACGGGAAAACGGTTTCAGGGCAAATTTCAGGGTATCCGGCATTTCTCCGTCAGTGCCGAGGTGTTCAACCTGCTCGATATCAACAACACCATTTCATACCACTGGATCAGTACAGTAAATAACCTGAGCGGAGAAACGCGCATGTATGCGGTTCCGAATTATCTCACCTCAAGAAGGATCAATATTAAACTCACTGTCAGGTTCTGATCAGCGGCCTGTTTCCGTCCCCCACCGGCCACGAAAGAGCATGGTTTCCGGAGGATTTCTGGTTCGCTCTTTCCGGTCGCGTTGCACCAGCCCTTCAGGCACATCTTCCGGCCGGCCGGGATATCCCAGGGCCAGCATGGCCACCGGGCGGAAAGGTTCGGGGATACGCATCACTTCCATGGCTTTCTCCCTGTCGAATCCGCCCATCGGGTGAGTAGCCAGCCCCATGGAAGCGGCCTGTACCAGCAACTGCGAAGTAGCCAGCCCTACATCATGCCAGGCATAAATATTGGGTTCCTTTCTTCCGGAAGGCACCATTTCGGCCAGGGTCATCATAAGAACAGGCACATGGTGCTGAACCCATTCTCTATTTCCCGGAAGAAGCAGATCGAACATATGCAACCATTCATCATTTTCTTCCCGCCTGGCATAGATAAAACGCCAGGGTTGCTGGTTGAAAGAACTTGGGGCCCACCTGGCCGCTTCAACCAGTAAACGGATTATTTCATGGGAAAGGGATTCCGGCGAAAAAATCACGTGACTGCGCCTTTCCCTTATCCCCTGATTTATTTTCTCTGGTTTCTTCATCTGTTTCATGAATTTGAACGGTACAATTTGCAGAAATCATCATCAATCTATGAAAATTAAACAAAGCGGGCAAAAAAATGTTTTGAAGCCCGGCCTGCATTATCCCCACCTGAAAAATTGGAACAGCCGAAAAAATCAGTATTTTTGCGGGTCACCTGCCGTCAAAAAACCTTCTCCGGATTCCGTGAAAGGTCTGCAGGCGGTTCAACCGGAAATGCCGAATCATGAACAGCAAATAGTAACCAATTATGAAAACACAGAAATTTATTGAACGGGAAGAACGTTACGGAGCACACAATTACCATCCTCTGCCGGTGGTGCTGGATAAAGGCGAAGGTCCCTATGTATGGGATGTGGAAGGCAAGCGTTACTATGACTTTCTTTCCGCCTATTCGGCGGTGAACCAGGGTCATTGCCACCCGAAGATCGTCAAGGCCATGACCAAACAGGCCAAAAAGCTGACGCTTACCTCCAGGGCTTTTTACAACAGCGTACTGGGGGAATTTGAAGAGTACGTTACCCGATACTTTGGATATGACAAGGTGCTTCCCATGAATACGGGAGCGGAAGGGGTGGAAACGGCCCTGAAACTGGCCCGCAAATGGGCCTATAATGTAAAAGGTACGGCCGAAGACGAGGCTGTGATCGTAACCTGTGAAGGGAATTTCCATGGAAGAACCATCACCGTGGTTTCTTTCTCCACCGATCCCGACGCCCGGAAAGGGTACGGACCCTACACACCCGGTTTCGTCACCATTCCTTACAACGACCCGGATGCCCTGGAAAAAACACTGGAGGACAATAAGAACATCGCCGCCTTCCTGGTGGAACCTATCCAGGGAGAAGCCGGTGTGAATGTCCCCGACGACGGTTACCTGAAAAAAGTAAGGGACCTCTGTTCAAAACATAATGTACTGTTCATTGCCGATGAGGTGCAGACCGGCATTGCCCGTACGGGTAAGCTGCTGGCCTGCCATCACGAAGAGGTCCGTCCCGATATCCTGATCCTTGGAAAAGCCCTGTCGGGAGGTGTGTATCCGGTATCGGCCGTACTTGCCGACAACGAGATCATGCTCACCATCAAGCCCGGCGAACACGGGTCTACCTTCGGAGGAAACCCCATTGCAGCCAGGGTGGCAATTGCCGCCCTCGAGGTGGTGAAAGAAGAAAAACTGGCCGAAAGGGCGGAAAAGCTCGGTAAAATATTCCGGAAAGAATTCAGCAGCATTCCCTCGGAAATGATCGTAAAGGTAAGAGGAAAAGGCCTTTTGAACGCCGTGGTGATCAGGCCGAAGGGTGGAAAAACCGCCTGGGATGTATGTGTAGCCATGAAAGAAAACGGCGTGCTGGCCAAGCCCACCCACGGACACATTATCCGCTTCGCTCCTCCCCTGGTGATCAAAGAGAAAGAACTGCGGGATGCCATGGAAAGGATCAAGGGAACGTTCAAACAGTTCGAATAAAAAAAGTGCATTGCCGATGCCGTATCAAAGCCTGCCTTACCGGGGCAGGCTTTTTTACTGGCTGCACACAAAATATTCACCGGAAAAGGTATCTTTGGAAAACCGTTTTGAAAAACCTGCCCCATGAGATGGATTGATATGATCATGATGGGAATGGAGAACCTCTTTCGAAGCAGGCTGCGAACGTTCCTGACACTCCTGGGGGTAACGGTGGGCATCGGAGCCCTTTCATCCATGATGTCGTTCGGGACAGGTCTGCGAAAAAACGTTACCGACGCTTTTTCTGCAAACGATCTGTTTACCAGCCTTACCATTTTCCCTTCCGGTTCGGGAATAGAAGCGGTTATGTCGGGAAGCATTCCCTCGCCAGGTGAGATTGCCCGGCAACCTGAAATATTCCTTACCGATTCGGTGATCGATACCATCAGCCGCCTTCCCGGCGTGGAGATTGTGATCCCCGACGTGATCATTCCGGCCAGGATCCGCTTCCGCGACAGGGAAACCCGGGTACAGCTACAGATGATCCCGGCCCGTATGGCCGGATACCCCCCGTTCAACAGGTTGCTGGCCGGAGCATTCTATTCTTCCGATTCATCCGGTCAGATTGTGGTTCGCAGGGAAGTACTCCACAACATACAGATCACGCCGGTTTTAAAAAACGACCGGGCACCCCAGGAAGCAACTGAAGACATGTGTTTTCTTCCGGTAGATTCCCTGATCGGCCAGCCGGCCGGTTTGGTCAGCGTGTCGTTCGATCCTTCCGGCATATCCCTGGCCTCAGGCCACATAGCCATACCCGGCGGAAAGGACCTGCTGAAAGAATACGAAACCCCGGTCAGGATTGCAGGTATTATGGATTATTCAAGCGACATGGGATTCAACCGGTTCAGAGGGGATGTCATGGTGAGTCCCGGATTGGCAGAAAGCATGCCCCGCCTGGGATTCAACAGTGTATGGGACCTGTTGAATCCCGCAACGGGGCAGAATACCTATTCTTCCCTGTATGTCAGGGTAAAAGATTCCCGTTTCACCACCCCGGTCCTCAAGGCTGTGGAAAACATGGGGCTGGGGGTATTCAGCATGAACGACCAACTGGAAGAATTCAAACAACAATTCCTGATCTTCCAGTCGCTGCTGGGGGCTATCGGCTTCATCGCCCTGTTCGTGGCGGCCCTGGGCATTATCAACACCATGATCATGTCGATCATGGAAAGGATCCGAGAAATCGGCATCATGAAATCGGTGGGCGCCAGCAGAAAAATGATCCGGTGGTCGTTCTTTGCCGAGGCTGCCACTATCGGCTTTTTCGGAGGAATATTCGGACTGGCGCTGGGATGGCTGGTTACCCGGGGGGCCAACCTCGTTATCCGGATCCAGTTGGCAGCTGAAATGGAGGAACCGGTTGACCTGTTTTATTTTCCCTGGTGGCTGCTGGCCGGATCGGTCCTGTTCTCCGTTCTGGTCAGTCTCGCAGCCGGACTGTATCCGGCGGCCAGGGCTGCACGGGTCGATCCCGTGCAGGCCTTACGATATGAATAATGTAATAATAACCCGATATGAAAAGTACACGGATTTGCCTGCTGGCCGTTCTTGCCTGGATTCAGCTGCAGGGTTTCGCCCAGAGCGATTCTCTGAGTCTTCCGGTAAGCTCCGAAACCGGTAAGGTAACTTATGCCGGAAAATTCGACATTCCCGGATATTCCGCCGGAGAAATACTGGATAAAGTGCATATATGGCTTTCTTATTTCCATGAATTCAGGGGAAGTTTCGGTCCGGTTTATCAGATTCCCGAACACGGATTTCTGCATGCTTCGGTGCAGATGAACATCACCTCTTCCGCCAGGATCCGGTTCTGGTGGGTAAACGCCAGTTTCAAAGCGCACGCGGGCGACGGCTTCCTGGAATACGAAATTTCTGATTTCTACACCTTCACCAGCACCCTGCTGGTTCCCCACATGGATGCACCTTATGAAGGCCCCCTGGAAGAAAATGAATATTTCAATATTTACGATCTGGACAGCCTGAATGACAATGCCAGGAATCTGGATGCCGAAGTGCACCGGCTGATCCGTTCCCTGAAGGAATTCATGGCCCGCACGGCTATATAACAGCAGTGGGCTGCCGGATAAAAAAAGAACGGGATCCTTTTGCGGAACCCGTTCTTTTAATAATGTGCCGGCATTTTTATTTTTCCAGTTCTTTCCACACCAGAGCGCTGGCTCCCACAATGGCGGCATCACCCATGGACAGTTCGGATGGAAGCACCTTCACCTTTTTCTTGAATACAGGAAGCAGATGTTCTTCCATGCTTTCAATGGTGGGTTTGAAGATCAGGTCGCCGGCGGCTGTGGGCCCTCCGAACAGGAATATGGCTTCCGGGCTCAGGTGGTGCACCGTATCGGCCAGTCCCTGACCCAGCCACCTGCCGGTTTGTTCGAACACTTCCAGCGCCACCCTGTCGCCTTTCTGTGCTGCTTCATAGATCATTTTCGAATCCATTTCATTGAAAGAGATTCCTGCCAGCAGGCTGTCGGTGGCATTGTCACGCACCATGATCTCGAATGCCGTCCGTTTCATACCTGGCGCCGAGCAATAGGCTTCCAGGTGTCCCCTTGCTCCGCAGCCACACAACCGTCCTCCCGGGACCAGGGTGGTATGGCCGCATTCACCGGCAAAACCGTCATGACCGTATACCAAATCGCCGTTAACCACCAGGCCGCTTCCCACGCCCGTACCCAGGGTAAACATGACAAAATTCTTCATTCCCTGTGCACCTCCGTATACCATTTCCCCCATGGCAGCCGCATTGGCGTCGTTGGTCATGGCCAGGGTGAGTCCGGTAAATTGCCTGCCCAGCATTTCAATGAAGGGCACCACACCTTTAAAAGAAAGATTCGGCGCATATTCAATAGTCCCACTATAATAATTACCGTTAGGAGCCCCTATTCCTATACCCAACACGTCGATGGGCTCATTTGACTGAACCGCCTCAATCAGTTTTTTTATGGCAGCTGACAGCTCTTCGATGTACTTCTGTGCATCTCCATGCGCAGGGGTCAGTATGTTATCCTTATCCAGCACATTTCCCTCCTGGTCCACTATGCCAAGTTTGGTATTGGTTCCTCCGATATCTACACCAATGGTTACTTTTTTCATATTGATCGCTATTTAATTTGGTACATAAAACGAACTTATTGTTTCCTGATAAAATTCCCCCTCACTGCATAGTAGAATATATACAGGTAACATATCGCGGGAACGAGGAAAGCCCAGGTATAACCGAAATTATCGGCAATCCCGCCCATGATGGGTGGAATGACTGCTCCGCCGATGATCAGGGAATTGATCAGACCCGAAGCACCGCTCAGCTCGGCCTTATCAAGGTCTTTCACCGCCAGCGAGAAGATGTTCGGGAACATGATCGAGTTGAACAGGCCGATGGATATTACCGTCCAAAGAGCGATATGTCCTGTGGTAAAGGTGGTGGTAATATCCAGCAGAGCCGTTACCAGGGCAAAAATAGCCAGGGTACGGGCCGCTTTCCCGGTACCGATCTGCATGATCACAAAATTCACCAGGGCCACAATAGTAAAGGTGAGCCCGATCGACCAGTTCCAGTCGGTGACAAATGAGCCGGAAATAAAAGCCAGACCCAGAACGGGGAACATGTAGGCCAGTTTTTTCGTTTGCTTCATTTCCGAGAACATGAACGAACCGAAAAACCGGCCGATCATCGCTCCTCCCCAGTATATGGCTGCATAAGTGGAAGCCATTTCCGCATCAACACCTTCCACCGCGTTTTTTAGGTAGTTCACAATCAGACCGGCATTACCCACTTCGGCCCCAACATAGGCAAAAATGGCAAAGGCTCCCAGTACTACATGCGGGTATTTCCACACATTTTTTTTCACGCCGGTCCCTTTCTCAAGTACCGGCAGCTTGATGGCCAGAATGGCAATAGCCACGGCAATGACAATGAATCCCATCATAATGAAAGGAAGGGGAACCCTTTCGGCCGCCATCAAACCCTGTTCCGGGGTGATCAGGCTGTCGTCGGCAGGCAGGTTCAGCCCCCTGAAAATGGCAACGGAAATAAGCCAGGGAGCCACCATGGTAGCTACCGAGTTCAGCGCCTGCGTCAGGTTCAGACGGCTGGAAGCAGTACTGTCAGGTCCGATAGCCGTTACATAGGGATTGGCAGCCACCTGAAGGAATACAACCCCCACAGCCAGGATAAAGGTACCGAGCAGAAAGATGGGGAAAGATGGGATCCTGGCAGCCGGGATAAAAATAAAGCTTCCCAGGGCCATCAGTAACAGCCCGGCCACAACGGTCCATTTGTAACCCATCCGGTCGATGATCTTCCCTGTAGGAATAGACATCAGGGGATAGGCCAGAAAAAAGGCCGATGAGAGGAGCTGCGCGGCAAATTCCGAAAGATTGAAAATGGCTTTTACCGGCGCACTGAGTGTGATAATAAACGTGGTGGCAAAGCCGAAAATGAAGAAGATGGCTCCAAAAACGGTCATGCCAACAAGCAAATTATTGTTGCGTTTTTCCATGTAAAGTGAATTTTTAGGAATTACCAATAATGTTTCGTGGTTCTGTATGAAACAAATATAGAAATTATATAATTTTCCCCTATCCTTTTCCATATTATTGCATAAGAGAGCATGGAATATTGCATCCCTTGTTCTGCAGGCCCGTAACAATTACCGGCTTCTGTTCTGCCAGTGATAAAACAAGTGAGGCTGCAAACCACAAGCAAATAACCAGACCACCCTGTGAACGGAATGTCACAGAATGCGGGAAAATCAGAGATATGGGTATGGGAATATATTTTGGTGCGGAGCCCTTCTTCCCCGCACAAAGGGAATTTATCTTACCACCAGTCTGATCCGGTTCAGTTCCTGGCCGTCTTCCCAGTCGTCTTCCCACCAGTATACCAGTATTTCATCCCCCACCTCCACGCCGGAGCGGGTAGAACAGCACTGAATATTGGAAAGGGGTCTTAGCCGGTAACGCCCGCCTTCAATGAAGTTGGGTCCGTCGGTCATGGGTTGCCAGGGCCAGATATCGGCGCAGGAAGCTTCCATCACAATAAAATATATACGGTAATGGGTGCCGTTGGAAATTTTCAGATCATCACCCTGAATGGATGCGGTAACCTGTCCGGTGAAAACAAGCGCTTCTTTTTCACAGGATGACAGAAACAGAACAGAAACAAAAAAAACCGCAACCAGACGCTTCATACAATCGTTTTGAATGTAAGATGAATAAACGGCTCTGCCGGTTGCGTCAACCTGAACAAAAACCCCTTTTTTTTGTTCATGTGATAAGTATAACAGGAAAAAGAAGAAAACCATGAGGAAATTTCAAGACAAAGTAGTATTGATAACCGGAGGATCGGGAGGCATCGGTTCCACGGCAGGAAAATTATTTGCCGAAGAAGGAGCAAAAGTGATGCTGGTAGATATTGACGGGCAGACCCTGAAGGAAACCGTGAAAGAAATTGGCGAAGAAAAGGCATCATACGTGGTGGCCGATGTAAGCAAGGAAGACCAGGTTAAAAATTATGTGGAGAAAACCATCGAGAAATACGGAAAAATTGACGTATTCTTTAATAATGCCGGCGTGGAAGGCAAAGTAAAGCCCCTCGACGAATACCCTATGGACGAATTCCACAAAGTAATCGATGTGAACGTAAAAGGAGCATATTACGGACTGCGTTATGTTTTTCCCCATATGAAGAAAAACGGGGGAAGCATCATGATAACCTCTTCGGTGGCCGGTATTTCGGGTACGCCCAATGTTTTACCTTACGTAACCAGCAAGCATGCGGTGAACGGAATGATGAAATCGGCTGCCCTGGAAGGAGCTCCATACAAGATCAGGGTAAACACCATCAATCCGTCGCCGGTCGATAACCGGATGATGCGCTCCCTGGAAGAAGGATTTGCACCGGGCCAGGGCACCAACGCTAAGGAAGGTTTCGAAAAAATGATCCCGCTGGGACGATATGCCACCAATGAGGAAGTGGCAAAACTGGCCCTGTTCCTGGCCGGACCCGACAGTGAGTTCATCACAGGAACCATCAACCCGATCGATGGGGGAATGACCGCGTAATATCTTTGAAGTAAATATCCACCTTCTTAGAAGGTGGCTTTGAGTCGCCCCCATAGGGGGCTTTAAAAATCAAACTTATGCTGTTGATCTTCTTCAAGTTTTTCTTCTTTCTCCTGATGCTTGACGTATCG
>DSCJ01000001.1 GCA_011049175.1 Bacteroidota bacterium | reverse complement strand
GTGGGAGGTATCCCTCCCACTACACAGGATAGACTTTGGTAAACCAAAGCCTTCCTTCGGTTAAATACAAAAGTAGTGTTTTTTGAAATATTATTTGGATTTTAACACAGTATCTACGTAGTTAACCACCATCTTTTAAACAGAACCATTTGAACACGAAACACGAACCACACAACCCAATGTGGCTATGCCCGAAGACAAACGGTCTCATGGATTTTTCAGCAGCCACACCGACTGTCTGCCGGGCTGTTGCCTGATCCTTTGAAGAGACTGAAGGGCTTCCTCTTTATTATCAAAAACGCTCATAGATACCCGCAGGTATCCGTTTCCGGCTTCCAGGATCTCGGAGGAATATCCTTTTGATTCAAGCTCGCCCTGAAGGGTATGGGCATTTTCTGCCCTACGGAAACTACCGGCAATCAAATAATACCGGCTTACTGCCGGGGCGGGAAGGACTTTTTCAGGGGTTTCTTCCACAGGAATTTCCTTTTCCTCCATTACCGGCTGAGCCTCTTCTTCTTTGCCTTCCTCCACATCATCGTTGTAACGGGCGGTTTGTCCGGGAGTGGCCGGCTGTTCTGTCACCGCTTCTTTTTTCTTCAACCACTGGAAAGAAGAAAAATCCAGGTTCAGATCATCCAGGTAATGGGTTTTAAGGGGGATCAGGGCCAGAGCGACCAGTACGGGAATAGCAATCAATACACGCCGCAGGGTTTTTCCGGCAGGCCGCTTTCCGGCCGGAGGCTTGTCTCTGAACTTTCTGATCTTCTTCCTTACGTCATAATCCTCCAGCGGGGTAGCCGTAAACCTAGACAGGCCGTACGATCCGATCAGATAATTCCGTGTATGGTCGGGTTCGAACTGCAGGTTATGCCGCTCATCATACTGAAAACGGCCGATATCCTCAAAATGAAAAGGTTTCCCTTTTTCAAGCCGGTCTTTTACCTCTTTCACAAACCCGGCCACGGCCCTCCGGGCGTCAACATAGCCTATGCCCTGCCTTTCGGAAATATAACCCACCAGCAAACCGTCGTTCCCCGACAGGTTTCTGTTAAAACTGATCCTTTTGGAAGGCGGGGAAAATACATGCCGTTCAAAATCGATTTCAGCCGGTTGATAATTGGCAACAAACCCTCCGAAATCAGGGACAATGACACAATCATGCAAAACAAGCAACTGCCGGATGTGGGCAACAATATCCACGGTATGTTCTTTTGGGTTTTATCTCAGGCAAAATTACGAAATATTCAGAGCATGTCATCATTTTTCACAATAAATTCCCTCTGCAATTTTTCCTGCGGTATTCCATCAGCTGAAATCCATTCGTTTTTGTCGTCATTCGTTTCGAATTTGGTATCTTCGCAAAAATTCTGCTTCGTATGGAACAGATCAGGATGGTAGATCTTACCGGCCAGTACCGCCGGCTGAAAGGAGAAATAGACGCAGCCATCCGGGAAGTCATTGATTCCACAGCTTTTATCAACGGACCGGCTGTAGGTAAATTTGCCACAGGTCTGGGAAATTACCTGGGGGTTAAACATGTGGTTCCCTGCGGAAACGGCACCGACGCCCTTCAGGTGGCGCTGATGGCCATCGGGCTGAAACCCGGCGATGAGGTGATCACACCTGATTTTACCTTTATTGCCACTGCGGAAGTGGTTGCCCTGCTGGGAGCAAAACCCGTATTTGTGGACGTGGATCCCCACACCTTCAACATAACTCCCGAGGCTGTGCGCAAAGCCATAACTCCACGCACCAGGGCCATTGTGCCCGTGCATCTTTTCGGTCAGTGTGCCGATATGGAGCCCATTCTGGAACTGGCCCGCGAACACAACCTGTATGTGATAGAAGATGCAGCCCAGGCACTCGGAGCGGAATATAAGGGGAAAGGGGGCACGACAGGAAAAGCCGGCACACTGGGTCATATCGGCTGCACTTCCTTTTTCCCATCGAAGAATCTGGGGGCCTACGGCGACGGGGGAGCGATTTTCACAGAGTCGGATGAGCTGGCAGCCAGCATGCGTTCGATTGTTAACCACGGCATGAAGGCGCGGTATTATCATGACCGCATCGGGGTCAATTCCCGGCTGGACACCCTGCAGGCCGCCATTCTGCAGGTTAAACTGAAATACCTGGATGATTTCAACACCCGCCGCCAGGAAGCCGCTGCACGCTATGACGAAGCACTGAAGCTTTCCGGCCGGTTTGACATTCCGGCGCGTAGTCCCTTTTCCACCCATATTTTCCATCAGTATACCCTGAAAACAAAAGGAATAGACCGCAACCGGCTGAGAGAATTCCTGCATGAAAAAAACATACCGGCCATGGTGTATTATCCTGTGCCCCTGCATGCACAAAAAGCCTATGCGTACCTGGGGTACCGTGAGAGCGAATTCCCGGTAACCGATTCCCTGTGCCGGCAGGTGATCAGCCTGCCCATGCATACGGAACTGTCGCCCGACCAGCAGGAATATATTGTGGAACAACTTCATGCATTCAGACCATGAGCACCGAAAAGGAATATTTTGCCCATGAAACGGCTGTAATTGACCAGGGAGCCCGCATTGGACGGGGCACAAAGATCTGGCATTTTTCCCATATCATGACCGGAGCGGTGATCGGAGAAGAATGCAACATCGGCCAGAACGTAGTGATTTCATCGGAAGTGGTTCTCGGCAAAAATGTCAAGGTACAGAATAATGTTTCCATCTACACCGGAGTGATCTGTGAAGACGATGTTTTCCTGGGTCCCTCCATGGTATTTACCAATGTGGTGAATCCCCGCAGCGCCGTGGTGAGAAGAGGGCAGTACGTTCGCACATATGTGAGGAAAGGAGCCTCAATTGGGGCGAATGCCACCATCGTATGCGGTAACGACATTGGTGAATACGCTTTTATCGGAGCCGGAGCAGTGGTTACAAGGGAAGTGAAACCCTATGCCCTGGTGGTGGGAAATCCTGCCCGGCAGGTGGGATGGATGAGCGAGTACGGACACCGCCTGGATTTCAATGAAGAGGGAATAGCCGTTTGTGCCGAAAGCGGGGAAAAATACCTGCTGGAAAATAACCGGGTAAGAAAAATGATTGATTAACAAATGATGAATCGGGATATCGCGATGAAGTACCCAAGCCAACCGAAACATTTTGCCCTGATAGGTATTGCCGGATTCGTGGCAGTAAGACACCTCAGGGCCATTTATGATACGGGGAATGTTCTGCTGGCCGCCCTTGATCCGTCTGATACCGTAGGGATTCTGGACAGTTATTTTCCCAACGCCGATTTTTTTGTTGAATTCGAAAGGTTCGACAGGCATATTGACAAGATGCGCCGTATTGGAAAACGCATCGATTATGTAAGCATCTGTTCTCCCAATTACCTGCACGATTCACACATCCGCTTTGCCCTGAAGCACCAGGCCGATGCCATTTGCGAGAAGCCCATGGTACTGAATCCCTGGAACGTGGATGCGCTGCAGGAGTTTGAACAGGAAACCGGCAGAAAGGTCAACAACATTTTGCAGCTCAGGCTTCATCCGTCAATAAAGGCTCTGAAGAAAAAAATCGATCAGGAAAACGGAGAAAAGATTTACGATATCGACCTTACCTACATCACCAGCCGGGGCCACTGGTATTTCATCTCCTGGAAAGGAGATATACAGAAATCGGGAGGGATTGCCACCAATATCGGGGTGCATTTTTTCGACATGCTGACCTGGATATTCGGCAAACCTGCCGAGAACAGGGTCCATTTACTGGAAAACAACAGGGCGTCGGGCTTCCTGCAACTCGAAAAGGCCAGGGTCAGGTGGTTCCTCAGTTTGAATGCAGCCGATCTTCCCGAAGCGGTCAGAAAAAAGGGACAAAGAACCTACCGGTCAATCCGGATTGACGGCGAAGAAATTGAGTTTTCCGACGGATTTACCGATCTGCATACGGAAAGTTACCGCCAGATCCTGAAAGGCAACGGATTTGGCATTGAAGATATTCGCCGTTCCATAGAAATAGTGTATCATATCAGGAACGCTCAGCCCGAAGGGCTGTCGGGAGAGGTACATCCCCTTTTATATAACCTTTCAAAAAATGATGTTTGAAGCGCCATGGAAAAAAGCATGTTTAAAGAGTTAACAGAAGGGAAAAAGCGAATATCCGTCATCGGACTGGGATATGTTGGACTTCCCATCGCCCTGGAATTTGCCCGCCATATGCCGGTAACAGGTTTCGATGTGAATGAACACCGGATTGCCATGTTAAACAAAAAGCAGGATCCCAGCCGAGAAATAGGAAGCGAAGCATTCGAAGGGGTGCAGATCCGTTTTACGCACGACCCGGAAAAACTGAAAGAAGCCCATTTTCATATTGTGGCCGTACCCACACCCATCGATGAGCACAATCAGCCCGATCTGAAACCTCTTCTTTCAGCCAGTAAAACGGTAGGAAAAGTGCTGAAAAAGGGGGATTATGTGGTATATGAATCCACGGTATATCCCGGATGTACGGAAGAAGACTGCATTCCCATTCTGGAAAAGGAATCGGGGCTTACGGCCGGGAAGGATTTCAAAGTGGGTTTTTCTCCCGAAAGGATCAATCCGGGCGACAGGGTGCACACCCTGACCAACATCACCAAGGTGGTATCGGGGAATGATGAGGAAGCGCTCGAGAACATTGCACTGACCTATGAACTGATCATCAGGGCCGGAATTCACCGTGCCAGTTCCATCAAGGTGGCCGAAGCGGCCAAGATCATTGAAAACACCCAGCGGGATATCAACATCGCCTTTATGAATGAGCTTTCGATCATATTCAACCGCATGGGAATCAACACCTATGAAGTACTGGAGGCTGCCGCCACCAAATGGAACTTCCTCCGCTTTTCGCCCGGACTGGTGGGAGGCCATTGCATCGGGGTTGACCCGTATTACCTGGCTTATAAATCGCGCGAGCTGGGCTATCATGCCCAGATTATCAATGCCGGAAGGTATGTGAACGATTCCATGGGAGGATACGTAGCCAAGCAAACCGTGAAGAAGATCATCGCTGCCGGGAAAAACATCAGCCGGGCGAAGGTGCTGGTCATGGGGATCACTTTCAAGGAAAATGTGAGCGATATAAGAAACACCAAAGTGGTTGACATGATCCGCGAATTTGAATCGTATGGTTTGCATGTGGATGTGCTGGATGCCAGAGCATCGGCCGAAGAAGTGAAGGAAGAATACGGCATTGATCTCAGGGCTCAGCCCGACAGGAACTACGATGCCATGGTGTTGGCGGTGGGACATGAAGAATATGCAGGCCTTACGGAAGACGATTTTCTTGAACTGGCCGGAAAAAAGGCGGTTTTTGTCGATATCAAGGGCATTTACCGGGGAAAAATTAAAAAACTTACCTACTGGAGCCTGTAAACAATGAAGAAAAAGGTACTGGTTACCGGAGGAACCGGATATATCGGATCACACACTGTGGTTGAACTGCAGGAGGCCGGGTATGAGGCGGTGGTGGTAGACGATCTGTCAAACTCACGCGAGGAGATCCTTGGCCGGATTGCCCAAATCACCGGTAAACGTCCTCTTTTCGAAAAGTTCAACCTTTGCCGGCAGGAGAAAACCCTGGGCCTGTTTGACAGGTATCCGGATATCGTGGCGGTGATCCATTTTGCCGCCCTCAAATCGGTAGGGGAATCGGTTGCCCGCCCGCTGGATTATTACTACAACAATCTGGTTTCCCTTATCCATCTGCTGGAAGGAATGAAAAAACACAGAGTGCCTGCCATGGTTTTTTCTTCTTCGTGTACCGTTTACGGGCAACCCGACCAGCTGCCGGTAACGGAGGAAGCTCAGGTGAAGCGTCCCGCCTCTCCTTACGGAAACACCAAAAAGATCTCGGAAGAAATCCTTCAGGATTTTCTTGTGAACCACCATGCGATGGGCGTCATTTCCCTGAGGTATTTCAACCCCATCGGAGCCCATCCTTCGGGCCTGATCGGCGAATTACCCCAGGGCATCCCCGACAATCTGGTTCCCTTCATCACACAAACAGCCATCGGGCTCAGAAAAGAGCTGAAAGTATTCGGCCGGGATTACAACACCCCCGATGGAACGGCCATTCGTGACTACCTGCATGTTACCGATCTGGCCCGGGCTCATGTGGTGGCCATTGAACGTTTACTGGCCGGACAGCAGAAACATCCTTTTGAAGTATTTAACCTGGGCACCGGTCAGGGAGTTTCTGTGTTGGAAGCCATCCGGTCGTTCGAGCGTGTTTCGGGCGTAAAACTCAATTACCGTTTTGTAGACCGCCGTCCGGGAGATGTGGAAAAAGTATGGGCAGATACCCGCCTGGCAAATACTGAACTGGGGTGGGAAGCCCGGAGCACCCTGGATGATGCCATGCTGACGGCCTGGAACTGGGAGAAAAAATACAGGGAAAACCCATTCAGCGATGAATAAAACCATACTGATCAGCGGCGGGGCCGGTTTTATCGGGTCCCATGTGGTACGACATTTCGTAAAAAGCTACCCGGAATACCGCATTATCAACCTCGACCTGCTGACCTATGCAGGAAACCTGGAAAATCTGAAAGATATCGAAAAGGAGAAGAACTATCTTTTCGTCAGGGGGGATATCCGGAACCGGGAAGAAATGAAGCGACTGTTCGAGGAACACCGGCCCGATGCAGTCATTCATCTGGCGGCCGAGTCGCATGTAGACAGGTCCATATCCGATCCCACCGAATTCATCAGCACCAATGTGGTGGGAACAGGAAACCTGCTCACCCTGGCCAGGGATTACTGGAAAGGATCATACGAAGGAAAGTTGTTTTACCATATTTCAACCGACGAAGTTTTCGGTTCGCTGGGCAGGGAAGGGAAATTCCGGGAAGATACCCCCTACGACCCGAAAAGTCCGTATTCAGCCAGCAAGGCGGGGGCAGACCATCTGGTCAGGGCTTTTGCCCATACCTACGGATTGCCGGCGGTGATAAGCAATTGTTCGAACAACTACGGACCATACCAGTTCCCCGAGAAGCTCATCCCCCTGGCTATTTACCGGATCATGAACGGGGAGGAAATTCCCGTATACGGAAAAGGAGAAAACATACGCGACTGGCTGTACGTAGAAGACCATGCCAGGGCTATCGATTTGCTGTTTCACAGGGGACAACCGGGAGAAACCTATAATATCGGCGGGTACAATGAATGGAAAAACATTGACCTGCTCAGGTTGTTATGCCGGCTGGCCGATGAAAGGCTGGGGAACGATCCCGGCAGTTCAGAAAGGCTGATCAGTTTTGTGAAAGACCGGGCAGGGCATGATCTGAGGTATGCCATTGATGCGGAAAAGATCAGGAAGGAACTGGGATGGGAACCCCGGGTAAGTTTTCAGGAAGGGCTGGCAAAAACCCTTGACTGGTACCTTTCACACCGGGAATGGCTTGATCATGTCATTACCGGTGAATACCGGCAATATTACAACCGGCAATACTACGACCGGCCGTTTTGATGAATCACCGGATCATTCCACGGTAACCGACTTGGCCAGGTTTCTGGGCTGGTCAACGTTACATCCCCGCAACACAGCTATATAATAGGAAAGCAACTGAAGGGGCACCACGGTGGTAAGCGGGGCCAGAGGTACTTCGGTACTGGGAACCTCCAGCACATGATCGGCCATTTCACGGATAACGGTATCGCCTTCCGTCACCACGGCGATCACCACTCCGTTCCTGGCCTTCACTTCCTGAATATTGCTGACGATCTTGTCGTACGACTTGTCTTTGGTGGCGATCACCACCACAGGCATATTTTTATCGATCAATGCAATGGGTCCGTGCTTCATTTCGGCGGCGGGGTAGCCTTCCGCATGAATGTAGGATATCTCCTTAAGTTTGAGAGCCCCTTCCAGGGCCACCGGGAAGAAATATCCTCTTCCCAGGTAAAGAAAGTTATTGGCGTCCTTGTACAGGGCGGCAATGTCCCTGTATTTTCCGTTAGTTTCCAGAATCCGTTCTATCTTTTCAGGGATCAAGGTCAGTTCGTTCACCATCCGCTGGTAATTGGCCTTTGACAAGGTTTTCCTCCTGTACCCAAGCAGCAGCGCCATCATGGTCAGTACCGTTACCTGCGCTGTGAAGGCTTTGGTGGAAGCCACACCGATCTCGGGCCCGGCATGAGTATAAACCCCGCCATTTGTTTCACGCGGAATGCTCGATCCTACCACATTGCATATTCCCAGCACCAGGGCTCCTTTTTCACGGGCCAGCCTGATGGCTGCCAGGGTGTCTGCCGTTTCGCCACTCTGGCTGATAGCAATCACCACATCCTTTTTGGTGATCAAAGGATTCCGGTACCTGAATTCCGAAGCATATTCCACCTCCACGGGGATGCGGGCAAAATCCTCAAAAAGATATTCGCCTACCAGTGCTGCATGCCACGAGGTACCGCAACCCACCATGATGATGCGCTGGGATTCCTGCAAACGGTTCATTACCTGATACAGTCCCCCCAGATGAATTTCCTTCTTATCACCGGAAACCCTTCCCCGGAAGGTATCGAGAATAGACCGGGGTTGTTCGAATATTTCCTTGAGCATAAAATGGTCGAACCCGTTCTTGTCAATCTCACCGATATCCAGGTCGACGGTGTGCACAACCGGGGTCTGAGGCACATTTTTCAGGTTTTTCAGTACCAGCTCATCGCGGCTGATCACGGCCACGTCATCATCATTGAGATAAATCACACTTTTGGTATGTTCCACGATGGGAGTAGCATCGGAGGCCACAAAATATTCGCCTTCACCCACGCCAATCACCAGAGGGCTTCCCTTCCGTGCAGCAATCAGCTTATCGGGCTCATCCACACACATAATCACCAGCCCGTAAGCACCGATTACCTTGGTCAGGGCCAGTCTAACGGCTATATCTGCAGAAAGTTTGCCCTTCAGGTAAATATATTCAATCAGATTAGCGAGTACTTCCGTATCGGTTTCACTGGCAAAGGTATAACCCCTGCTGCTGAGTTTCTCTTTAAGGCGGGCGTAATTTTCAATGATCCCGTTATGGATCACCACGAATTTGCCGTTCATCGAGCGATGCGGGTGGGCATTCACATCGTTGGGCTCGCCGTGGGTAGCCCACCGGGTATGGCCAATTCCCACACTGCCGCTGATATCCCTGCTGGTGACAAAGCTTTCCAGCCGCGACACTTTCCCCTGGCATTTGTAGATCTTGATCTGATTGTCAAGGAGGGATATTCCCGCCGAATCGTAACCCCTGTATTCCAAACGTTTCAGTCCATTGATCAGAATGGGATAGGCCTCTTTGCTTCCTATGTAACCTACAATTCCACACATAGTTCAGGAATTTTTGGTACAACTATCTATTGCTTTTTCTCAGAACCCGGTATAATATACCTTCAAAGTAACCGGCCTGGAGTTATTACCCGAGGTCAGTACCACCCGGTGCGGGGTGGTAGTGTATTCATTGGCTCTGATATACATGTCGATATGATCCCTGTTCCCCAGCAGAAAATCCTTATAAAAATCAGTGATATTGAAAACATACTCTTTCCGCTGTTTGTCATAATATCCCCCGAAATATTCTTCTCCCAGGCCTTTATCCGGAAGATAGAGCAACCGGTTATCCTCGGCCCTGTAAAGAGCGATCAGACGGGAAGCGGGTTCCAGAACCGTGGCCGTGGGATCGTGGTTTTCAACAGGAAGAGTAAGCGTGACCTTGTTGACGGCTCCGGGGATCCTGTCTGTCCAGTTTTCCTGAAAAGGAAAATGGAGATAAGTTTCCACACCCGCCAATCCCTGCACATAACAAACCGAATCTTTGAAACCGGTACCGATGTGCTGAATCCTGAGCAGAGGATCGGCCTGAGAAAGATCTTTCCGGTAGATATTGATCCGGGCACTGGAGGAGTTGATCAGGAAGCTGTTATTCAGCGAATCGGCGCTGGCATTGGAATAATACACATCCACCCGGCTTTCTTCCGAAAGAAGATCAAAAGCAACCAGAGCCCCATTGCCTGAAAGTTTTTCCGCACTGATATGAAACCCGTAAAAATGCTCCCTGAAATTCGACTGGGACGAAAGAGCCAGGGAATCTTCAATCAGTTTATTTCCTATCAGGGGATTGAGGGTGCACTGGATAACGGTATCAGTTGAAGAGAAAGTGGTGGTGCCCACCAGGTAGCCCGAAAGATAAGGTGTCGGATCCATGTTGGAATAGTAAGTTGAATCGATATCAATGGGCTGTATCAATTCCCGGATATTGAGCTGGTATTCGGTTTCGCCCATTCCGTAGCGTTCATTTACCTTCAGATAAATAACCGCCGAATCCAGTTCAGGATTCACTCCCGGATAGAAATACAATCCGGAAAGAACAATCTGGGTCATGAAAGAAGCTTCTACAGCGCCGAACACAGGATCGACCATTTCGCCCACCAGGGAATACAGATTTTCATCGCTTCTAACCGAGTCGACGGAAAGTGTATAAGCTTCCACTGTCATGGTATCAAAATAGGCCAGGAGGGGGCGGTCGGCATCCGGTTGAATGGTAAGGCCAATAGTTCCCGGCTCCTTTTCGCAGCGGGCAAACAAAAGAAATATGATCATACCGCCAAACAACACCGGGGAAACAGGGCGGAAGAATTTATTTAGCATCATGTATTTTCTGGCTTAGCAATTCGTCATAAAAATCTGAATACACATCAATGTATTTTTCTTCTGACTGAAAATCCAGGAATTTTTTCCCGGATTTTTTGATAAACGAAAGCAGGGCCGGATCTATTGTCTCGCTTCCCTGGATCACTGCATCGGACATTTCGATGGCCAGCTTGTTCAGACCAGTAAAATCGGCCTTTTTTTCGACATGCTTCAGATCACCGGGTTCAATCCCTTCATAACTCAGTTTTCTGGTAAAGAACGGATCAAGGGGTTGACGGAATGAGCGGTCATAAACGGAATAAATTACTCTGGAATCGGAAAAAATGGGATCGTCACGGTACGATTTTTTCACATATAGTGGGATCAGGGATGTGAACCATCCGTGACAGTGAATGATGTGCGGCGGCCATCTCAGTTTTTTCACCGTTTCAAGAACGCCACGGGCAAAAAAGATGAGGCGTTCGTCATTGTCGGCAAATTCCTTCCCTTCGTCGTCAGCATACTCGAATTTCCTGTGAAAGTAATCTTCATTGTCAATAAAATACACTTGCATTCTGGCTGCCTGAATGGATGCCACCTTAATGATGAGGGGATGGTCGGTATCGTCAATAATCAGGTTCATTCCCGAAAGCCGGATTACTTCATGCAACTGGTTTCTTCTTTCGTTGATGCATCCGAACCGCGGCATGAAGGTACGTATTTCCTTTCCCTTTTCCTGGATTCCCTGGGGCAGGTACCTGCCTATACGGGAAATCTGATCCTCCGGAAGATAAGGAGTGATTGCCTGGGAAACAAATAATATTCGTTTGCTTTTCATTTAGCGGAACCGTTGTGCCGAAATGTTTTGCAAAATTAGTAAAAATTCTTGATACATCCCGTGATCGGTTCCCGAAAGGTTCCGGCGCAACCTCTTTCCGCTCGAGTGACCTGTCCGGTTAACTTGACAACCGGTTGAATTATTGGTTATATTTGCAGCACAGAAAAAGCAACACATGCATCTGTTCACCGACAACCGCTCCATAGGCGAATATTTGTTGCCCTTGCTGGCTGAGGGAAAAACGGTAGGGCTGGTTCCCACCATGGGAGCTCTTCACAGGGGCCATCTTTCCCTGGTAAACCGTGCCCTGAGTGAGAACGATGTGGTGGTGGTAAGCATATTCGTTAATCCCACCCAGTTCAATGATCCAAACGATTTCCGCAGATATCCGCGCAACCCGGAGCAAGACATATCCATCCTGCAGGATAGGATGCGCGGGGAGGATGCGGTATTCCACCCTCCGGTAGAAGAGATCTATCCTGAACCCGATACCAGAACCTTTGATTTTGGCGGGCTGGACCGTTTTATGGAAGGCGCATACCGGCCCGGGCATTTCAACGGGGTAGCCCAGGTGGTCACCCGGCTTTTCGAAATTCTGAATCCCACCCGTGCGTATTTCGGAGAAAAAGATTTTCAACAACTTGCTATTATCAGGCATATTACAAAAGATCTGAATATTCCGGTCGAGATCGTTGCCTGTCCTATTGTACGGGAACCCGACGGGCTGGCAATGAGTTCGAGAAACGTTTTGCTCACGCCCGATGAACGGAAAACGGCCGCATCCATATCCCGTGCTCTTTCCCGGGCCAGGGCCATGCGGCACAAAGCTACCCTAACGGAAGTGAAACAATGGGTGACAGAGCAGCTCAGCCAACTGCCAGACATGGAGGTGGAATATTTTGAAATTGTGGATGACCGGACGCTGGTTCCTCTTAGCCGGTGGCAGAAAAACAAAGGTACGGTTGGATGCATTGCAGTAAAGCTGGGCAAAGTGCGCCTGATAGACAATATCAGATTTTCTTAGTAAATTTGCAGGGTTATGAACATTGAAGTCCTCAAATCGAAAATCCACATGGTCACCGTAACTGATGCCAACCTGCACTATATTGGGAGCATCACGATCGATGAGGATCTCATGGATGCAGCCAATCTCATTGAGAATGAAAAGGTGCAGGTTCTGAACCTGAACAACGGGGAAAGGCTCGATACGTACGTGATCAGGGGAAAAAGAGGGTCGGGAGAGATCGTTATGAACGGCCCCGCCGCCAGGAAAGTCACAGTGGGAGATGTGGTGATCATCATTTCTTACGCCATGATGGATTTTGAGGAAGCCAAACATTTCCGTCCCGTTATTGTATTTCCCGATACTGCTACCAACAAACTGAAAAAATAGGTGAGCGGCTTTCGACAGAAACTTTCCAGAGGGCTTCAGTTCCTTCTATTCCTGTTGATTGGTTTAGTCCTGTTGTATTTTGCCTTCCGGGGCATCCGCTTTTCGGCATTTCTGGAAGAACTGATCCATGCCCGTTACGCATGGGTGGTTGTTTCTCTGGCTTTCGGCCTGATTTCCCACCTCCTGAGGGCCGCCCGCTGGAACCTGCTGATAGAACCCCTGGGATACAGGCCCGGCCTGAAAAATACATTTCTGGCGGTAATGACCGGTTACCTGGCCAATTACGCTTTCCCCCGTATCGGAGAAATTACCCGGTGTGCGGCTCTGAACAGGAAAAGCAAGGTGCCGGTGGGTCAGCTGCTGGGTACCGTAGTGGCCGAACGTGCCGTCGACTTCCTTATGCTGATTATTCTGTTTTTCCTTGTATTCTTTATTAAGATCCATTTTTTCGGATCTTTCATACAGGAAACCATTTTCCTGCCCACATATGAAGGAGTAAGAGAGGCTTATCTGTCGCACCCGGCGCTATGGATCGTCCTGGCATCCCTGCTGCTTTCTTCCCTGGCCGCCCTGATCCTTTTCCGTCATCAGATCCTGCGTATCAGGGGATTTTCAAAAATCAGGGAAGTAATACGGGGGGTTATGACAGGAATCCGCTCGGTATTTCGAATGAAAAAAAGGGGGGAATTTTTACTGTACACCTTTCTGGTATGGGGCATGTATTTTCTGATGACCTGGGTGGTATTTTTTACCATTCCCGCCACCCGCAGCCTGGGCCCTGCCGACGGGCTTTTTATACTGGTTTTCGGCACCATAGGAATGACGCTGCCTGTACAGGGCGGGATCGGCACCTATCACCTGCTGGTAAGCCTGGGGCTTTCACTGTATGGCATACCCCGTGAAGACGGACTGGTCTATGCCATCATTTCACATGAATCTCAAACACTCCTGATCCTGATCGTTGGGGGAATTTCCATGTTTTTGGTATTTTTCGGAAAAAGAAGAATCAGCCAAATAAACATATCATGATGAACCTGTACATGCAATCGGCACGGAGAAAGATACTGCAGAAGGAGGATCTGGTCCGTATGCTGACCATCTGGCGATTCAAAGAACATCGTATCGTGTTTACCAACGGGTGTTTCGATATCCTGCACCGTGGGCACCTGGAATATTTGAGTGAAGCCGCCTCACTGGGAGATGTGCTGATCATCGGAATGAATTCCGACAGTTCGGTTAGAAATTTGAAAGGGAATAACCGCCCCGTACAGGACGAAGAAACCCGGGCCCTGGCGCTGGCTATGCTTCCGATGGTAAAAGCCGTAGTTATGTTCAGCGAACCCACCCCGGAAGAACTCATCCGGTTGGTGAAACCCGATATTCTGGTCAAGGGGGGCGATTACCGGGAAGAGGAGATTGCCGGTGCGGAAACCGTGCGGCAGTCGGGCGGACAGGTGGTGATCCTTCCTTTTATCAAAGGACATTCTACCAGTAAGATCATTGACAAGCTCAGGGGCTGAAAAAACCGGCAAATGGCCAAACAAAAAACGGTATTCGTATGTCAGAATTGCGGGGCAAACTCTCCGAAATGGATTGGAAGATGTCCTTCCTGCCATGAATGGAACACGTATGTGGAAGAAGTGGTGGTCAAAGACCATTCGCTGCACGGTTCACGGCCTCCCCTGCAAAGAAATGCACCTGTTCCCCTCACGGAAATTTCACCCGACGGGGAGTCCCGTATCCCTCTGCCCATCAATGAACTGAACCGCGTTCTGGGCGGCGGGCTGGTGCAGGGTTCGGTAGTACTGATCGGAGGAGAGCCCGGCATAGGCAAATCGACCCTGGCCCTGCAACTGGCCCTGCAGCTCAAAAAAACAAAAACTTTGTATGTGTCAGGCGAAGAAAGCCTTTCACAGATCCGTTTCAGGGCAGGACGCATGGACATGCAGAACGAATCGTGCTTTTTCCTGTCGGAAACCTCCCTGGAAAATATTCTGAGTCATCTGCAGCACATGGAACCCGACCTGGTCATAATCGATTCCATCCAGACTCTTTATACCGAAAGGGTGGAATCATCCCCCGGCAGCGTGTCGCAGGTTAGAGAGTGCTCCAACCAGCTGCTGAGGCATGCCAAGGAAAACAATCTTTCCGTATTCCTCATCGGACATATCAACAAGGAAGGGGCCCTTGCCGGCCCAAAGGTGCTGGAGCATATTGTTGATACGGTTCTCCAGTTCGAAGGCGACCGCCATCATCTGTACCGCATCCTTCGGACGGTTAAGAACCGTTTCGGAAGCACCAGCGAACTGGGAATTTTCGAAATGCAACAGGACGGGCTGAAAGAAGTACTGAACCCTTCTGAACACCTTATCACACAACACGATGAAAATCTGAGCGGTTCGGCTGTCGGAGCCACCATCGACGGGATCCGTCCTTTTCTGATCGAAACCCAGGCCCTGGTCAGTTCGGCGGTATACGGCACCCCCCAGCGTTCGGGCACCGGCTTTGATGCAAGGCGACTGAACATGCTACTGGCCGTACTGGAAAAACGGGCCGGTTTCAGGCTGGGAGCCAGCGACGTGTTCCTGAACATAGCCGGAGGCATCCGGGTACAGGATCCCGCACTGGATCTGGCTGTGGTAACGGCCATTCTTTCCTCCAGCCTGGACGTTCCCGTTTCGAAAAAGATCTGTTTCTCGGCTGAAGTGGGTCTTTCAGGAGAAATCAGGCCGGTAAGCCGTATCGATATCCGGATAAGGGAAGCAGCCCGTCTGGGATTCGACAAAGTGGTCATATCCAGGTACAATGCCAAGGGGCTGCCCAAGCCGGAAGGAAATACGGAAGTTGTTGCCGTTAACCGGATAGAAGATCTGGTGAAAAAGATATTCCGCTAATAGTTCAGGTGATATTCCGGTACCTGTAAAACAAACGTGTTATGAAGTACTGCATTACTGCCCTCGTTCTTATTCTTTCGTTATCCTGCCGGCAGAGGCATGATGCGGGCGAGTCATCCCTTACCGTCATGACGTTCAACATCCGCCTCGACACACCGGCCGACGGGGATAATGCATGGCCGTACCGGAAAGAAATGGCGGCCAGCATGGTCCGTTTTCACCGGGCCGACGTGGCCGGATTGCAGGAGGTCCTGCACCATCAGGTAACACAACTTGATTCACTCCTGCAGGATTATGCAAGGATCGGCACAGGGCGGGATGACGGGGCCCGGAACGGAGAATATTCCCCAATTTTTTATAATAAAGAAAAACTGGAATGTTTGCAGAACGGCCAGTTCTGGTTATCTGAAAATCCCGGCACACCGGGAATCGGCTGGGATGCGGCCTGCCCCCGGATTGTTACCTGGGGCAAATTCAGGAACCGGCATAACAGAAAAACCTTCTATCATTTCAACACCCATTTCGACCATGTGGGACAAACAGCCAGAAGGGAGAGCGCCCGGCTCATTAAGCGGAAAATACAGGAAATTGCCGGTGATGCACCGGTTGTTTCTTACCGGCGATTTCAATTTCCTCCCTTCCTCGGAGCCTTACCGGATCCTGACAGATCCGGAAGAAGGCATGCATC
The DNA here is from genome assembly GCA_011049175.1 of Bacteroidota bacterium. Classification (GTDB taxonomy): domain Bacteria; phylum Bacteroidota; class Bacteroidia; order Bacteroidales; family VadinHA17; genus HyVt-105. Next base: position 25,814 of record DSCJ01000001.1, on the reverse strand, counting down.
TGAACGACGGATATCTGGTCAGTCGGGAACCCCCGCACGGACCCGACGGTACCTGGAGCGGGTTTCATATGGCCGGGAAACCCGGGCAAAGGATTGATTATGTATTTGTTTCAGCGGGGGTTTCTATTCTGAGGTACGGAATACTCAGCGATTCATGGTCGGGGAAATTCCCTTCCGACCATCTTCCGGTTCTTGCCGATTTAGAATTTCATTAATTCTTCCCTATCTTTAAAAAAATTACCGTTATGAAAAAATGGATCGCCATTATTCTGACAATGTGCTGTATTCAGGCATGTGATGTCCTTCAGAACCTGGAAATGCCCGTTTCGGGCACTCCACTGACCACCCCGGAAATTGTCAGCGGGCTGAAGGAAGCTCTTTCGGTTGGAACAAACCATGCTATTGACTACCTGGGTCAGGAAAACGGATTTTACGGAAATGCTCTGTTGAGAATCCCTTTCCCTGAGGAAGCCAAAGTAGTGGAAGAAAAGCTCAGGGGCATCGGAATGGACAAGCTGGTGGATGATTTTATCCTGACCATGAACCGGGGTGCAGAAAAAGCTGTGAAAAAGGCCGGCCCCATTTTTCTGGCCGCCATCCGGGAAATGACCTTTGAAGATGCCCGGCAGATTTTGAAAGGGCCCGATGATGCTGCCACGAACTATTTCAGGAACAAAACCACAGCCTCTCTCATTGCGGTCTTCAAACCGGATGTAAAAACTACCCTTGATCAGGTGGAAGTGACCCGTTACTGGACCGACATCACCACCGCCTATAACAAGATCCCCTTTACCCGTGAGGTAGAGACCGATCTGTCGCAATATGTAACAGAAAGAACGGTGCAGGCGCTTTTTATAAAGCTGGCAGAAGAAGAGAAAAAGATCCGCACCGATCCCCAGGCCCGTGTTACCGAATTATTGCGCCGCGTATTCGGCTCAAACGTCACCTGAAGGTGAACCGGAACAACAACACATGCATTCTCCGGGTACAGGACCTCACGGTTTCGTTCGGGCCATCACATAAGCCGGTGGTTTCCGGTTTGCATTTCGAACTGCACCGGGGTGAAACACTGGGGTTGGTAGGAGAATCGGGGTCGGGAAAAACCCTGACCGGTCTGGCCCTGCTCAGGCTGCTGCCTCCCGGGGCACATGTTGTCCGGGGCAGTATCCTTCTTTATCCGGGAACGCCGGAAGAAAAAAGTATTACCCGTTTAAACGAAGAGGAAATGACGGCCATCAGGGGCAGGCACATTTCCATGGTTTTCCAGGAACCCATGACTTCACTGAACCCGTCTATGCGCTGTGGTCACCAGGTAGCCGAAGCCCTGGCTATCCATTCATCCCTCACCCCACGTCAGATCAGAGAGGAAGTACTGCACTGGTTTGAAGAGATGCACCTGCCCGGGCCCGGAAGAATATATCATGCCTATCCGCACGAATTGTCGGGAGGACAAAGACAGCGTGTAATGATGGCCATGGCCCTCTGTACCCGTCCGGCCGTGCTGATTGCCGATGAACCAACCACCGCCCTGGATGTAACCATTCAGCAGTCGATCATCCGTTTGCTGAAAAATCTGCAGGAAAAATACCGGCCGGGCATTCTGTTCATCACCCATGACCTGGGACTGATCAGTGAGATTGCCGGCCGCCTGGCCGTGATGCAGGAAGGAATGCTGGCGGAACAGGGGCCCCTGGCAGATGTACTGAAAGAACCGAAACACCCCTATACCAAAGGTCTGCTGCATTGCCGTCCCGTATATACCCGGCAGCCTGTAAGGCTGCCTACAGTCAGGGAATTTCTGGAGAAGGGAAAGGTCGAACCGGAAGAGCGCCGGGAAGAAGATCAGATCAGCAAAAGGCAACAGATATATTCTTCCCCGCCCATGTTGGTCATCAAGGATTTGAAGACCTGGTTTACCCGAAGGAAAGGCTGGAAAAAAGAAACGGTGAGGGCGGTAAACCGCGTAAGTTTCGAAGTTTACCGTGGAGAAACATTAGGCCTGGTAGGGGAATCAGGATGTGGCAAGACCACCCTGGGCAGAAGCCTGCTCAACCTGGTACATGCCCAGTCGGGACAGATCCTGTATTCCGGGGTAAACACCCTGGAAATCAAGGGGAAGGCGCTGAAAGCTTTCAGGCGAAAATTCCAGATTGTATTCCAGGATCCGTATTCTTCATTGAATCCTAGAATTACCGTGGGGGAAACCATCATGGAACCCATGCGTGTACACGGTCTTTCGGGAAACAGGATAAGCAGGCAAAGGAAAATGTACCGGCTGCTGGAGAAAGTCCGGCTCGATCCCTCCCACGCCGGACGGTTCCCCCATGAATTCTCGGGAGGTCAGCGGCAGCGCATCGGCATCGCCAGGGCACTGGCCCTGGAACCGGAATTCATCATTTTTGATGAATCGGTTTCATCACTCGATGTATCGGTACAGGCCGAGATCCTGAACCTGATGAACCAGCTGAAAGAAGAATTCGGCCTTACATATATTTTCATCTCCCACGATCTTTCCGTGGTCAAGTATATGTCTGACAGGGTTCTGGTCATGAAAAACGGAAAACTGGTAGAATCCGGAGAGGCGGAAGAACTGTTCCGCAATCCGAAAGAACAGTACACGCGCGAACTGATCCGTTCGGTACCCGGCCAGTCTATGCCCGTTCAGCTTTTCTGATCAGAATATCACTTCATCGAGCCTTCGTGCAGGATCATTATGCAGGTTCTCGTACTTCTCGCAGTCAAGAATATCCGGATTGAAATGAGGTGGAGCATCGAAGGTCATTTCCGGGTACACATGCAGGGTGGAATCGGCATACACCTTCTGCATAAACAGGCCGAAGACGGGAAGAGCCATATTGGCCCCGCTTCCCAGGCCCAGCGAGTTGAAATGGATGCTGCGGTCTTCCCATCCGGTCCATATCCCTGCTGTAAGTTGCGGGGTAATTCCCATGAACCATCCGTCGGACTGGTTTTGTGTTGTGCCTGTTTTTCCTCCGATCTGGTTCATTAACTCATACTTATAACGAAGCCTGATACCGGTTCCTTCCTTTACCACGGCTTCCAGCAGATTCACCATAAGGTAGGCAATTTCTTCATTGATCGCCTCTTCCACCCGGGGCTTGAAGCTCTGTATCACATCCCCGTTCTTGTCTTCAATCCGGGTAACGAAAAGGGGTTGCACATGCACACCTTTGTTGGCAAAGGTATTGAAGGCCCCCACCAGTTCGTAGAGCGACATAATGGATGTTCCCAGGAAAATGGAATTAACGGGATCGATGTAGCTCCTGATCCCCATTTTCTGCATAACATCAATAACCGATTCAGGATTGAACTGTTTCATGAGCCAGGCCGAAATATAGTTTTCAGAATTGGCCAGGCCCCAGCGGAGCGTAACCATTTTTCCCCAGTTTTCAGGGTTTCCCGAACTTCTGGGTGTCCAGGTGGAATCGTTATCCTGGAAGGTTTGCGGAACATTGGGAACCTTATGGCAGGGTGAATACCCGTCCTGCATGGCCAGGGTATACAGGAAAGGTTTAATAGTACTTCCTGCCTGCCTTTTCTGGAGGGTCACCGCATCAAATTTGAAGTATCTGATATCGGGTCCCCCGACATAGGCCTTTACATGGCCGGTACCCGGTTCCATAGCCATCAATCCCGATCGCAGAAAATACTTATAGTACCAGATGGAATCGAGTGGGCTCATAACTGTGTCGATATCCCCTTCCCATGAGAACACTTTCATGGGAAAAGGGGTATTAAAGCTGGTGACAATGGAATCTTCCGAAACACCGGAACGTTGCAAACTTCTGTACCGGTCGGTGCGGCGCATGGTAAGCCTGATCAATTCTTCCACCTCATTCCGGTTCAGGTCATCGGAGAAGGGTGGATTGCGGTATCCTTCGGCCACCTCATTGAAAACAACCTGCAGGTCCTTTCCGAGGTGTTCCCTGACGGCCTCTTCGGCATATTTTTGAATTCGCGAGTCAATGGTAGTATATATTTTGAGTCCGTCACGGTAAAGATTGTAGTTTGTGCCGTCGGGTTTCTGGTTTTTTCTGCACCATCCGTAAAGGGGATTGTTGTTCCATTCCCACAGCGCATCCTCATACTGTGCTGCGCTGAAGAAATTTTCCCGTTCAGGTTCATATTTGATCATGGTGGTACGGATGTATTCCCTGAAATAGGTAGCCAGCCCTTCATTATGGCCTTCCACATTAAAATCGAGTTCAACGGGCATAAGCTTGAGGGAATCGTATTTTTCCCGTGAGAGGTATCCGTACTTCACCATCTGGCTTAAGACCACATTCCGGCGTTTCATGGTTTCCTCGGGTCGTCTTACCGGATTGTAATAAGAAGGATTCTGGGCCATTCCCACCAGCAGGGCTGCCTGCTCCAGCCTCAGTGAATCGGGAGTGGTATTGAAGTAGATCCGGGCAGCCGAATTGATCCCCACCGCCTGGTAAAGAAAATCGAACACATTGAGATACATGGTAATGATCTCTTCCTTGGTATAGCTTCGTTCCAGCTTAACAGCGGTGGTCCACTCTTTGAACTTGGTAATTCCCAGATTGATGGTTCTTTTCAATGAAGACTGGTAACGTGTTGTATCCCTCGGAAAAAGGTTTTTTGCAAGCTGCTGGGTAATGGTGCTTCCGCCTCCCGACTCACGCTGACCCAGCAACACCGTTTTGAACACCACACGGGCCAGTCCGCGGATATCTATTCCGGAATGTTTATAAAATCGAATATCTTCGGTTGCAATCAGGGCATTGATCACCTGGGGGGATATGTCTTCATAATCTGTCCAGGTACGGTTCTGAATATAAAATTTCCCGATCAGGACCCCATCGGCTGAATATACTTCGGCAGCCAGGTTGCTTTCAGGATTTTCCAGCTCTTCAAAGCTGGGCATCGGCCCGAACACTTCGGCTGAGATCAGGATAAACAAAATGGCCATAATCAGAAACGGAGCGGCAAAAACTGACCAGCAAATGATCAGGTATTTTCGGATTTTTCGTGTTTCATTATTCATGAAATCTCCGTTAATTGGGGTAAAAGTAATAAATATAACGATTATGTTAGGTAAAAATTTTGAACTTCGAAACCGAAATGATTTACTTTGTGTGGATTTTTCACATCACCAAAGCTGTTGGGAATGGAAGAGAACCTGGTCATTGTTGAGTCGCCGGCCAAGGCGAAAACCATAGAACGTTTTCTGGGGAAAGAATTTCTGGTCAAATCGAGTTACGGACATATACGTGATCTGGCAAAAAAGAATCTGGGCATAGACATTGATAACGGGTACCGGCCGCATTACATTGTATCTCCCGATAAAAAGAAAGTGGTTTCGGAACTGAAAAAGCTGGCCGGATCGGCAAAAACCGTATGGCTGGCCTCGGATGAGGACCGGGAAGGCGAAGCCATTGCCTGGCATCTGGCTGAAGTACTGGCCCTGGATCCTGAAAAGACGCGACGGATCGTATTTCATGAGATTACGAAAGAAGCCATTCAGGAAGCCATTAAAAAACCCAGGGGAATAAACCGCGACCTGGTGAATGCCCAGCAGGCAAGAAGGATTCTGGACCGGCTGGTAGGTTTCGAACTTTCGCCCATTCTCTGGAAAAAAATACAGCCCTCTCTTTCTGCCGGGCGTGTTCAGTCGGTTGCCGTCAGACTTCTGGTGGAGCGGGAAAGGGAGATTATGCAGTTCAGACCCACTTCTTCCTTCCGGGTTACAGCGCAATTTACATTTACCGATTCGAAAGCCAAGGAACATGTTCTCAACGCAGAATGCCCCACGCGTTTCTCCACCCTCGAGGAGGCAGGAAATTTTCTGGAGAGCTGCCGTAAAGCCCGGTTTACCGTAACCGACGTTTCGAGCAAACCGGCAAAGAAATCGCCTGCGCCTCCCTTCACTACCTCCACCCTGCAACAGGAAGCCGGAAGAAAGCTGGGATTTTCCGTTTCCCAAACCATGTCGGTGGCCCAACGCCTTTACGAGGCGGGAAAGATCACCTATATGAGAACCGACTCGGTCAGTCTTTCCCAGATGGCGCTGGGAGTAGCAAGAAAAACCATTACCGGCGAATTCGGTGAAAAGTATATAAAAACGCGGCAGTACAAAACCAGATCAAAAGGCGCCCAGGAAGCACACGAAGCCATTCGCCCCACCTATCTTGATCAGAAGACTATTCAGGGCACCCAGACGGAAAAGAAATTGTACGAACTGATATGGAAGCGGACGATTGCCTCCCAGATGAGTGATGCCGAACTGGAGAAAACCACCGTACAGATCGGTATATCCGGGTCCTCTGAAAAATTTACCGCTACCGGTGAGATCCTGAAATTTGACGGATTCCTGAAAGTATACCGGGAAAGTTCCGAGGAGGAGGAAGAAGCCCGGCATCTGCTGCCTCCGGTAAATAAAGGCCAGGTTCTCGACCCCCGGCAAATCGTTGCCACAGAAAAATTCACCCAGCACCCGCCCAGGTATACCGAAGCCAGTCTGGTAAAAAAACTGGAAGAGCTGGGAATAGGTCGCCCTTCTACTTATGCACCCACCATTTCCACGATCCAGCAACGCGGATATGTGGTAAAGGAAGACCGTCCGGGCACATCACGCGAATACCGGGTTTTGACACTCAAAGAACAGCAGGTGCAATCGGAAACCCGCACGGAAATGACCGGAAGTGAAAAAAGCAAACTTTTTCCGGCCGATATCGGAATGCTGGTTACCGATTTTCTGGTGGAACATTTTGCCGATATTCTCAATTATAATTTTACAGCCACTGTTGAAGAACAGTTCGATGAAATTGCCCGTGGCAAACTCGACTGGCAGCAAATGATCGACAGGTTTTATGATCATTTTCACAGGAAAGTGACAGAAACCCTGGAGCAATCGGAAAAAAAGACCGGTGAACGTTTTCTGGGCCATGACCCGGTAAGCGGTGAGCCGGTAACGGTAAAAATAGGCCCTTACGGGCCCATGGCACAGATGGGCGAAAGCGGTGGTGAAAACAAGCCTCGTTTTGCCAGTATGATGAAGAATCAACGCATTGAGACCATCACCCTGGAAGAGGCTCTCCGTTTATTCAAATTACCGCGAGAAGTCGGGAAATATGAGGGAAAAGAAGTTACCGCCGGAATAGGAAGGTATGGCCCTTACCTGAAATACGACGGGAAGTTTTACTCCCTGAACCGCAAAACGGATGATCCCCTGTCAGTAAATATAGAAAGGGCCATAGAGGTGATCAGGGAAAAAACAGAAAAAGACAAAAAGAAGGTTATCACAGAGTTCGAAGAAGATCCGAACCTGAAAATCCTGAACGGACGATGGGGACCATATATCAAATACGGGAAAGATAATTTCCGGATACCCAGGGACAGGGTTCCGGAAGAGCTTACTTTTCAGGATTGCAAGGAAATTATCCGGAAAGGGAAATCCACAGGAAAGAAAAAATCCTGATACTGGCATCATTCTGACATATGAACCTGAACGATTATTTCAACCCGGTAAGTCTGGACCCTCCGGAGACACAGTTCCTGCCTGTGGAACATACCCTTGCCGGACAAATCCGCAAGCACACCCCCGACCAGCCGATTCCCGAAGTGAAAGACTATGTGCTGGCTATCATGGGAATTCCGGAAGACAGGAATTCGGAAAACACCGGTTCCGCTGAAGGCCCTGACCACATAAGAAAATGTCTTTATCAACTTTCGGGTACAGGTAAGCACATTCCTGTTATTGACCTGGGGAACATCAAACCCGGGAAAAATCCGATAGACACTTACTATGCGGTAAGAGAAGTGAGTGCATACCTCATTGAAGCGGGAATCTGCCCCATTCTGCTGGGGGGGACTCAGGATCTGACCCGTGGCATGTACATGGCCTACCGGACCCTGAATCTCAGGCCCAACCTGGTAACCATCGACAGCCGGCTGGACCTTCCCTCTGAAACCGAAAACACAACACCCGAAACCTACCTGGAAGATGTCCTGTTTGGCGAAAATCCAGCCCTGTTTCACTATACCAACCTGGGGCACCAGGTTTACCATCTAAGTCGCCAACAACTTGACAGGCTCCGGTCAAATAACTATGAAAGCATAGGAATAGGACAGATACGGGCCGACATGAAAGAAACCGAACCCATATTCCGGGATGCCGATATTATCAGCCTGGATATCAGCTCAGTCAAACAGTCAGATGCTCCCGGGTATTTTTCTCCTTCGCCCAACGGATTCTACAGTGAAGAAATCTGTCAGCTGGCAAAGTATGCCGGTGCAGGAAACAGGCCGCGCTGTTTCGGTGTGTTTGAAACAAACCCGAAATTTGATATCAACGACCAGACGTCCCGGCTGGCCGCAGAGATCATCTGGTACTACATGGATGGCTTTTCCGGATGGAGGGAAGAGTTTCCCAGACCTTCTTCTAAGGAATTTACAAAATATATGGTGAATCTTTCTGAACCCGATCACACCCTGGTTTTTTACAAGAGTATTTATTCCGGGAGATGGTGGTGTGAGGTACCTGTTATTTCAGGTGACCATCGCGAGGTGAAAATAATTGCCTGTTCTTACGAAGACTATCTCAAGGCCAGCAATCAGGAAGTCCCGGAACGGTGGCTCAGGTTCTATCAGAAACTGAACTGAACAAGTGAGCCGGGGCAATTCATCCGGAAATTGGGCCCATTCATTCCGTTTGCAGGGCTTTTTATCAATTTCGTGGTCATTCTTCTGCATTTTTTCGGCCATTCAGGTAACATAATCGGGAGAAAAACGGTATAATGTATCACTGTCAGATCATGCTTATCAACACAAGATGTTGACAATATTTGTTGGAGAATAATATTTTTACTTATTTTACTCTTTACGAAAATGCAGGGTAAATAAGCTTTAGCCAGGAGGTTGGCATGAAAAAGGGGATATTGATTCTGACGGTGATGGTCATGGGAACCATAATTTCCATGGCGCAGCAGGATCCGCATTTCAGTCAATATATGTTTAATTACCAGTCATTTAATCCCGGATACTCCGGAAGTCAGGATATGATCTGCCTTTCAGCATTGAATCGTCAACAGTGGGTAGGGTTCAGTAATAGACCGGAAGTTACTGTGATGAATGTCCATACTCCTTTCCGTTTATTCGGCACCAGTCACGGGGCTGGTCTGAGCATTTTGCGGGATGTTATTGGTTTCGACAAAAATCTTGGTATTCAGGGAGCATATGCCTACAAACTGGATATCGGGCCGGGAAGATTAAGCATGGGGCTGAACCTGGGCATACAGAACCGCATACTGGATCCCGAATGGAATATTCCTACAGGAGAAGGATTTTCCACACCGGAAGAAGACGAACTTATTCCTACAGGCAAGGAAAGTCAGGTTATTTTTGATATGGGAGTTGGAATATGGTACCAGCACGACCGTCTTTTTGCCGGAATATCTTCCACCCACCTGAATGAGCCCTCCGTCAGGTATACCACTACCAGCGGAGAATCGTATCTTGCCCGGCATTATTATCTTGCAGCCGGTTACAGTTTTCTTCTCCCCAATCCTCTTTTTGAAATCACCCCATCAGCGCTGGTCCAAACAGACGGAAAAATAACCCATACTCATTTGAATCTAATGCTCCTGTACAATAAAAAACTCTGGGGAGGCGTTTCATTCAGACCGGGGGAAGCTATTGTGGCCATGATAGGTATGGAATTGTTCAACGGAATCAGGGTGGGATATTCGTATGATTATGCCACCACTTCGCTGCAGAATTACAGCGGGGGAAGTCATGAACTGATGCTCTCGTATTGTTTCAGCATCAGGGTTGAGCGAACGCCTGAGCGTTATAAAAGTGTGAGATTCTTGTAAATTTTTGAAAAATTTATTGTTATTTAGCATATAAATAAGATTACGTTATGAAAAAATTGCTTTTTTTCAGTACGATATTGGCGGTAATTCTCAGCAGTTGCGGGAGTTATAAATCCAATGGGGAGCTGGTTGGTGTTTCAAACCGAAAGAAATGGTTTGAACCCGATCCATATGGAATGGTGTTTGTTCCCCAGGGGGCTTTCAATATGGGCCCTGCCGACCAGGACCTGGCCAATGCCATGAATACCATGACACGTACGGTAACGGTTGATGCCTTCTGGATGGATGAAACGGAGATCACCAACAACGAATACCGCCAGTTCGTATTTTATGTACGCGACAGCATTCTTCGCACCAAGCTTGCCGAAGCCGGACTGGAAGGCTTTTACAAAGTGGATGAGAACGGGGATGAATACGATCCTCCCGTTATTGACTGGGAAACCAAAATCGATCCTCGCGAAGAAGAAGTCCGGGACATCATGGAAGAAATGTATTACCCTGAAAACGAGCGTTTTTTCCGCCGTAAGGAAATCGATACCCGCAAACTGATCTATGAATACTTCTGGATTGATCTGCAACAGGCTGCCAAGCGTGCAAACCGTTACAATTTTGAAACCGGTCAGTATGAGGGAGAAGTTTATAACCAGCAGGGAGAGGTAGTTCCCATCCAGGACCGTTCGGCATTTGTGATCCGTGACCAGGTACCGGTTTATCCCGACACCCTTTGCTGGATTGCCGACTTTACCTATTCCTACAATGAACCCTGGACCAATATGTATTTCTGGCACCCCTCATACGATGACTATCCTGTGGTGGGGGTAACCTGGAAACAGGCCAATGCATTCAGTATCTGGAGAACCAAATTCCTGAATGACTATCTGGCCTCCGTGGGGAATTCCTATGTACAGGAATACCGGTTACCCACGGAAGCAGAATGGGAATACGCCGCTCGCGGCGGGCTGGATCTTTCCATGTATCCCTGGGGAGGGATTTACACCCGTAACGACGAAGGGTGCTTCCTTGCCAACTTCAAACCCATGCGCGGGAATTACATTGATGACGGCGCCATGATCACTACCAAGGTGGGATCGTACAGCCCCAATGAATTCGGACTGTACGACATGGCAGGTAATGTGGCCGAATGGACCTCGAGTGCCTATGACGAATCGGCCTATATCATTACCCACGATATGAACCCTACCTATAAATACAATGCGCTTCCCGACGATCCTGTGGTAATGAAAAGAAAAGTGATCAGGGGAGGATCCTGGAAAGACGTTGGATATTTCCTTCAGGTAAGTACCCGAACCTATGAATATCAGGACTCGTCCAAATCCTTTATCGGATTCCGGAATGTCAGAACGTATATGGGATTTGAATAAACCGTCATAATTGATGATACATCTCTAACTAAAGCAATATTCACTATGAACATTTCAGAAATAGTACAAAGCAGCGGCTGGAAAAATTTCATGGCTAAGCTTTACGGGCTTGGTGCTTCCGTTGTTATTGTGGGCGCGTTGTTCAAAATTCAGCACTGGCCAGCAGCCGGATTATTCCTGACGGTCGGGTTGCTTACCGAGGCTACCATCTTCTTTTTCTCTGCTTTCGAACCCCTGCATGAAGAAGTGGACTGGACACTGGTATATCCCGAACTTGCCGGTATTTCAGAAGACGAGGCTGAAGAATTAAGACCGGCTTCCGCCCGCAGCAGGGGTGGAGACGGTTCCTCCGCTCTGGAAAAATTCGATGCCCTTCTCGAAAAAGCGGAAATAACCCCTGATCTTTTCAGAAAGCTGGGTCAGGGAATGGAGAACCTTAGCCAGACCGCCTCCAAACTGGGAAACATTGCCGATGCATCGGTGGTAACCAACGAATTTGTCGGTAAAGTGAAAAATGCTTCCGAATCGGTTGAAAAACTTTCCGGAGCCTACCAGGAATCCACAGAAAAACTGGCGGAATCGGTTGGAGAACTAACCGACTCTTACAAGAATACGGCCACCATTATTGCCCAGTCGGGAAATAATTATGAAAGTCTGTCGGGTTCCATTCTCAGTATTTCAGAAGGCAGCAAGTCATATAACGAACAGCTGGAGGCGCTCAACAAAAACCTTTCGGCACTGAACGCCGTTTATGAACTTCAGCTGCAGGGAACAAACGATCAAATCAAAGCCACGGAGAAAATGTATGCGGGAATGAATGAAATGCTTGATGATCTGAAGGAATCAGCCCAGGATACGAAGAAATACAGAGAAGAGGTATCCAGGCTGAGTCAGAATCTTGCCGCATTGAATACCGTTTACGGAAATATGCTGGCTGCCATGAATGTTAGATCAAATCCCTGAAAGGGTCTACATAACCTAATCTATTGTTAATAATCGATTTACTGAACTATGGCCCACGGAAAAGAAACCCCGAGACAAAAAATGATCGGCATGATGTATTTGGTGCTTACTGCCCTGCTGGCACTGAATGTATCAAAGGAAGCCGTCGAAGCATTTAAACTTGTTGACGAAGGGTTGACCAAAACCACCGCCAACTTTGTTGCCAAGAATGAACTGATTTATCAGGATTTTGCGGAAAAAGCGGTTTCAAATCCCGTTAAAGCCGGACCATGGAAACGCAGGGCAGATGAAGTAAAACAGCGTGCCGATGAACTGATCAATTACATTCAGGACCTGAAGTTAGAGATTGTAACCAAAGCCGAAGGCAAAGACAGTGAGGCTGTAGCCGGAGGGCAGATCCATACCCGCGAGATCAAGAAAATTGATGAAAACAACATTCCCTCAGAAGTTCTGATCGGTGCCGATCAGAACGGTAAAGCCTATGACCTGAAAGCCCTGATAGTTGATTTCAGGGAGTTTATTATGAACGATATCGTAGCCGTGGAGGCTGTCAATATCAGAGAGTCTATTGCCAACAGCCTGAATACGGATGATTATACTGAAAAGGACGGCAGCCGGGTAAGCTGGGAAATACACAATTTCCATGCTTTACCTCTGGTGGCAGTGGTAACCATTCTTTCTAAAATACAGGTGGATATCAGGAATGCCGAAGCGGAAACGCTGAATTATCTGTACAACCAGATTGAAGCCGGTTCTTTCAAATTTAATAAGCTGGTGCCCACCGTCATCCCCAATTCAAATTACATTCTCCGGGGAAATGAATACCGGGCCGAAGTGTTTATTGCCGCCACCGACACCACACAGAAACCCCGGATCATGGTGGGGAATTACGATTCCACTGTAACTGCCGACGGAGTGGTCACTTACCAGATGGTTGGAGATTTTACTGAATTACCCATCGACAAAAACGGGCGGGGTATCTATTCTGTCAAGCCCGGAAGCCTGGGTTCACGCCGCTGGGGAGGTCTGATCAGACTGCAGGCGCCCGACGGGTCCATGGTTGATTACCCGTTCAGGTCAACTTACCAGGTGGCTGAAGCCAGCCTTGTGGTTTCTCCAACAAAAATGAACGTATTCTATTCCGGATTGGATAACCCCGTAGATATTTCTGTTCCGGGAGTGGCTGAAGATAAAATCAGGGTAAGCCTTTCCAGAGGAACCATTCGGAAAGTAAGCGGAAGTTCCTATATTGTCAGACCGGGCCGTGCCGGCAAACCCGATGTGATTGTCAATGTGATAGCTGAAGTGGACGGCGTGCAGCGCCGCATGCCCCCAAAACCTTTCCGGGTCAAAAATGTTCCCGACCCTGTTGCCCAGGTGGCCGGACGCGAACGAGGAGACATCAGCAAGGCCGAACTGATGGCCCAGGCCGGGATTTTTGCCGTTATGAAAGATTTTGATTTCGAACTGTCGTTCCGTATTACCGGATTCAAGATATCCATAAACGACCGCGGTTATACCGTGGAAGAAGAATCAAACAGCAACCGGATCACTGAGGCACAGAGGCAACTGCTTGACAGACTGCGTCGGGGAGATCAGGTTGTTTTCCAGGATATCAGGGCGGTAGGTCCCGATGGCAATACAAGGCCACTACCTCCCGTTATTTTAAAATTGAACTAATTAAATGGTGTATATCATGAAAAAAGTATTGGGCTTAATTCTCCTGTTAATTATAGTGGCCGGTCAGTTCGCCACCGCTCAGGATGATGTGAAAAGGCTGTATGATAAAGGGATCCATGACAAAAGACCCATTCCATATCCCCATTTGCGGGAAGCCGATGTCATGTGGTCAAAACAGATATGGAGAATCGTTGATTTGAGGGAAAAAATGAACCAGGTGCTGTATTTCCCAAAATTCCCAATGGGAGACCGTTACAGCCTGATCGATGTACTAATGGGTGAGATCAAAAGCGGAGTGATTGATGTGTACAACGGAGACGATATGTATAATATGGTGGAAAAAGTCACCCTGGACGATATCAATAAAAAATTCGGAGCTGGGGAAGAAACCATCACCATCCAGGATCCTGAAACCGGCGAGTACAAGGAAACAACCATTGTAAGAGATATCAATACTTCCGAAATAATGCAGTATATGCTGTGGGAAGAATGGTATTTCGATAAAAAACATTCCATCATGCGGGTCAGAATACTGGGCATATGCCCCATCCGGATTTATACCGATCCTGAAACGAATATGACCAATAAGGTGCGTGTGTTCTGGGCCTATTACCCCGATTTCAGGAACACTCTGGCCAATCATGAAGTTTTCAATCCGGCAAATGACGCCCACCGCATATCCTATGACGACCTGTTCATGCAGCGCCGGTTCAGCAGCTATATCATTGCAGAATCGAACGTGTACGACAACCGTTTGATCAATCAGTACCAAACCGGCCGGTCTGCTTTGCTCGAAGCGGAAAGAATCAAAGAAGAGCTGTTCAACTTTGAACACGATCTCTGGGAATATTGATATGAAAGTTTACGCATGAAAAAACCCGGATGCAATATCCGGGTTTTTCTTTTCAATGCCTTTGTTAGAGAAACTCTTCCCCTTTCTCTATTTTCACATCATTCACAATCTGTTTTAACTGCTGTTCATCATGCTTCCTGCAAATCAGCAGCGCTTCCTTTGTGTCTACTACAATATAATGATCCAGCCCCTGCAACACCACCAGTTTCTTACCTTCTACCTGAATGATGGACTTCTGTACATCATACATCATCACATTTTCGCCTGAAACAGCATTCCCCTGCTGATCATGCGGAAGATGTTCGTACAATGATCCCCAGGTTCCCAGATCAGACCACCCGAAATCGGAACAGATCACATAAACATTTTCCGCCTTCTCCATAATACCGTAGTCAATGGAAATGCTCGAGCAGTTTCCGTAAATAATTTCAAGATGCTCCTTTTCCACCCGGGTTCCGAAAACACCTTCCCGCTCCTCGAACAGGCCGTGCATATCGGGGAGGTATTTGCTGAAAGCATGCATAATGGCCGGAAGAGACCAGAAAAAGATGCCGGCATTCCAGTAAAAATCACCGCTTTCATAAAACACTCTGGCCATTTCATAATCCGGCTTTTCAGTAAAGGTTTTCACCTTTTTCAAATTCGGGAATTCGGGGAATTTTTCTCCGTTTGCCGTCTGAATATATCCATACCCGGTTTCAATCCGGCTGGGTTTAATTCCCAGCGTAAGCAATGCATTGTGCCGGCTGACAAATTCAAATCCCTGATAAACTGTTTTTTCAAATTCTTTCTCTTTAATGATCAGGTGATCGGAAGGCGCCACCACAATTTTTGCTTCAGGATTTATTTTATGTATCCTGAAACAGGCATAGGCAATGCACGGAGCCGTGTTTTTACGCATTGGTTCCAGCAGAATCTGCTTGCGGTCCAGCTCGGGAAGCTGATCCTGCACCAAATCTTCATACTCGCTATGGGTCACAACAAAAATATTTTTCGTTGGACATATTTTTTCAAACCGTTCATAGGTTTGCCGTAAAAGGGTTTTACCGGTACCCAGAATGTCGAGAAATTGTTTCGGTTTTGAACTGCGGCTGAGTGGCCAGAAACGGCTTCCGATCCCCCCGGCCATAATCACGCAGAATTGGTCCTTTTTACTCATGTCGATTGGTACTGTCTGGCGTTGAAGGCAGACAGAAAATGGTTAGCGTTTGCAAAGGTAAAAAAATAAATGATGGCACCACAGGATCACGTATGGTGTTAAACCGGGAACCGTCCGGTTTTCGCAAATTATTAGTAATTTTATCATCAAAATTCATCAGGTTATGGGCCTTTTCTTCCATGTGGGAAAATACTATGAGCTTATGCTTAAAGTATTCACAAAACCCGAAAAAAGAATCATGTACTACCGGCAGACAGTGCGTGAGATGGAAGCACTGGGATTGAATTCTGTGGGTATCGTGTTGATTATTTCCGTATTCATGGGAGCTGTTATTACCCTGCAAACGGCCTATAATACCGAAAACCCCTTCCTTCCAAGCTATCTTATTGGATTGGGATGCCGCGATTCCATGATCCTGGAATTTTCCTCTACCATGGTAGCACTGATTCTGGCGGGAAAGGTTGGCTCAAACATTGCTTCCGAACTCGGGACCATGAGGGTTACCGAGCAGATTGACGCGCTGGAGATCATGGGCGTTAATTCCGCCAGTTACCTGATCCTGCCGAAAATCATCGCCTGCATCCTGGTATTCCCCCTGCTCACGCTTTTCAGCATGGTAGTGGGTGTGGCCGGAGGATGGCTTGCCGTTGTTTTTACCCGGGTGATTACCCCAACCGATTTTATTTACGGGATACAATATGCTTTCATCCCGTTTTATATCACCTATTCCGTGATTAAAATGGTGGTTTTTGCCTTCCTTATCACCAGCATTTCCTCATACTACGGATATTATTCCTACGGAGGTTCGCTGGAGGTGGGAGTTTCCAGCACCCGTGCGGTAGTACACAGTTCCGTGTTCATTCTTTTGTTCAATGTGATCTTAACCCAGCTTATCCTCTCATGATTGAAGTGGTACATGTGTCCAAACATTTCAGTAATGAAACGGTACTAAAAGATATTACCGTCACCTTCGAACGGGGAAAAACCAACCTCGTGATCGGTCAGAGCGGATCAGGCAAAACCGTTTTGCTGAAGTGCATTGTGGGATTGCTGGAAGTGGATGAAGGCGATATTATTTACGACGGAGTAGTTTTCAACAAACTGAATTTCAAAGACAAAAAATCCATCAGAAAAGAAATTGGCATGCTCTTCCAGGGTGGAGCCCTGTTTGATTCACTCACCGTGGAAGAAAATATTATTTATCCCATGGACATGTTCACCCGTATGACTACAGAAGAAAAGAAAGAACGGGCCAATTTCTGCCTGAAACGAGTGAACATGGAAAACTCAAACCATCTTTACCCCGATGAATTGAGCGGAGGAATGAAAAAAAGGGTGGCCATTGCCCGGGCCATTGCTCTGAATCCCAAATACCTGTTCTGCGATGAACCGAATTCAGGACTGGACCCGAAAACCTCCATCGTAATCGACAAACTGATCCTGGAGCTGACCGAAGAATTCAATATGACCACCATCGTAAATACCCACGATATGAATTCTGTTATGGAGATCGGATCCAAAGTGGTTTTTATAGCCAACGGAATGAAGTGCTGGGAAGGAACAAACCGGGAAATCCTTCATTCCGATAACCAGGTGCTGAATGATTTTATATTTGCAAACAGTCTGGCCAAACACGTAAAAAACACGATAAAAAATTAAATTCCATGCCTGCATAAAGCATGGTTCAGGGCCGGGATTTCCCGCCTTTAATGTTTTATAAACTCCCTTTTTATGAAAAACATCCGAAACAAAGGCTTCAACACGCAAATGGTACATGCAGGCCATTATGACGATGACTTTGGCAGTGCCACGGTTCCTATTTATCAGACATCCACTTTTGCATTCGAAAATGCCCGGCAGGGAGCCAACCGTTTTGCCGGGAAAGAAAAAGGATACATCTATACTCGCATTGGGAATCCTACGCTGCAGGCCCTTGAAGAAAACATGGCTGTGCTGGAGAACGGATTCGGGGCTATTGCCACCGGTAGTGGAATGGGCGCGGTGTCCGCCATTTATATGGGCCTGCTTCAAACAGGAGCCCATATGATCAGCACCTCATCCGTTTACGGACCTTCCAGGAGTATCATGGAAAAAGATTTCTCCCGGTTCGGTGTGGAATACAGCTATGTGGATACTTCTGACACAGACCTGATCAAAAAAGCTATCAAATCCAATACCCGCCTGCTGTATCTTGAAACACCCGCCAATCCTACCATAAAGCTCAGTGATATTGAGGCATGTGCAAAACTGGCCCATGAACATGATATCCTGGTGGTAGTAGACAATACCTTCTCAAGCCCCTTTCTGCAAAACCCCCTGAAACTCGGAGCCGATGTTGTGTTTCATTCGGTAACCAAATTTGTGAACGGACATGCGGATGTTGTGGGTGGAATCATAATCACATCAACGGAAACCCTTTATCATCAACTGCGACATATTATGGTGAATCTGGGCTTCAACATGGACCCTCATCAGGCCTATCTGGTGCTCAGAGGGATCAAAACCCTTTCACTCAGAGTGGAAAAAGCCCAGGAAAATGCCATAACGATTGCTCACTGGCTGGAACAACATCCGAAAATCAAGTGGGTAAGATACCCCGGCCTCAAATCACATCCGCAGTATGAGCTGGCCAGAAAACAAATGCGGGGACCGGGAGCTATGATCAGTTTTGAACTGAAAGGAGGATTTGATGCGGGCGAACAAATGATCAATTCGGTACAGCTCGCCACCCTGGCGGTATCCCTCGGTGGAGTGGAAACCCTGATACAGCATCCGGCTTCCATGACCCATGCCTCCCTTTCATCAGAAGCCCGCCTGGAGGCCGATATAACCGACGGGCTGGTACGGCTAAGCGTTGGAATAGAAGACGTGGAAGACCTGATCAGTGATCTTTCCCAGGCGCTGGATCAGGTGAACTAAAGGACATGGAAGCACATCCGGTCTTTTTTATTACCGGAGAAACCCGCTCGGGAAAAACCACTGCCCTGCGTTCAGTGATCGGCAACCTGCCGGATTATACCGGCCGGCTGAAAGGATGGACCACCCCAGCCCTTTACGAACGGAACCGCCATACAGGATACGACCTGGAATTTATCGGTGAGAACCATTCCCTGCCATTCTGCAGAAAAGAGGCCACAGAAGGATGGATCAAGCTGGGCCGGTTCTGGTTCAATCCCGGAACGATGCAAGAAGGTTACGGGATACTTGGTTCTGCCACTCCTGAAACAACTTCCCTGATCGTTATCGATGAAATCGGACCATTTGACCTGACAGGTAAACTTTGGGGTCCATTTCTCAACCACCGGCAAACATATGCAGGAATTTACCTTTTGCTTGTGGTCAGAACTGCCCTGTTGGAAAAGGTATGGCATCAGTGGCACCTTTCACCCCTTGCAATCTGGGATCCGGCACAGGAACCTGAAAAAGAGATCCGTTTTCTGGAAATCCTGAAAAGTTGCATCAGGTCAAATTGATCAGCATCCTCCCTGTATTGTGGTGGTTTTCTCCCGTCTTACAGGGATCACCGGCTGTGCAATAGCCTGCTGAACCTGACCCGGGGCTCCCCCAATTTCTTCGATCAGAGCGGCAAAATCATAACGTGGCTCTTCAGAAACCCGTTCAGGAAGTTCTTCCACCCCGTTACCTGAGGCAGCAACACGTTGAAAATAATCATATCCTCCCGTTAATATTTTTAACCGGTTAAAACCCGTTTGTCTGAGAAACAGAAACGGACCGACAGCTTCGCGATGATCTTGTCCGTAAAGCACCATCGTCAGGCCTTCATCGTGGAAATTCCGGAGCATCTTCATGAAGTGCCTGTCAAGCAGTTTCCCGGAAGGTATGTTTACAGCCTGGTCCAGGTGTCCGTTATCGTACAACACCGGATCACGCAGATCAATAAAAACCGTTGTTTTCTCTTTATTCACAGAAATTTCATTGGCCTCCCGGGGTGACATGTCATAATCTTCCTTTATTATTTCCAGTAATACTTCTTCCGCACTGAGGGTATACCGGAGTTGATTCCTTCCTGAAAACAGAAAAACCAGAACGATAAAAACAAAAAGTAAGGTCAGGATGATTTTTGCCGTGTTTTTCATTTTCCTTACGTTAATTTAACATCCTCCCTGGATGGTAGTTTTTTTCTCTCGCCTGACTACCGGAATGGGTTCGGCCTGCATAACCGAAACCTCAGCACCCGTTCCTCCGGTAAAATACAACCGGGCTCCCAGCCGGAAGCGGTACCGGTCAGTCAGTTCCATGGAAGCGGTTTCCGGAGGAGCTTCCGGAACAAGGATATGATCGGCCCACAGGTTAAGGCCTCCACGCATAATATACAGATCGGTTATACCGACCCTGGTGCAAAGAATCCATGCCTGCCCGGCCATGATATCGTCATTGGAATACAGCACCTTTTCCATTCCCGGTGCCCTCAGGTAATCTTCCCATTCCGGCAACAGAAGGTCGGTCACAGGAATGTTTACGGCTCCGGGAAGGCTGAACGACCGGAAACTTTCGGAGTTTCTAACATCGATCAGCAATAAAGAAGGATCTTCTTCAATGATTCTTCGCGTCACTTCATCCGTATGAAGGAATCGAGAGGAGTCATGCATTGCCCGGAATAACTCTTCAGGAGGCAGTTCATCGGGTTTTCCGGCAGGTGAAAAAACCAGCAGTCCCCCTCCGAGCATCAGCAGGACAGCTGCCAGGATCCAGTATGCTTTATCCTTCATCATCATGTGTTAATATTCAACCTTCTTTGCCCGTGCTTCGATTTTCGAAACCACAAAAAATGCAATCAACCCGGCCACCAGAAAGGCAAAAGCAAACCAGGCAGCCGGAATACCGATCAGATCATGCACCTGTACCGGTCCCAGGTTCGCGGCATGGTAAATTTTTTCAAATACCGGATACAGGACCGAGAAAAACAAAATACCCAAATATAATCCCACCGTAAAAAACATGGCATCTATTTTCCCTATAACCGCGCCGCAGAAGCTTGTTCCCGGGCAGTATCCACCCAGAATGAATCCGAAGCCCATAATCACTCCGCCAATGATCACCGAATACAGAAAGGTGGGCAATATATAAATGGACGAAAGCTTCATCCATCCCATATAATCGAAATAAAGCAGTCCGATCATACATACCATGACCGCCGTCATGAAAACCTTCAGTACAACAAAGTCGTAACCATAAAAAACACCGGCCAGTTTCCTGCTGGAAGAAAAGCCGCTGGACTCAAGAATAAATCCGAAGGCCAGACCTATCAGCAGAGCGAACACATTGTTCCATGCCGGATCAATAACTCCCTGTGGTATCAGTGGTCCCATATCCTGGTTGTTTTTCTTTTTAAACCCATATCTTTCTGAATATCCATGCAATGGCATAACCCGTTCCAAAAATTCCCATCATAGCCAGGAAACCCGAAAGGGCGAGAGAGGCCGAACCGCTCAGGGCTGCCCCGCTGGTACACCCCCGTCCGAATTGCGAGCCCAGTCCGAACAGAAAACCGCCCAGAGTGGCAGCCGCCAGGCGTGTTCCGGCAGTAATTCCCGGGGAATGTTCCACCTTGAGCTTCAATCTTCCGGCCAGTGCTCCGGAAAGAAATGCCCCGGCCAGCACTCCCAATACCTCGAACATCAGCCAGGTGTTCAACGGACTTTCATCATCGCTGATGAACTGGCTGTAGTAATTCGACCGGTGTGCATAATCAGGCGTAATCTCACTCACCGTGGCCACCACGGTACTTTTTACCGCCCCGCTGGCCCCCAGCCCGCGCCCGGTAATAAAATAAGTCATCAACAGCAACAAACCCAGCAATACCCCTCCCAGATAGGGATTCAGATACCGTGTGCTCCTGTCATTCCTGTTTGGTGCCTTCATTGGATGTTCCATTTTAATACAAATATCTTGTTACCTGTCCGGCCTCTACCATTATAAACCTGAAAATCAGCCCTCCGATCAGAATGCAGAGGGCAGGAATAGCTACGGGTATGCGATATCCCCGAATCTCGAGCACTTCCAGTACACCGGGGAAAACCAGACCCAGAACGATCACAAAAACCCAGAACGAGACCGTAAAATCACCTCCCAGAAAGAGGGATGCAGCCTGTATCTGTACCTCTGTGCTCGCCTGAAAGCCCATCAACATATGGGTAATGAAAAAGAGTTCGATCACAATGAGCAGGAAATCAATCCTTCCAAAGACCTTCCTCTCGGTATGGTTTTTTGACATCCACATGATGGTGGCGGCTCCCGTGGAAAGTCCTGATGTCAGAAACAGAAAACCCAGGATAGAAGTGTTCCACAGGGGACGGGCATTGAATGCCGACAGCAGGATCCCTGTGTAAACTCCCAGAATAACCGCCAGTACCACCTGAATCCAGGCCAGTTGTTTCCGGTGACCGATCACCCAGGCTTCAAAGCGGTCGAGCCATTTGTTCTTCCAGTCCCATCCCGGCACCACCTCTTTCAGGTAACTGGCACTCCAGATAAATGACAGGGGAGTGATGGCCATTAACGTCCATGCACCCCACGACATGGGCGACTCGATCCGGAAGGTGGTATACAGCTGCCAGAAATACATCTTGTGTTTCAGGTCGAGAAAAAGCATGAACAGGCCGATCACGAGAGCAGGGGGGGCTATAAAGCTGGCCAGCTTAACAGCCGTGGGAAATTCTTTCTCTTTGTTCAGAATGGTATACAACCCGGCAAAAAAGATGAGTCCTGCTGCCAGCCCACCCAGAAACAGGTATAACGGGATCTGCCAGTGCCAGATATTCAGGTGCGGATCAATGTTGGGTATATTCCTTCCGCTGACAAACAATTCTTCTTTCATAACAAACCGTTTGTTGTAAAAGATCAAACCAAAAAATACACCTGCGGGCGGGTTCCCGCCTCAGGTGCCAGCACTTTCCATTTCCTTCGGGCCAGGATCTGCGATACTTCCGACTGGGGTTGGTCCAGATCGCCGAAATACATGCATCTGGTAGGGCATACCTCCACGCAGGCCGGTCTTCCCCCCTTCACCAGCCTGTGATAACAGAAGGTACACTTATCCACATACCCATCAGGATGAGAATAACGGGCATCATAGGGACATGACTGGATACAGGCTCCGCAGCCAATGCATTTGTTCGGGGTTACCATTACCACTCCCCCTTCCACGATATGACTGGCTCCCGTTGGGCAACATCGCACGCAGGGGGCATTGTCGCAATGGTTGCATCGCTCCGACCTGATCTCGAGTTCAACCAACGGGTAGGTACCGGCTACGCTTTCCACCACCCAGTCACGGCAGTAGCCTATGGGAACGTTATTTTCGGTCTGGCAGGCTACAACGCAGTCACTGCAGCCGACACACTTTTTTGTGTCGATAGCCATGGCGTATCTCATGATTCAGCCTCCTTTGCAACAGGTTCTTCGGTAACAAAAGTGACAAAATTGCCCCGCATGCCGGTTCCTCCCATCACCGGGTCAATGGTCACCTTCGACATGAGCTCGGTATCATTGGCCCCTTTTCCGTAGGCGCGGCTCAGTTTTTTCCAGCTGTGACCGAATCCGTGCACCATGTATACCGAATCCCATCTGATCCGCTCGGTAATCCTCACCCTGATAGGAAAACTTGAAACGATTCCTTCCGGATTCTTCAGGTATACATACTGTCCGTTCTCTAATCCCCAGAGTCTGGCCACCCGCGGATTCACCCACACATCGTTCTGGTCCATCAGATCGGTAAGATTCGGATTATTGGCCGTACGGCTGAAGGTATGCATGGGGGCTCTTCCGTAAATCAAACGGTAATACCCGGGCGGAGGCTCCTCATGAGGAGTATATACCGGCATGGGATCGTACCCGGTGGCTGCCAGTTCAGTGGCATACAGCTCAATCTTCCCGGTATTTGTATTGAAAGTATAGTTTTCACCTTTTTGAAAGTACAGCGGACCCGAGGTGCGCGGGAATTTTTTAACCCCTGTTTTTTTCATCTCTTCCAGAGAAGTGCCAAGTTGCTGTAACTGCCATTCCAGCACGTCCGTATAATCAGCGTAATTAAAATAACTTCCCAGACCCAGGCGATCGCCCAGTTGTTTGGCCATCCACCATGAAGGTTTGGAATCGTACATGGGTTCGGCAGCCGGCATGCGAAGGGCAATGTTCGGTTCGCGGTGGGCCGACGAGCGAAGGGAATCGTATCTTTCCAAATAGGTGCACTCCGGAAGCACCACATCGGCATAACCGGTAATCTCCATGGGCATGGTATCCACTACCAGTAAAAATTCAACATCCTGCATAGCCTGCTCCAGGGTTTCCTTCAGGGGAATAGTCAGAGGAAGGTTGGTTCCGGCCACCATCCAGGCCCTGATCCTTCTGTTTGCTTCCGTTTCCTTCAGAGAAGCCTCCACAAGGACATTGGAAACAGCCAACCCGGCCAGGGGATATTTTTCACGTTGCAGATCCTGCCACGACCAGGCCGGTGTGGGGTATTCAGGATGCGGATAGTTGGGTACCGGCACCGATTCGGCAAAATAGAAACCTCCTCTCGATCCCCAGGAACCCAGCAGGGCATTCAGAATGGCAATAGCCCGTGCTCTCTGGGTATCATCGCCATACCATGTCACATGTCTTCCGGGATGAACAATAACAGAAGGAGCTGCATTGGCCATCTGACGGGCCGTTTCACGTATCAGAGCAGGTTGCAGGGTGGTAATGCCGTAGGCCCATTCGGGAGTCATGTTCCAGACATGCTCTTTCAGCAGATCAAAACCGTAGGTATACCTTTCCACATAGTCCCGGTTGTACAGTTCTTCATAGATCAATACATGGATCCACGCCATCAGAAGGGCCAGATCGGTGGATGGCTTGATCGGAAGCCAGAACCTGGATTTTGATGCGGCGGTGGAAAACCTGGGATCGACCGTAATCAAAGTAGCCCCCCTGTCAATGGCATCGGCCATTTCCTGCACCTGTCCGTTATGCATGTTCTCACCGATATGGGAGCCGATCAGGACCAGGCACCGGGTATCACGTATATCGGTAGGTTCAGGCGATCCCACTCCGGTACCAAAGGTAACATACCATCCTGTATCGCGGGGCCCCCGGCACTGGGCAAACGAAGGAGCTGTGATGTTATTTGAACCCATGGCTTTCAGAAGATGCCCGAAATGGTCGCCCGGGGATCCGTGGTTGAACAGGGCAATACTTTCAGGACCGTGTTTCCGGGAAATTTCTTTCAGCCGTTCAGCCACCAGGTCAAGAGCTTCGTCCCATCCGGCAGGCACAAATTTCTGCTTCCCGTTTACTTCTTTCCGGATCAACGGGGTACGCAACCGATCCTCATCATAATAAGCCCCTACACCACCGGTACCCCTCGGACAAAGCCTTCCATGGCAATGAGGATCGCCGGCATTCCCTGTAATTCTGGTAATTCTGCCTTCCTCATCCGTATAGGTCCAGCCGGCGCAGTTCCAGAAACAAATTTCACAGTAGGTAGTGAACCTGCCCTGAAAACCGGCCGCAGCTTTTGCAGCCGTTTCAGCCCATCTGGATGTACCCCGGAACCACGCAACCGATCCCGCCCCCAGAGCCAATCCCCCCAATCCTGTGGCGGCAATTTTAATAAAATCCCTGCGGGTGCTCATGGACTATTTTTTTGATTCTAATTTTTTATATATAGATATACTTGGATATGTAAAATTAAAAAAAATCCTTTTTGCTTTCACGCAAAAGTAGGCGCATATCACACCTTCGGTAGTATAAATTTAATATGTTATAGAATATATTAGAATAAATAAATTGGGTAGTGTTCCATTGAGTGTGTCTGGGCTGAATCTTCTTCTCGTAGCTTTGCATTGTAAATTTATGTTTTTTTTCAATTTCAGGATTTAATAAACAATCTCCATTAATTGTTTATTAAATCC
>DSCJ01000028.1 GCA_011049175.1 Bacteroidota bacterium | reverse complement strand
ACTGGCCCTATTTACTAAAGATATGGGGGGAGGTCAATTTGAAAAATGAAAAACCAATGCCCTGTTTATGGGCATTACAAAAGAAAAAATACCGACTTTACAATTTAGTCGGATAACAGTGATAATGAATCAGATTTTTTGATTATACCCTTTTGACGCAATTCACAAAAAAAGGTTTACTTAATTTGCTGACAAAATGCAAAAAATCCTCTCATGTTATACACCCCTGTTCTTATTAACAGGAGTATTTACACCTGAATGACCGGTTATCAACAATAGTTAGTCCGGTTATTTGACATTCTGTTCATAATATTGCCTTTTTGGGTTGCCGGTGCCGGTTTCAATTCCGTACCTTTGGACCTGAAAAATGACCCTTAATGGCCCAGAAAAGAGAAAATCAGAAAAAACCCCGCATTGACCCGGTCAGCGTGGATATTGGAAGAATCCCCCCTCAGGCGGTTGACCTGGAAGAAGCCGTACTGGGGGCTATCATGCTGGAAAAGGATGCCGTCATATCCATCCTGGATATTCTGAAGCCTGAAAGTTTCTATAAGGAAGCGCACCAGAAAATATACCGGTCGATTGTCAGCCTTTCTTCACGTGAAATGGCTATCGACCTGCTGACGGTGACTGAGGACCTGAGAACCAGGAACCAGCTCGATGAAGTGGGTGGACCTCATTATCTTACCCAGCTTACCAGCCGGGTGGCCTCGGCAGCTCATGTGGAATACCATGCCCGCATCATTGCCCAGAAGTACATTCAGCGTGAGCTCATCCGGGTGGCTTCGGAAATACAGACCCGGGCCTATGATGAAAGCATTGATGTGGACGATCTGCTGGATTTTTCCGAACAGGAACTGTTTGAGATTGCCGAGGGGAACATCAAGAAGGAGACCTCTTCCCTCGATGTGCTGATCAAAGAAGCCATCCATCAGATACAGGAAGCAGGAAAAAGGGAAGACAGCCTGAGCGGGGTACCTTCGGGATTTACCCGTCTCGACCGCATTACCTCGGGCTGGCAGAAGTCCGACCTGATTATCGTTGCCGCCCGCCCTTCCATGGGGAAAACCGCTTTTGCCCTGACCATGGCCCGCAATATTGCCGTGGAACACAAGCGGCCCATTGCCATCTTTTCTCTGGAAATGTCGTCGATCCAGCTGGTAAACCGCCTGATAGTCAGCGAAACGGAACTTCCTGCCGACAAGATTAGAAACGGCAGACTGCACGAATACGAATGGCAGCAGCTGGATATCAAGATTAAAAAACTGGTGGATGCCCCCATCTTTATTGACGACACACCGGCCATTTCCCTTTTCGAACTGCGGGCTAAGTGCCGCCGGCTGAAAATCCAGCACCAGATACAGGCCGTGTTTGTCGATTATCTGCAGCTGATAACCGGTACGGGCGATGGCCGCGGCAGCCGGGAGCAGGAGGTAAGCAATATTTCCCGCTCACTCAAAGCCATTGCCAAGGAACTGGATATTCCCATCATTGCCCTTTCGCAGCTCAACCGCTCGGTGGAGCTACGGTCGGGCGATAAACGTCCGCAATTGTCCGACCTGAGGGAATCGGGGGCCATTGAACAGGATGCCGACCTGGTGATATTCATTCACCGCCCCGAACGATACGGACTGACCTCCGATGAGGAAGGAAACTCGCTGGTAGGAGTGGCCGAGATCATCGTGGCCAAGCACAGGAACGGCCAGATAGGCGATGTCAGGCTGAGGTTCAAGGACACCATGGCCAAATTCGTGGAAATGGATGAAGAAATGATCAGCCCGATACTGGATGACATGCCCGCTGTGCTGACCCGTACCTCGAAGATGAATGAAGATAATGACCTCGGCATTTCACAGGGCGGGGGAGGTTCGGATGAGAATGAACCGGATGTTCCCTTCTGATCAGAGAAATTCCTTCAGTTCGGTCAGTGTATGAATAACCCGGATCCCTTCGGGAACCTTCCCGTTTTGGCTTCTGTTGAAATATACGGCGTGCAGACCGGCATCCATGGCTCCCTGAATGTCAGCTTCCAGGCTGTCTCCAATAACCAGGCTCCTTTCCCTGCCGGCACCTGTCTGTGAGAGGGTGTATTCGAAGAACCGGGGGTGGGGCTTCAGAAACCCGGCCATTTCTGAGGTGATCATTCCACGGAAAAATTCCTCCAGCCCGCTTTCCCTGATCTTTCTGAACTGTACCTCGTTAAAACCGTTGGTGACAATGTACATATGATAGTCTTTTCCTGTGAGGTATTCCAGAACCTCCCGGCTGTGTGCGATCAGGCTGGTTTGCAGGGGGGATTTTTCAATATAGGCACGGTCCAGTTCCCGGGCCATAGCCATGCTGTCAATGCCCAGGTCTTTCAGGGTCAGATAAAACCGGTACCATCTCAGCTTATCCTTCTCAATTCCCTGGTTCCTGTACAGTTCCCATAAACGGTCGTTGTTCACATGATACCGTTCTATAAACCGGTCACTAAGTGCCGTCAGCGGTTCATGGTTTATATGGTGTACGATCTGCTCCAGGGTAATTCGGGTGTTGCGTTCAATGTCCCAGAGCGTTCCGTCCAGGTCGAAGAAAAGATGGGTATACAGAGCCATGGCCTGAAAAAACAACAAATATAAAAAACACACGCCGGAAAATCATTACTTTTGACCGAAGTTTGTTACCATGAAACATTTCCTGTACATCATCCTGCTTGGTGTGGGGTTTTTCCTGAACCGGCCCGTGAACGCACAGATGCCCGGGCCGCTGGTAATGCATGTGGCTCCCGGCGGAGAACATTTTCTCATTGATCTGATACGGGTGGGAAACAACGGCCAGGTCATTTTGTCGGTAGATGACAGGGGGAATCCGGTATTGAAGGCCAGCGGGGAAGGGGCGTTTGCCTATTCCACCCTTATAGGACCCGAATATGGGAAGGTCATATCGATGAATGAGGTGGATATCGTTTATTACCATGATGCCCGGCGGGCCGGGAAACTTTCGGCCATTGGGGAAGTGGCACTGGAATATTTCGATCCTTACCTGGGCGATGCACGGGCTGGAAAACTGAAAAGGGTGGGCAGTGTGGAACTGGATTATTTTCCGGAAATGGACGGGGAGGTGAAAAAAGGCCGCCTGTCTTCGGTAGGGGGAACCCCAATTGACTATTATTACGGAGGGTCCCTTGACGGGAAGATATTGCGGGTGGGGGATGTGCGGTTCCACTTCTTTATTGAGGTTCCCAATGATGTACGATCAGGAAAGATCTCCGCTGTGAAAGGCCGGCAGGCCGGGTGGATGATCCGGACCGGTATTCAGTAACCCCTGCCTTTGATTCAGCCATGCCGGATATTTTTACTACTTTTGTTTCACTGAGTTGCCCATGGATCTGAAGAAACACCGCAGGATTTTTAATTATCTGGTGTGGATACCCGCCGGTGTATTGATCATGGCTTTCTTTGCCCAGATCCATTTTTACGTGCCATGGAACGATTCCCTGATTCAGGTGACCGGTCAGAGTTTTGCCGTGTTATGTGTGGCGCTGCTTCTGGGCAGGTGGATCGGGGTGGGGGCTTCCCTGCTGTACCTGGTTCTGGGTGTGGCCGGAGTACCCGTTTTTGCCGGAGAAGAATCCGGATTATCGGTACTGACCGGTTCCCAGGGCGGATTCATGTACAGTTATCCACTGGCCGCCTGGTATGTGGGGCGGCACGGCGAACTGGAATGGAACAGGAATATTCCCTTCAGTATCATTAGCCTGAGTCTGGGGACCCTGGTAATCCTGTTTTTCGGTACGGTTCATCTTTCCTTCAGTCAGGGATTTGTTCCTGCTCTGCGGAACGGGCTGATGCCAGCGTTACCGGGCTATACCATCAAGATCGCCGCCGGAGGGATGGCAATACCCGTGATTATGAAAATCCATGATTTGCTGTTCCGGTAAACTGCCTGATGTTCCGAAAAAAGTGAAAAAAGATTTTTATTTTAATACATAAAATATCAAAAATATTAATATATAGATTAATAATATTAATATATAAATTAATATAATTAAAATACAATTCAATATTAATAACAAAAAGAAAAGACTCCCTTGAAATTTGAAGATTTTAAACTGAGAAAAGAGATCATGGAAGGTCTGGAAGCTATGGGGTATACCGAGCCCACTCCCATACAGGAACAGACCATTCCTGCCATTTTGGAAAAGAAGGACCTGATCGGTTGTGCACAGACGGGAACAGGTAAAACCGCTGCCTATCTGTTGCCCGTATTGCATCATATTCTGGAAGACGGAAAAAAGGAAGGGATCGACACCCTGATTATTGCCCCAACGCGTGAACTGACCCAGCAGATCGATATGCAGCTTCAGGGGCTGGCCTATTTCACTCCGGTAAGTTCCATAGCGGTATACGGCGGGGGAGATGCGGTGGCCTGGGAAAAAGAAAAACGGGCGCTGGAAATGCAGACCGATATGGTGGTTGCCACCCCGGGCAAACTTCTCTCGTATCTGAACCTGGGCATCCTGAAACTGGACCACCTGAAACACCTGGTTTTAGATGAAGCCGACAGGATGCTGGATATGGGCTTTTATGATGACATCGTTCAGATACTGACCTTTCTTCCACGGGTAAGGCAAAACCTCCTGTTTTCGGCTACCATGCCGTCGGATATCCGTAAACTGGCCAAAAAAATCCTGTACCATCCCGTGGAGGTAAATATTGCCCCTTCGAAACCGGCTGAGGGAGTGCTGGAAGCCGCTTATTTTATTCCCCCTCAGAAAAAGATCCCTCTTATCAGGCAACTCCTGCAGGGGAAAGAGCTCCAGACCGTGCTGATGTTTACCTCCACCAAACGAATGGCCTCTCAGCTGGAAAAGGAGTTGAAATCCATCGGGTTATCCGCGAAGGCAATTCATTCCGACCTGACCCAGCCCCAGCGGGATGAAGTTCTGAGGCAGTTCCGAAACCGGAACATCCAGTTGCTGGTGGCTACCGATCTGCTGTCAAGAGGCATCGATATTGTTGGAATTGACCTGGTGGTGAATTTTAATGTTCCCCGTGACCCCGAAGATTATATCCACCGGGTTGGACGCACGGCCCGGGCCAAAGCCAGTGGTGTAGCCATCACCCTGGTGGAACCGGAAGAAAAAAGATACTTCTCCCGTATCGAACATTTTCTGGAGAAAGAGATTTATAAGATCCCCGTTCCCCGTGACTTGTGAGTCCGTTATTCTGGTTTTTCACCGGGTTCAGGTGGTTCCAGCATCCATTTTTCCAGGTGTGTCAGGGTATTATGTCCCGAAAACCAACATCGCAACATCCGGCTCATGGAATCATTTCCCCAGGTTGCCGGATCCAGCATCCAGGGCTCAAGTTCGGTGATATCCTTCAGCCGTATGGCAGCCATATACTGATCCGATTCCCCTGATAGTCCGGCCATTTCTCTGTGCCTGATCCAGGAGGCCAGGTAATGGTCTGTCCCGTGATGTTTTTTTGAAACAGGGGTTTGCTGGGCATGGCAACCGTTGCACACCAGGAACCATAATAACAGGATGGTTCCCGTACATTTGAAATGCATCGTTTTTTTCATGGTGATTCCTCCAGCTTTTGATGATCGTATAATCCGGGTCATATGGCATGCCATAATGATCAACTATCAAATAATCAGAATAATACAATTCAGTTCTTATTTAAATGATTGTTAAAATTGCATGAAATCAGGACAGGTTCGTACGGTAGTGTACATATAAAAAAAAGAGGCTGCCCTTTTGAGACAGCCTCTTTTATGCGGATATTATATGGTTTCCGGCAGATCTGGTGCAGCCACAGGGCAGGGATCATGCCGGGACAGGGTGCGGTGACTACACCCGGGGAGACGGTGTGAAGATTACTTCATTTACCTGGTGAACTTCCTGAAATCCAGTGGAAGGGCCGTCGCCTGAAAAAACCAGGTTCACAAATGAAGTGACCATAATGATTACCATGATGATCAACATTCCCAGAGGCTTGGGAAACCCGTTCTTTTCTGTCATCAGTTTTTTCATGGTTTTGTTTTTTAATGATTTTCTCCTCTGCCTGTTTATTCAACATATAGCATGCCAATGATTGTAAAACACATGTAATCATACAAATAGCAAAGGTTTATCAGTTTTTTCTGACCTGGAAAATGCCCCGAAAGAGGACACCCGGTGTACGTTTACGTACGGTATGGCAGGCAGGATTTACCGTTTTCCTTCCACCACGATCACAAGCTCGCCCCGGGGAGGATGTTGCCGGAAGATTTCCCGCAACTCATCCAGGGTGCCCCTCAGGGTTTCTTCATGGATTTTGGTCAGTTCCCTGGAGATACTTATCCGGCGGGAACCTCCGAAAAATGTGCTGAGATCGTCCAGGGTACGCAACAAACGATGAGGGGATTCGTAGAAAACCAGGGTTCGGGTTTCATCAGCCAGTTTTTCAAGGGTTTTATTTCTGCCCTTCCGGGCGGGAAGGAAACCTTCGAAACAGAAACGGTCGATGGGAAGCCCGGAAAGCACCAGGGCAGGGACGAAGGCTGTGGGGCCAGGCATGCATTCTACTTCGATGTGTTCATCCAGGCATTTCCTCACCAGAAGGTACCCGGGGTCGGAAATTCCGGGAGTTCCGGCATCGGTGACCAGGGCCACGGTGTTTCCTTCCCGGAGCCGTTGCACGATGGATGTGAGGAATTTATGTTCATTGTATGCATGGTGGGGCAATATTTTCTTGCTGATGCCCAGATGTTTCAGTAAAATACCGGTTTTTCGGGTATCTTCCGCCAGGATAATATCCGCCTTTTCCAGCGTGTGAACGGCTCTCCGGGTAATATCATCCAGATTTCCTATGGGGGTGGCGACCAGGATCAGCTTACTCATCTTCCGGAGTGATGAATTTTCTTCGGGTCAGTTCCAGCAGATGCTGGACGGAGGGATTTTCCATATCCCAGTCGAAATTCCGGTTCAGGAATTCAAAAGCCTGGTTGAAATTCTGCGCTTCATTCAGTGTCCGGATGGTTTTCTCATACAGATCGGGATCTCCGGCAAACAGTTCCCTGATATAGTGGAATTTGTCGTTGATCCCGATGGCTCTGGAAATATCGTCGATGGGTTTTGACTTCAGCTTGCGGGAAACATCTTCCCTGATCATATGCTGTCCCAGCGCTTCGTTCCTGAAAGCCCTGGGCTGGCTTATCCGGTCGGCCACGATCAGAGGCTGCTTTTTTTTACCGTTTCCGGTTTCCGTACTTTCCCGCCTGCTTTCCGTGTTTTCCCTTTCAGCCAGTTGGGGTTTTTCTTCGGGTTCCGCTCCGGCACGGGCATCATGGTAGGGGGAAGCAGCCAGGGAGGTTTCATCGGGTGGTTCTTCGGAAGGCTTTTCCCGGCCTGATTCTGCACCTTCTTCATGTTGAGGAAAATCGTCTGTTTTTTCTGAACCGCCGGCTTCGCGCGAAAGCGCATCGTACACGGCCCTGAGTTTTTCCAGGATCAGGTCCCTTTCCAGAGCCGGTAAGGCGCTTTTCCCGCCGGCATTCTCCAGCAGGCGGGCAGTTTCATGGATAATTTCAACCAGCGGTGTATACTTGTTCCTCTTTTCCATGGTGCATTTGCCTTTTTCCTTACTTTTGTAAAGGTAACGATTAATATCAGAAATTCTTATACCATGTTTCTTGAAAATCCTGTAGATCCCGCTTCACGCAGGGGATGGATCGAGGTGATCACGGGATCGATGTTCTCGGGGAAAACCGAGGAACTGATCCGACGGCTGAAAAGAGCCCGGATTGCCAATCAGCGGGTGGAGATTTTCAAGCCCATGCTGGATGTGAGGTATTCGGAAAACGAAGTGGTATCGCACGATTCCAATGCCATCCGCTCAACCCCGGTGGCGGGTTCGGGGAATATTCTTCTGCTTACGGGTGGCGTGGAGGTGGTGGGAATTGATGAAGCCCAGTTTTTTGACAGGGGACTGGCGGATGTTTGCAATCAATTGGCCAACAGTGGTATAAGAGTTATTGTAGCGGGCCTCGATATGGATTTCAAGGGCAAACCTTTTGGCCCAATGCCCGATATTATGGCTATGGCGGAATACATTACCAAGGTCCATGCCGTTTGTGTCCGCTGCGGAAATCTTGCCCAGTATTCGCACCGGAAGAGCCATGATGATCAGGTGCTGCTGCTGGGGGAAAAGGAACTGTACGAACCTCTGTGCCGGCGCTGTTATAATGAGTTGCGGGAAGAAACGGAAGAAAAAAACACCTGACTATGGCCTGTTACCAGCTCAACGAGATCAACCGCATTACGGGAGGCACACTGACCGGTGACGGGAGCCGGACCATCCGCAGGGTGGTGACAGATACCCGCCAGGTGGTGATGCCCGGAGATTCGGTATTTGTTGCCATACGCGGAATGAGGGCCGACGGACATGATTATCTGGAAGCTGCCTATAAGCAGGGCATCAGGAACTTTTTGGTTCGTACGGGATTTCAGATCCCTTCCTGGGAAGGGGCGGCCTGGGTGAGTGTGGACGATCCCCTGACGGCCCTGCAACAGCTGGCCGGTCACCATCGCCGGCAGTTTGCCCATCCGGTGCTTGCCATTACCGGAAGCAACGGAAAAACCATTCTGAAAGAATGGC
This sequence comes from Bacteroidota bacterium, assembly GCA_011049175.1. GTDB lineage: Bacteria > Bacteroidota > Bacteroidia > Bacteroidales > VadinHA17 > HyVt-105. The sequence continues at coordinate 37,304 of DSCJ01000028.1, read as the reverse complement.
TGTTCCAGGTGCTTCAGGAAAAGATGCGCCTGGTGAGGAGTCCGCGTAGTTATAATTCACAGATCGGGGTCCCTCTGTCGGTCTGGATGCTTGAGCCCGCCCACCGGATGGGAATCTTTGAGGCCGGTATTTCCCGGCCGGGTGAAATGAGCCGTTTGGCCGGTATACTGCACCCCGACTATGGAATCATTACCAATGTGCTGGAAGCGCATCAGGAAAATTTTGCCTCCATGGAAGAAAAGACCATGGAAAAACTGGAACTGTTCCGGGGAAGTACTGCCCTGTTTTTCTGCGCCGATCACGAGCACATTGTGCAGGCACTGGAGAAAAGTCCCTTCCTGGCAGACGGACAAAAGATCACCTGGTCGATGAAGGGCAGAGCCGATCTGCAGATCACCTCGGTGGACAGCCGGAATCAGGTCACCCGGCTGGAGGGGGTGTACCGGGGGCGCAGCGTTCACCTGGCCATACCTTTTACCGACAGGGCATCGGTGGAAAATGCGGCTCATGCCTGGCTTTTTCTTCTCTGGCAGGGATATGATCCGGAATGGATTGCCCGGCGAATGGAAAAACTGGTCCCCGTGGCCATGCGTCTGGAGCTGAAAAAGGGGATCAATCGTTGTACCCTGATCAATGACAGTTATAATTCCGATGTGGTATCCCTGCGGGTGGGGCTGGAGTATCTGTCCCGCCAGAACCAGCACGGAAAACGAACACTGATCCTTTCCGATATCCGCCAGAGCGGTGTGCCCGGAGAGATACTGTACAGGGAGGTGGCCGATATGATCGGGAAGTACGGCATCAATCGTTTTTACGGAATCGGTCCCGACCTGCTGGAGTACCGGCACCTTTTCCCCGGGGAAAGCAGGTTTTATCTGTCAACAGAAAGTTTCCTGGCGCAGGTAAGATCCCCGGAGTTTGTCGATCAGGCCGTTTTGCTCAAAGGATCCCGGGAGTTCAGGTTTGAGAACATTTCTGCTTTTCTGGAAGAGAAGGTACATCAGACGGTGCTGGAAATTGACCTCAATGCCCTGGTGCATAACCTGAATTTTTTCCGCTCCCTGATCCCGGCCGGTACCCGCATCATGGTGATGGTGAAGGCGTTTTCCTACGGCAGCGGATCACATGAAATAGCCGGAGTACTGCAGTTTCACCGGGCGGATTATCTTGCCGTGGCCTATACCGACGAGGCGGTTGAACTGAGGGAAGCCGGGATTACCCTGCCCATCATGGTGATGAATCCCGAGGAACAGGGTTTCGAGGCCATGATCCGTAACCGGCTGGAACCGGAACTGTACAGTTTCCGGGTGTTGGACAAGTTTCTGGAAGTACTGGGGAAGCAGGGGGAATATCATTATCCCGTGCACATCAAACTGGATACGGGAATGCACCGCCTGGGATTTATGCCCCACGAAGCGGAGCGGCTGGTTCAACGGCTGAAAAATACTGACCTGGTCAAGGTGGCTTCGGTCTTTTCACACCTGGCCGGAAGCGATGATCCTGCCCTCGACGGTTTCACCAGGCAACAGATAGACCTGTTCGGTACCCTGTCAGAAAAGATCGCCGGAGAACTGGATTACCCGATACTGAAGCATATCCTGAATTCAGGAGGGATCGAACGTTTTCCGGATGCCTGCTTTGACATGGTGAGGCTGGGGATCGGTTTATATGGGATTTCTTCACAGATTGATCATTCCCTCGAGCATGTCGGGACCCTCAGGTCGGTTATTTCGCAGATCAAATGGGTGGGAGAAGGTGAAACCATAGGATACAACCGGCGGGGGAAAGCCGGCAAGGGTATGCTGGTGGGGGTGGTCCCGGTAGGGTATGCCGACGGGTTGAGCAGAAAACTGGGAAACGGAACAGGAAAAATGCTGGTACAGGGGAAGGCTGTTCCGCTGGTTGGGGATGTATGCATGGACATGTGTATGATCAATGTAACAGGGTTGGATGTAAAGGAAGGCGATGAAGTGGTCATTTTCGGGAAGCAGCTTCCGGTAAGCCGGCTGGCCGAATGGACCGGTACCATCCCTTATGAGGTTTTAACCTCCATATCATCCAGGGTGAAAAGGGTTTATTATCATGAATAACCGGATGCTTAAAGGAAAGCTATGCCAGAACTTTCGGTGGTGATCATTACATACAATGAGGAGAAGAACCTGCCCCGCTGTCTGAAATCGGTGAAGGGAGTGGCAGATGACATTGTGGTACTGGATTCCTATTCCACCGACCGGACAGAACAGATATGCAGGAAATACGGGGCCAGATTCTTCAGACATCCTTTTCTGGGGCATGTGGAACAGAAGAACCTGGCTATCTCCCTGGCACGTTACCCGCGGATTCTTTCGCTCGATGCCGATGAGGCCCTCAGTCCCCGTCTCAGGGAAAGCATTCTGGAAGTAAAACACCACTGGACCCACGACGGATATTATTTTAACCGGAAAGCCAATTACTGCGGAAAATGGATACGGTTCGGAAGCTGGTACCCCGACAGGAAGCTCCGGCTGTGGGACAGCCGGAAGGGGGCCTGGAGAGGATTGAATCCGCACGATCGGTTCAGTTTTTACCGCACGGCGAAGAAAAAGTTACTGAAAGGTGATCTGCTGCATTATTCCTATTACTCGGGGGAAGAGCATCTGAAACAGGTGCGCCGTTTTTCTGATATACTGGCAGTTGCCTACTACCGCTCAGGAAAAACGGCAGGGATTTTCAGGCGGTTCTTTCATCCGGGATGGAGGTTCTTTCGTGATTTTGTGCTGAAGCTGGGGTTTCTCGACGGAAAGGCAGGCTGGGATATTGCCCGTTATGCCATGATGGAAACCTTCTTGAAATACCATAAGCTCTCGAAACTGTACCGCAGCCCGGGGCCGGATAAACCCGGAAGGGTATGTTTGTTCAATGGTATATCGAGCTGGGGTGGAGGGGAAAAATGGCATTTCGATGTAGCCCGGAAACTGCAGGCAAAGAACTATCCCATCCTGGTTATCACGGGCTGGAAAAGCGAGTTGAATTACAGGATCAGGCAGGCCGGCCTGAATACCCTGGAAATGCGCGTTACAAATTTCAGCTTTCTGAATATTCCAAAGATGCTGCGACTGAAACGCATTTTCAGAAACCAGCAGGTGAGTACGGTGATTATCAACCAGTCGGCTGATCTGAAGCTGGCCGGACCGGCTGCCAAGATGGCCGGAGTGGAAAGAATCATCTACCGGCGGGGAAGTGCTATTCCTGTGAGGAATACTCTTTCGAACCGGTTTCTTTTTGGCCGGATCGTTAACCAGGTCATAGCCAATTCGGAAGAAACCATGCGTACCTTACTGGAAAAAAACGGCCGGCTGATTGACCGCGAACATATCCGGGTGATATATAACGGAATTGATCTGGATGAATACGACCGGACTTCAGTGAAGGAGGTTTTCAGGGAAGACGGATTGCTGATGCTGGGCAATGCAGGGAGGTTGTCATACGAAAAAGGGCATCATTATCTAATAGAACTGGCCGTGAGGCTGAAAGAATTGGGCATACCCTTTCGTATTCTGATTGCAGGTACCGGTGAACTGGAGGGCCCATTGAAACAACGTGCCCGGAAGCAGGGGGTTGACCAGTACGTCCGTTTTCTCGGCTTTGTGGATAATATGAAAGCCTTCTACCGTTCCATTGATATTTTCCTGCTTACCTCCCTATGGGAGGGATTTGGTTATGTAATGGTGGAAGCCATGGCGGAGAAGATCCCTGTGGTGGCTTTTGATGTGGGTAGTTCGTCAGAGATCGTGGTGCATGAAAAAACCGGGTATATTGTCCCCGGAAGAGATATCGGGGCGATGTCAGGCAGGGTGATTGAATTACTTCAGAATCCTGGTCTTCGCCGGCAAATGGGTGCGGAAGGAAGAAAAAGGGTGGAGGAGGTATTCCATATTTCCCGGGGTATCAGGCAGGTGGAGGATCTGCTGGTGGCCGGCAGGAAAGAAAATGATTGTGAAAGGCGCTGGCCATAATATGCAGCACTTCCCTGCGGGTTTGTTTTATCGAGGTGGGAAGGTCCCGTGGGGGTGTTGTTGGCATCCACAATGTAGATCTTTCCGTCGTCGCGGTTTCTTAAAATGTCCAGTTCTCCGTATTCCAGGCCGATGCGCCGGGCAAATCTCCTGATCTGTTCCAGTTCCCGGTCAGAAAATACCCTCCCGGGAGATACAATTTCGGTGTTTTTATTCAGATGCGGGAATTTCAGATAACTGCCGAACCGGTTGTCCACCGGTTTGTATTTCAGATAGGCCAGAGGGATTTCATCTTCAAATACAGGTATTCTGATATCTTCCACAATCCCCGGTTCGCACTCGTTATTGATCAGTATCTGATATACGGTATCGGGCTCGGCAGAAGAAACGGGACATTCGACAACCTGCCCGTCGTGCAGGGCATTCAGGTTGCTTTTCCTGACACAGGGCCCGCGGAACCTGAGCGGGTCGATCATGGTCCGGTAACCGAAAATTTCCTGATGCACGTCGTCGATGAAACGTTTGCTGATATCTCTGCAATGGTAATTGATGACGGGCTGGCGGGCATGGATATCTTTCAGCAGGGGTATTTCCTGCCGGTAGGTTTCGGTTTCCCAGTGAATGGCCCGGTCGAATTTCTGCCGCGGATTGTTGGTGCGGTTGTATTTCAGAATGCCCATCAGTTTGTATAATACCGAACGCTTGCTCGGATAGGAAGGGTAAAACAGGAAAGTTTTGACGGTATACCCGTTCTGAAAATAAAGCTTCAGGAATCTGATCCTGTAAATACAATCTTCCAGGAGCCGCTTGGGCAGCGGCACTCCCTTCCGGTATCGGTTGATAATGCACATGCCGGGACGGTGATCCTTAACCCAGTTCGCTGATCCTTTCCAGCTTTTTCAGATCAAGGATCTTGATTTTTCTGCCATCAATATCGATCACGTTCTCACTGGCGAAAGTAGACAGAGTACGGATGGCATTGGAAGTGGTCATATTGGAAAGATTGGCAATGTCCTCGCGGGAAAGGTATACCTTAATGGTCATATTGTCTTCTTCGAAACCATAGGTGTCTTTGAGGAAGAGTAACGACTCGGCCAGTCTTCCCCTTATGTGTTTCTGGGTAAGGGATACTGTGCGGGTATTGGAGAAGCCCAGCTCGGTGGCCATTTTCTTTATAATATTCAGTGCCAGCTCGTTGTTGCTTTTCAGTACTTTGTAGAGGCTTTCCTTTTCAATCAGGCAGATGGTTGAATCTTCCAGGGCAACCGATGTCCCATTGTAATTTTCACCGGCGAAAAGGGCACGGTATCCGATAAAGCCACCGGGCTTCACCATTCTGACGATCTGTTCCCTTCCCCCGACTCCTTCCTTGAAAATCTTGACCTTGCCCGAGGCCAGGCACAGCAAACCGGCCGGCTTATCGCCTTCTTTATAGATAAGCTCTCCCTTTTTGTAGTGAGTGCATATCATCGATTGATAAATGATGTCCCTTTCTTCATCGTTCAGAAGGCTGAAAATGGACTTGGGATCATCCAGTAACCTTACGATTGTTTGGTCCATCTCTGTCAATTATACCAGGTAATTTTGTGTTTAAAAATATACAAATGTATAATTTTTTGTGGTTATACAGTTATTAAAGTTCTTTTGCTTTCTATTGATCGTCCCAAATGTATCTGGCCGACAGGGGAATTCTTCTTCCGAACCCGAATGCCTTGGAGGAAATCCGGAGAATGGGAGGAGCCTGGTACCTTTTGTGTTCGCTGTGATTGACCAGCCTGGTGATTCTTCTGACCAGTTCCCGGTCGAATCCGGCCTGTACGATTTCCTGCGGAGAAGATTGTTGTTCAATAAAGTGATAGAGCACCTGATCCAGTAGCTCGTATGGGGGCAGTGAATCGGTGTCTTTCTGATTTTCCCTCAGTTCGGCTGAAGGAGGCTTGCCGATAACCGATGGGGGAATGATCTCCCCGTTGCGGTTGATATACCGTGCCAGCTTATAAACATCGGTTTTGTACACATCGCCCAGTACCGATAATCCGCCGCACATATCCCCGTAAAGGGTGCCGTATCCCACGGCTGCTTCGCTCTTGTTAGAGGTATTCAGCAAAATATAACCGAATTTGTTGGCCAGGGCCATGAGCAGAACAGCCCTGATGCGCGCCTGAATGTTCTCTTCGGTTACATCGGCAGGCATTCCTTTAAAAACGGGAGTCAGTAGTTCTTCAAAATCCCTGAATATTTTCTCAATGGGAAGCGTGTTTCCGGTAACTTTCAGGTTTTCCACCAGTTTTTCGGCATCGGAAAGGGATTGTTTGGAGGTATACCGTGAAGGCAGAATCAGCATATGTACATTTTCGGGTCCCAGCGCCTCTGCCGCTATAGCCAGCACCACGGCCGAGTCGATTCCGCCCGAAAGTCCCAGGATGGCTTTTTTCAGGCCGTTTTTCACGAAATAATCGCGGATACCCAGTACCAGCGCCTGATGGATGAGGGGAATGGGGTCTACTTCCTGTATTTCCAGGGGGGGTAGATCCAGGGTTTGTTCCCAGTCAAGATGCCGGATGTCTTCCATGAAACGGGCCAGTTCCGTTACCGGTTGGCCATGTTCGTTAACCACCAGCGAGGCCCCCTCAAAGATCAGCTCCGTCTGGGCTCCGGTCTGGTTGACATAAATTACCGGAACGCCGTACTGACGTGATTTGCTGATGAAGATATCCCGTTTGGCCCTGATCTTTCTGTAGGAAAAAGGAGAGGCCGCCATGTTTATGATGAGTCCGGGCCTGAACGCCGCCAGTTTTTCCATAGGCGACACGGGGTAAAGCCGGTTTTTACCGAATACCTGCTCCACAGGCTGGTCGTCCCACAGGTCTTCACAAATGGTAACTGCAATACGCAATCCTTTGAAATTCAGAACATTGAACTGTGTGTTGGGTTCAAAGTACCGGTATTCATCGAATATGTCATAGGTAGGGAGCAGGGTTTTATGAAAAACCTGTTTTATTCCCCCCTGATAAAGAAAATACACCGAATTGAAAAGGTTTTTTCCGGCAGGAGCAGGGTTATGGGTAGGTGCGCCCACCAGGACACCGACGTGTCCGGTGGCCTGAGCAATTTGGTTTATTTCTTCCCGGCAACGGTCAATGAATTCTTTTCTTTCCAGCAGGTCGAGGGGAGGATAGCCGCACACGGCCATTTCAGGAAAGATGACCAGGTCGGATCCTGCGGAAACCGCTTCCCGGATCACATCCAGGATTTTCCGGGTGTTCCGGGGAAAATTCCCGATGTGCGGATTGATCTGTGCCAGTGTGATCTTCATGTTCAGAAAAGTATTCCTGCCCTGATCGCTATGTTTTTATCATAGGTTTGTTCATTTTCTCTTGTGGTGAAGGGTGTGATCCCTCCATGGAAAACCAGCCCGATAATCAGGGCGGTATTTCCTCCCAGGCTGTATTCCGCACCTCCTCCCACCTGGTAGCCCAGGTTCAGCCAGGGAACCTCTTCACGTATATCGGCATTCACCAGCGATTCGGGTTCCCCTTTTGCTTCGGCTTTGATGCGAAAGCGGGGCACCATCCCGATAGTGAAATAGAATGTGGTGTAGCCTATTTCGTCGGTCTTGAATTTCAATCCCAGGGGAATGCCGATCTGCTGGATACCTTGTACCAGAGGGATTCCTGCGGGAAGGGTATCGGTTCCTAGGCTGGTACGTACGGGAATGGTATCGGCAAACAACAGCCGGCCTCCCGATTGCTGAATAAAGATCCCGGTATGGAAAGCATACCGGTAGGCAAAAAACCGGTCAATATCCAGCCCTCCTCTGATTCCGAGCCTGATGCCGTCGTTGTCGGCTTTCCGGCCGGTACTGAACCAGCTTACCATTGGATCGACGTGAATCCCGAAGGTAGTCCTCTGTGCCTGGACCGGGCAGATGAAAACCCATAGAACTATCCATACGGGCAGTAACCTGAGCAGGGCCTTTTTCATGACAATGGTCGCTAAGGATATGGCACAAAAATATAAAAATAGTGATTGCTCCGGAACCGGCAGGTTCAGTTTATGGTATATTGAGCAGGAACGGATATTCTTTTTACATTTGTTCAGCCGGCGAACATCAAACTCAAACAGGAATGAAGAAAATAGTTGCCATGATATTGATCGTTTTTGTTCTGGCTGCCGCCTGCAAACGGAACCGGTTGAAAGTAGACATATCGGGGATTGAACTGGAGCTGAAAATCGACCGGTTTGAACGGGTCCTGTTTTCCATACCTCCCGACAGCCTGGAAGAGGAGCTGCCCGGCCTGTCGAAGCGGTACGGAAGGTTTTTGGACCGTTTCAGTACGGTGATCAATATCGGACTGCCCGGAGACCCTGGTTATTCGGAGTATCTGCGATTTTTCGTAACCGATTCCATGGTGCGTGAAGTATACCGTACGGTGGAAAACACATTCCCTGATCTTTCATGGCATGAAGAAGCCCTGGAGAATGCCTTCAGGCATTATCTGTATTATTTTCCCGATCGCGATGTCCCGGAGGTTTACAGTTATATTTCGGGCTTTAATCATTCCCTGATTATCGACCGGGGTATCCTGGGTATCGGTCTGGACAAGTATCTGGGAAGGGATGCCGAATATTATCCCATGCTGGGCCTGCCCCTGTACATGCGTGACAGGATGGAACCGCAACGTATTCCGTTCGACGGGATGTATTACTGGGCATCCACCGAGTTTCCTTTTCGTGATTCCGTCAACAATGTGTTATGCAACATGGTATACCAGGGCCAGTTGCTTTATTTCACCGAAGCCATGTTCCCCACGGAGCACGATTCACTGATTATCGGATATTCCCCTGAGCAGGTGGAATGGGTGAAGGAAAATGAGGGGGCCATGTATACCTATCTGGTGGAAAACCGATTGTTGTTCGACCAGAGTTCCCTGACCATTTCCAAGCTGGTGAATGATGCTCCGTTCACTCAGTATTTTTCAACCGAATCGCCCGGGCGCACCGGCGCCTGGCTGGGCTGGCAGATTGTCAGGTCGTATATGAAAAACCATTCGGGGATCAGTCTCTCTGAGCTGATGGCCGACACCGATTACCAGCAGATTTTTACCCGGTCGGGTTATTATCCCTGATACTTCCCCTGAGGGAATAAAAAAAGCTGCTCCGGAGAGCAGCTTCTTTTATGGAGTATTACCGCATCAATCAGCTGGATGAATGGCCTCCACCGGGCAAACATCTGCGCAGGCTCCACAATCCGTGCATAAATCGGGATCTATCTTATAGATGTCCCCTTCCGAGATGGCCTCCACCGGACATTCATCGATACATGTGCCACATGCGGTACATTCGTCAGTGATTACGTATGCCATGATATTGGTGTTTTAAATTGAGTTAAAAACAAGATAAATAATTTTGTCAGTGCAAATTTATATTCATTTTTCCTCACAAAAAAAAATATCTTGGAAATTGGGATATTTTGGATGCAATATAAATAAAATAAGCGGTTTTTTACCGGCTCGTGGCATCGTGAAGGAAGCAATATGCCAGCCAGGCCATGGTGCCGCACCCTGTGACCAGGGCTTCTTCCCGGGGTGTGAATTCAGGAGAGTGCAATCCGCCTGCGGGAGGGTTTCCGTCGCCTGTTCCCAGGCGATAAAAAACCGCGGGGAACTGCCTGGCATAGTAGGCAAAATCCTCGGCTGTCATTCTGATATCCAGTTCTTCCACATGCTCTTTGCCCAGGTATGCGGCAGCGTGTTTCATGGCACGGCGGGTCATTTCCCGATGGTTTTCCAGCGCCGGATACCCTTTCACGATCGTGGTCTCACAGCTCCCACCCATTTGTGAGGCCACAGATCGGGCGGTTTCCCTGATCAGCCGGTGGGCTTTTTCCCTCCAGCTTTCGTCCAGGGTGCGAAAGGTTCCGTCCAGTTTTACTTCATCGGGAACCACATTGGTGGCCCCGGCACCGGTGATCTTCCCGAAAGAAAGGACGGTGGGGGTATTTCCGGGGGTCTCCTGCCGGATTTTCTGATCTAGTATGACCAACAGGCGGGCAGCGATCATCAGAGGGTTCACGGTTTCTTTCAGCATGGCAGCATGCCCCCCTTTTCCCCGTACCGTAAGATACAGTTCGTCACTGGAAGCCATGTATTTGCCGGGTCGGAATCCTACGTGGCCGGTGGCCATTTCGGGAAGAACATGTTGAGCCAGAATGAGCTCAGGCACCGGTTCACTCAGGGCTCCTTCTGTGATCATGGAAAGGGCGCCGCCAGGCAGTTTTTCTTCACCGGGTTGAAATACAAACAGGACCCGGCCCTCCCATATATCCCGTATATCCTTCAGGATGAGCAGAGTCCCCATCAGTGAGGCCATGTGCATATCGTGTCCGCAGGCATGCATTCTGCCGGTATGCCTTGAGGCGAAGGGAAGTCCTGTATTTTCTTTCACAGGCAGGGCATCCATATCGGTCCTCAGTGCGATCACCCTGCCTTTTTCCCGTTTTCCGGCCAGGGAGGCAACCAGGCCGTATCCCGCAAAACCTTCGCGGAAGGGAATGTGATGTTTTTCCAGGAAATGGGCAATGTATTCCGCCGTACCCTTTTCTTCGAAAGAAAGTTCCGGAAACTGATGGAAGTAGCGGCGGTGGAAAAGAACCTCTTCCCGGTACTTCATGGCCAGGTTCCTGATAGTGTCTGCATGGGATGAGAGATTTGACAATTCCATTTTCTTTAGAAATCCAGACTGAATGACAAGTAAAATACCGGTTTCAGGAGTGTATAATTTTCAATGCCCCAGGCATAGTCGGCCCGGACGTAATAGCAGAATAACTGGGCTCGCAACCCGGCACCGAAACCCGCCACAATGGGTTCGCGCTGGCTGTCGATAATCACCGTGATGGGTCCGTTCTCAATGATTTCTTTGTCGTATTCGTTATTACCCGAGTAGGGCGACGGTCCGGTCCATGCCGTTCCGATGTCGCCGAAAGCAACAATCTGGAAACTGTTCAAAAATCCCGATCCCAGGGGATGGTTGGCCAGGTACCGGAATACCGGCCAACGTATTTCACTGTTTATCAAAGCAAAAGAGTTGCCATTCCGGATATTCTGTGCAAACCCGCGCATATTGGTAGCCAGGGCCTGGAACACATAATTCTGCGTGGTGCTTACCGGGATACTCTGGTCGAACTGGTCCATACGGTTCGGGAAAAGATGGATCCAGTTATCCACCCCGCCCATGTAATATACCAGTCGGTTGGACCCGAACGATGTGCTGGCCGCAAACCGGTTAGCCCATATCAGTTCCCTGTGCACAGGAAGATAGTGCCTGAAGTCGGCTCCCAGAACAAACAGGTCTGAGCGGGCCCGGTTCAGCTGATAATAGAACTCCCCGAAAATCTTGAAACGGGTGCCGAACAGTAGGTTGACAGCTCTGTGCCGGGTATTGTCGTAAGTGAGGTCTGCTTTCAGAATATTCCACAGGCGGGTAATATCTTCTTCATAAAGTGTGCGGGTATCGGTTGAGAGGAACACATGGTTGTCGTTTCTAACTCCAAGAGTTCCCTTCAGGGCGAGAACCTGGTTAAAAGGATATTTCATGGAGTAATACACTTCATTCGTATAGGTTTTGATAAGACCGATATCGGCAGAACTCAAATAGGTTTGCCGGTGATAGATTAGCTGTTTGTCGAATTTTCCTTTCAGGTTTTCCAGGCTGATGAGGTATTCGTTGGAGTTAAAATCTCCTGAGAACCGGAATCCTCCCGTGAGCCGGTAATCCTCGAACAGGTCATGTGTGCCGATCTTGAAAAGCATGTTCATTCCCGGATTGTAAAATGCGGGTGCCGACCCGGAGAATGTCTGGTACGAGGCCGACAGGAAGCTGAAATCGATTTTATTGGCGAAATAATTGTTATAGAAGAACTTCTGATAAATTCTTATTTTGGGCAATGTGAACGATGATGTGTCAATCCGTAATCCCGGCGGGGCGTTTTTGATATACCGGTTAAAATAGTTGGATTTTTCCTGCTCAAATAGGTAATTTCTGATATTGACCGGCTGGTTGATAAAGGGATTATCCGGCGACTGGGTTTTACGGAGTTCGCCCATATAGCGCCGGTGTTCCCCGATGATTTTCTGACGGAGATCTTCCAGGCTGTCCTGCTCGGCAAGGTATTCCCGGTATTCTTTCCATTGGCGGGTAAGGGGAGGGTTCGACTCCAGCGGTTCGGGTTCGGCAACATCGCGGGTATATATCTGGTATTTCCCCCTGTTGAAAATAATACCGGCCGTTTTTCCTGTTGAGGTATGCACGTCATGACCCAGAATGTTGCGGGTGTAGTCGGTAAGGGGCCGGCTGTTGGTCAGGTACCTGTAATGTACCGTGGTGTCAATCCATGCAATGGTGCTGTCGAATTCATTTATGTACTGGTTGATGATACCGGTCTGGTTATCGAGTGTGAAGAATTCGTTTGTATGTTCCCCCCGGGGGTGAAATTTTTCTTCGAAAACATTTCCTTCCAGCCGGGTCAGAATCGGAGAGCGGTTATTGAAATCGTAAATATACAGGCGAAACTGGTGGCCCCTGCTCCGGTCAACCGGGCCTATCAGGGTAAGGGTGTCGCTGGTACGGTTACTTGAGAAAATGATCTGTTCGGAGCGGTTAATGAAACGGGGATGCAGGTCATCGGCCAGGTCGCGGGTGATCTGTTCATTGGTGCCCGAAGCCACAAAATGTACGAACAGGTCGGTCAGTCCGTCCTTCACTGCCGATAACAGTAAAAGGGATCCGTCGTTGGAGTAATCAATATCCAAGACCTTTTCGAAATACAACAGATTCCTTTTTTCCGTTTTTCGGGATTCGGTCACGTAATAATTCAGGGTGAGTCCTCCTTCCTCTTCCATAATGAAGGTAAGGATCTGACCGGAAGGATGCCAGGCCATAACAGGATAAGAATCGTCAACGATCTGTTCCAGTTTCGGATGTTTTTTGAAAATGGTCCGGTGCTTTCCGGTTTGCATATCGTATATCCAGATTCGTACCTGCCCCAGTTCGTTGGTGATGTATGCCATCTTGCGTCCGTCCGGATGGTATTTGACCTGGGTAATGATCCTTCTGTCCCTGGGTTTTTTGATCAACGGTTCTCCCTGCGGCGGCTTCTCTTCCAGTTCTCCCGTGCCATACCACTCGTTAAAATAGGTGACCCACTCCTGGACCAGTTTCTTTATTTTTTTTCCGGTTACATATAAAAAGCCCTTGTTCACATTTTGCTCAATACGTGTGAGATAAATAATATTCGGTATGGCCGTGCGTCCGAATTCCTCATTTATGAATTTCCAGAAAGAATGTCCCGCCAGTTCGGCATCTTCATATTCCAGGCGATTGAGTTTTTTATATTGACCCGATAAAAACCCGTCCCTGATCATGTTTTCGGTAACAGGGTCCCATGTATGGGAGAGGTAGGATACGAGTCCTGAGATATACCATTCGGGCAGGTTGATCTGGGTTTTGCTGGTGATCCGGTTTTTCATCACCCCACCGTAAAGCATTTCCTGTATGACCGTTTCGGCAATGGCGGCTGTTATCTGCCTTTCCAGTTCCCGGTGATTGCCTTCATAGAAAAGGAATACTTTGTTTTCAACAATGCGGGTCACTCCGCCCAGGTTGAACTCTTCGTCTCCTCCGGTAAGCCCGACATTGCTCTGCCGGAAATCGGACAGCTTGTTGTAAATGATGAATATCAGCCTTTTTTCGAGTGTGTAGTCGAAAAAGTCTTCAATTTCCACGATCTTTTTATCGGCGAAACGGGCGGTGTATTCAGCAATTTCTTTTCCGTATTCATTAAAATAGGTGTCGAATTTCTCAAACCGGTAAAATGACCAGAAAAAATCATAGTATTGCACGCGGTTTTTTCCGAAATCCATCTGGTGCCCGTAATAAAACTGACCCCGCAGGGGGATCATATTCAGGCAAAGCATGACGAAGGCACTCAATGTTATTTTCAGGGGATTTCGCATGGCACCGTTCTTGCTCCAAAATTAAATATATTTCACAAACCGGGGCGAGAGTTATGGTTTTTTATTGGATGCAGAAAGGACAGGGATTCGAAAAATTCGTATTCTGCCGATAACTTTATTATTTTTGAAACGTTAAAAAAATAATAAAGATTTGAAATTTACTGTTTAAATATTCAAAAAAATGAAAAAGATATTCGTCACCCTTCTGTGTTTTGTTCTGCTGGCCGGTTATCAAACGGCCCATTCACAGCAGCAGGGAGCAAGTATCACTTTTACCAAAAGGATACATGATTTTGGAAAGATCCAGGAGGCTGATGGCGCTGTGGATTATTCGTTCGAATTTACCAATTCAGGAAATACACCCCTGGTGATTACCCGGGTGGTGGCTTCATGCGGATGTACTACTCCCGAATGGACCAGGCAGCCGGTTCCCCCAGGACAGAAAGGTTTTGTTAAAGTGACATTCGACCCGAGAAACCGGCCCGGACAGTTTGCCAAAACTATTACCGTGATGACAAATGGCGTGCAACCCAATGCTGTATTGAGAGTGCAGGGGGAAGTGATTCCCAGGGAGAAAACGCTGGAAGATATTTATCCCTATAAAATGGGAAATGTGCGGTTGAAATCCAATCACATTCCTTTTGTGAAAATTCTTAACGGACAGAAAAAAACCATGCTGGCCGAGGTGGTGAATGTATCAGAAGAGCCGGTGGAAATTTCCTTTACCGGGGTGCCCCCGCATCTTGCTTTCGAGGGTCCCGGAACCATTAATCCCGGAGAAAAAGGGGTAATGGAAATTACATATGATGCGGCCAGAAAAAATGACTGGGGCTTTGTGATCGACCGGATCAGGATGCTGCAGAACGGGCAGGGGGACTTCAGTTATACGTTGACCATTTCAGCCACCATTGAAGACGATTTTTCGAACATGACCCCCGAGGAACTGGCCAATGCCCCTTCCATTCAGTTCAAAGAGACCACCTACGAATTCGGGAACATGGAGCAGAATACCCAGGTGGAGCATGATTTTGAATTTACCAACTCGGGCAAATCCGATCTGATAATACGGAAGGTCAGTTCCAGCTGCGGTTGCACGGCTGTAAAGCCGAAAGAAAATGTGATCAGGCCGGGGCAGACCAGTTACATCAAAACCATTTTCAGCTCGGGAACCCGGGTGGGCCGTCAGAGCAAAACGGTGACCATCATTACCAACGATCCGAAAAACACCCAGGTAATTCTGAGGCTGACCGGAAATGTGGTGCCTCCGGAGGGAAAATAAACAGCAGGGAAGGTTGATCCCGGCCATTCTTAAGTTGCAACCGGTGCAAATTTTCCCCGGGAAAAAGAAGCAATGTATTTAACAGGGCAGAATGGAAAAGGATCAGGGAAAGGAAAAAAGAAGGGAAAAGGAAAGTGCCATCAGGGTACAAAAGGGTGCTGACCAGCCTTCCGGAATCAATGATGAGGCCGTAAAAAAATACCGGAAGTTCAGAAAAAAAACACGTAGTCCCGAAGAATATTTTGAAGGCATTCGTCAGGGGAATACCATGATCCTCAGCCAGGCCATTACCCTGGTGGAAAGTTCCCTGCCGGTGCATCAGGAGTTTGCTGCGAGGCTGGTGGAATTATGCCTTCCTCATTCGGGCCATTCCATCAGAACAGGCATTACCGGGATCCCCGGAGTGGGTAAAAGCACCTTTATCGAAACCCTTGGCCTTGGAATCCTGGAACAGGATCACCGGCTGGCCGTTCTGGCTATCGATCCCAGCAGCGAACGTTCGGGAGGAAGCATCCTGGGTGATAAAACCCGCATGGAGCAATTGTCGGTGCATCCCCGATCGTTTATCCGGCCTTCTCCTTCGGCAGGCTCCCTGGGAGGAGTGGCCAGGAAAACCCGCGAAACCATCATTTTATGTGAAGCAGCGGGTTTCGATACCATTTTCATTGAAACGGTGGGGGTGGGCCAGTCGGAAACCATGGTGCATTCCATGGTGGATTTTTTCCTTCTGCTTATGCTGGCCGGAGCCGGTGATGAACTGCAGGGTATCAAGAGAGGGATCATGGAAATGGCCGATATGATCGCCATTACCAAAGCCGATGGAAACAACCGTGACAGGGCGGAAATAGCCCGCAGGGAATACGAAAATGCCCTCCATCTTTTTCCTGTTCCCCCTTCAGGATGGTTACCCCGGGTTGTAACCTGTTCGGCATTCAAACCCGATACGGTGATGCAGATATGGGATCAGGTGAATGAATATGTAAGCCTGACCCGGGAAAACGGTTACTTCGATTTCCGGCGTACCGAACAGGCCAGGTACTGGATGCACGAATTTATCAGGGAACAGTTGAACAACCGGTTCTATCATCATCCGGTAATCAGGGAAAAGATGGAGGAACTCGAAAGACAGGTGCGCTCAAAGCAGATCACTTCGTTTCAGGCTGCACGTATCCTGATGGAACTTTATGAACAGCTGGAAAAAAAGAAATAAAACCAACCCGGTTACAGAGCAAAAATAATTTTGTAAGTTTACTCACTGAACATAAAAAACATACGAAAATGACCAGAAGATTCGCTATTTTGCTATTGATCATACTGGCAGCTTCCTGCTCCTCCCGGCCGGAAGGTTACGTTATTACAGGAGAAACCGTGGGCCTTGAACAGGGAATGGCCAGGCTCAGGGTATTCCAGGGTGAGGAGTATGTATATATTGATTCGGCTGCGATCGAAGAAGGAAAATTTGTGATGGAAGGTTCTGTTGATTTTCCTTCCTATGCCTATCTGGATCTGCTCGGAATGAGAACGCCGGTGGGATTTTTTATGGATAACGACAGCATTCAGATCATTGTCAATACCTCACATCCTGAATTGAGTATCGTGAAAGGTTCCGACCCCAATGACCAGCTCAAAAATCTTTTCGGAGAGATCGATGCCGAACTGGAAGACCTGATGGAAAGATACCGCACCGCTTCCGAGGCAGGTGACTCCGATATGCTCAGGGAGCTGACCTCACAGTATAACGACCTTTCCGTGAAAAGGCAGCAAACCTTCAGCGATTATATTGATCATAACAAATCGTCGGTGATCACCCCTTATCTGGTAAGGTCAAACAATATTTATTCCATGGGATGGGAAGAACTTGATTCACTGGTGTCGACCTTTGACCCTGCGCTGGAAGCCTCCCCGTACACCCGGTTTTTCCGGAACCGGATCGAAACACTGAAAAAGGTGGATATTGGACAACCTGCACCCGATTTTACTCAGCCCGATACTTCCGGGAACCCGCTTTCGCTTTCATCCATCATCGGCCGGTCGGAGCTGTTACTGATCGATTTCTGGGCATCGTGGTGCGGACCCTGCCGACAGGAAAATCCCAACATTGTGGCCGTATATGATGACTATCACGACAAAGGACTGGAAATTCTTGGCGTGAGCCTCGACCGCCCCGGGGATGCCGAACGCTGGAAACAGGCCATACGCGACGATAAGCTGAACTGGTACCACATGTCCGATCTTCAGTACTGGGACAATGCCGCCGCCCGGTTGTACGGGGTTATGGCCATTCCGCACAGTGTGCTTCTCGATGGAGACGGGATCATCATTGCCAAAAACCTCCGGGGTGAGGCACTGAGGCAAAAAGTGGCCGAAATACTGGATTGAATCGCCGGCTTGTTGCCTCTTCATCCTGCCAGAAGGGCTATTTGCCCGGGTCTCCGGACAGGTGTGTTGCCGTTTGAGTTGTTTACGGGTGGGTACGATGGCGCAGACTCCCTTTCCACTGCCTTTCCCGAATCGTTTGTTCATGCCTGTTCCGGAAGGGATTTGTATATTGTGCCAGAAATTGATACTTTATTAGAAAATACCGTTTTGTTTGGCATGTATCTTGTTTGCAAATTTTTTGCTGTTACCCGCTGAACGGGAAAAAACCGAATCGGTAGTATGATGAAGACCAAAGGAATGATGTTTGGGAAGAAGCTGTTTTTTGCCATATCTGCCCTGTGTGTTTTCTTTTTTTTCATCCCTTCTGCACAGGCTCAGTATTTTGGAAAGAACAAACCGGGTTACAAAAAATTTGAATACAAGGTTTACCAAACCCCCCATTTTGAAATATACCATTATTTTGACGACGATTCCGTGCTGAATTACTGGGCTCTGGCAGCCGAGGATTGGTACCGGCGGCACAGTCGCATACTCTACGATACTTTTGAGAAACGCAATCCATTGATACTATACAAGTATCATGCTGATTTCCAGCAAACAACAACTATCAGCGGACAGATCGGTGTGGGTACGGGCGGAGTGACCGAAGCCTTCAAGAACAGGGTGGTAATGCCCCTGGCTCACTCTGCGGGTCAAACCGACCATGTGCTGGGGCATGAAATGGTACATGCTTTTCAATACGATATTATTATAAACGACGATACCACCTCTCTGAACAATCTCAGAAACCTTCCGCTGTGGATGGTGGAAGGGATGGCGGAATATATGTCCATCGGAAGTGTGGATGCTCACACGGCTATGTGGATGAGGGATGCCCTGCTGCAGGATGATTTTCCTTCCCTGAAAGACCTGGCCAATATGAATAAATATTTCCCATACCGGTACGGACAGGCTTTCTGGGCTTTCGTTGGGAAGGTGTGGGGTGATGACCGCATCCGGCCCCTGTTCAACCTCACCGCAAAGGTGGGGTATGAAGCCGCCATTGACTCCATCCTGGGCATCTCCGCCGAAACTTTTTCCGCCCTCTGGAAGAACGCTTATATAGCCCATTATTCCAGGTTCCTGACCGACTCCCTTGACCGGATGAGCGGAGACAAACTGTTCGATACCGACAATGCGGGAAAACGGAATGTGGCACCTTCCATTAGTCCCAACGGAAAGTACATTGCCTTTTTTTCCGACCGTGATGTGGTATCGTTCGACCTGTTTCTTGCCGATGCAGATGAGAAAAAGATCATCCGGAAACTCACTACCCGGATCAGCAACCACGAAATTGACGACCTCAATTTCATGGAGTCGGCCGGTACCTGGTCGCCCGATAACCGGAAACTGGCTTTTACGGTGTTCTCAAAAGGAGTGAACCAGCTGGTGGTGGTGGATGTGCGGAACGGGAAGGTATTACTGGAAGAAGCCATCCCCGGTGTTCCTGCCTTTACTTACCTGGCCTGGTCGCCTGATGGCGAAAAGATCGTTCTGTCGGGTCTGGTGGAAGGCAGGCATGATCTGTATGCCTATTATCCCGAAACTGGAGCCGTGGAACGCCTTACCTTCGATGTGTATTCCGAGTTGCAGCCCAGCTGGTCACCCGACGGAAAATACCTGGTGTATGCTACCGACAGGCCGGCCGATCCCGAAGAAACCCGCCCCACCCTTGACAGGTATAACCTGGCCGTTCTGAATGTTGCCACCGGCCGGATCAGGGTGCTGGATGTGTTCCCCGGCGCCGACAACCTGAATCCGGTGTTTGCTCCCGACGGCAGGTCCATTTTCTTTCTTTCCAATTCCGACGGATTCAGAAATCTTTTCAGATATTATCCGGAAACGGGTGAACTATATCGTATGACTTCCTTTATGACCGGTATCAGCGGTTTTACCCAGTTTTCACCGGCTATTTCCATCGCCACTGACAAGGAAAAACTAACCTATTCCTATTACTGGAACAACGGATACCAGATATATTCCGCCGGAGTGGATGACTTCATGCCGGTAAAGGTTGCTCCCGATTCGGTCAATTTTCAGGCTGCCACCCTTCCGCCTTTCCGGAGGGCAGGAATCGATCTGGTAGATGCCGGGTTCAGATACCGCACCCCGCTTCCCGACACCCTGATCCAACATTTTACAGCAAAAGAATACAAACCGAAATTCAGGCTTGATTATATTTCCAATTATGGCGGGGTGGGCATGGCTACCAGCCGTTACGGAACGGGTATGTCGGGGAGTATCATCATGATGTTCAGCGATATGGTGGGGGATAATCAGCTGGTTGCCAACCTGGCTATGAACGGAGAAATCTATGATTTCGGGGCACAGGTGGCCTATCTCAATCAAAAACACCGGTTTAACTGGGGAGGTGTGGTATCGCATATTCCATACCTCAGCGGATATGTCAGCATGGTTGAAGACTCCCTGTCAATCACATCCCGGGAGACGGAAGATACCACCTGGGTCAATGTGCTCAATTACCGGTACGATTACTACCGCACCTTCGAGGATCAGCTGGCCCTGTTCGGATACCTGCCTCTTTCGCAAACGCGGCGTTTCGAGATTGGCGCCTCTTTTTCCTGGTATTATTACCGGATCGATCGTTTCAATTATTATTATGATTATTACGGATATCCCATAGGGGTGAACAGAGAAAAGCTCGATGCGCCGGAAGGTTTCACCCTGTTCAAAAGCGATGTGGCCTATGTGGAAGATAATTCGGTATTCGGTACCACTTCCCCCGTGCGCGGCCACCGGATGAGGCTTTCGCTTGAAAAATACTACGGGGAGGTGGACATGTTTACCGGCCTGGTCGATTACAGAAAATATTTTCATCTCCGTCCGCTAACCATTGCTTTCAGAGGATATCATTATGGCCGGTACCAGATGACCGGCGGCCAGGACCTGATGTATCCCATGTATATAGGATATCCATGGCTGGTGAGGGGACTTGATTCGGATGCTTTCAACCGCAGCTATGCCGCATCTGCTTCCAACCTGAATATCAATCAGCTTACCGGGAATAAAATTGCCGTAGCCAATGTGGAATTCAGGATTCCCTTTACCGGACCCGAACGATTTGCTCTGATCAAATTCAAATACCTGCCCACTGAATTGTCCCTGTTCATGGATGGAGGGCTGGCATGGAATGCCGGTGACGCACCGGTTCTCCAGTGGTTGCCCGACAATCCCTCCCAGCGCATACCGGTATTTACCGCCGGCCTGTCGCTGCGGGTAAATTTGCTGGGATACATGATACTCGAGCCATTTTATGCCTTCCCTCTCCAGGTGCAGCCGCTGAAAGGAAGTTTCGGACTGAACTTTACGCCGGGATGGTAATATAACCTTAATGTTTTCCCGCGATAAAAGCATGTACCAGCAGGCATGGCCTTTTTTACGTAGATTTTGGACCTGTACAAGAAAATCTTTCCCCATTAAAAAAAAACTGATATTTTTGTAATTTGTAAACATTCTAAATAATGAAAAGAAAGAAAGGCATTCTTTTCTTTTTTCTGCCGGTTGCTATTCTTCCGGCCATTCTTAGCCATTCCGGCTGTAGAAACGCAACCCGCGGTGAGGATCGTCCGGAACCGGTGGTCACCGTCAGTGTGTTACCTCAGAAATATTTCATTGAATCCATTACCGGGGGGAAGGTTCAGGTAAATGTGATGATTCCTGCCGGTGCAAGTCCGGCCAGTTACGAACCCACTTCCAGGCAGATGCAGCAACTGGATGCATCAGGTCTGTATGTAATGAACGGGCATCTGGGATTTGAGAAGGCATGGGAAGGAAAGATCAGGGAGAATTATCCCGGACTGGAAATGATCCGTTTGACCGATCACGTGGATCTGATTACCGGAGGTCACCATGGGGCGGATCCTCATATCTGGATGTCGCCGAAAACCGTGCGTCTCTTCCTTCCGGCGCTTTACAGCTACCTGAAGGAAGTGTACCCGGAAATGGAAGAGTGGATGGAAATTCATTATGCCCGGCTAATGGCCCGTGTCGATTCTGTCGATAGGCTGATGGAAGATTCTTTCAGGGACCTAGCTTCACGTAAATTTATCATTTTTCATCCCGCTCTGACCTATCTGGCGCGTGACTATGGCCTGCAACAATATGCCATGGAGGAAGAAGGGAAAGAACCCTCCGTTCACGGGATGAGGAATCTGGTGGAGCTGGCCCGCAGGGAGAATATCCGGGTTATATTCATACAGGAAGAGTTCGACCAGGAGAATGCCCGTACCCTGGCTGCCGAAATTGGAGGGAAAGTGATTTCCCTGAATCCCCTCGATCCCGATTGGGACGACAATATGGAAAAGATCAGGAATACCCTGGTTTCCGTTCTTCAACCCCAGGAAGAGAAATGATGAAACCGCTGGTCAGGCTTGAAAATATTACAGCGGGCTATAACGGGGAAGCGGTGCTTGAAGGAGTCCGTCTGGAGATCTTCCCGGATGATTTTATCGGGGTGATCGGACCCAACGGGGGTGGAAAAACCACCCTGCTGAAGGTAATGCTGGGCTTGATCAAACCCTGGTCGGGAAGTGTGGAATATGCAGGCGATCCGATGCCGGGAACCCTGATGGGATACCTGCCCCAGCATACCGACCTTGACAGGTCATTCCCCATTTCCGTGGAAGAAGTGGTTCTTTCGGGATTGCTGCCCAGAAAAGGATTTTTTACTCCTTACCGGAAAGAACACCGGCTGGCTGCACAGAGTGCACTGGAGAAAACAGGTATCAACCATTTGCTTCACCGGGCTATTGGTGAATTATCGGGGGGACAATTGCAGAGGGTTCTGCTGGCACGGGCGCTGGTGGGATCCCCCCGCCTGCTGATTCTGGATGAGCCGGTGACCTATGTGGATAACCGGTTCGAGGGAGAATTGTATGAACTGCTGAAGGAACTGAACCGGAACATGGCTATCCTTATGGTGTCGCATGATGTGGGGACCATTACCAGCTATATTAAAACCATTGCCTGTGTGAACCGAACCCTGCATTACCATCCTTCAAACAAGATCTCTGAACAGCAGCTGGCTGCGTATAACTGCCCCATTCAGATCATTACCCATGGCACAGTTCCCCATACCGTGCTGAAAAAACATTCCTGAAAAAACCATGGATAACCTGGTATCATTGTTCAGTTACGAATTTTTTACCCGGGCGGTGCTGGCAGCCCTGCTGGCAGCCGTTTCCTGCGGGATCATCGGAACCTATATTGTTTCCAGAAGGTTGGTGTTTATCAGCGGGGGGATATCACACGCATCGTTCGGGGGGATCGGGCTGGGCTATTTCCTTGGGGTGAATCCCCTGGCCGGTGCCGCAGTTTATGCTGTATTGAATGCCCTGGGACTGGAATACCTTACCCGGAGGATGAACATCAGGGAGGATTCGGTGATCGGGATCCTCTGGTCGTTCGGAATGGCGGTGGGGATCATTTTTATTTACTTCACTCCTGGATATGCTCCAAACCTCATGTCGTACCTTTTCGGAAGCATTCTCACGGTGTCGGCGGGCGATCTGTGGTTTCTGCTTACCGTAACAGGGGTTTCAGGGTTGTTTTTTCTCGTATTATACCGGTGGATTGTTTATATGGCGTTCGATTTACCGTATATTCAAACTTTCCGTTTGCCGGTAGGATGGATCAGTTATATGCTGATGGTCCTGATGGCCCTGACCATTGTGGTGAATATCCGGGTGGTGGGTATTATCCTTGTCATCTCGCTGCTCACCATTCCCCAGACCATTGCCAATATATTTACCCGGAATTTCGGACGTATGATCCTGTATTCTATCCTCACCGGCATGGTAGCTTCCCTGGGAGGGCTGATGATCTCTTTTTATTTTGATATTCCCAGCGGGGCTTCCATTATTTTCCTGCTGAGCCTGCTTTTTATTCTGGCGAGGGGGTTGACTGCCCTGCTTTCCGGTGGAGCCAGGGGAAATATACCGGACGAAAGAACGGAAGAGGAGGCAGGAAAGATTTTTATTGCCAGTGAATAAAAACTATTTTTAACCTGGAATAACTGAAAACCAAATAAAAAATAAACCTGTATGAAATTTGACGTGATAGTGATCGGAAGCGGCCCGGGTGGATATGTGGCTGCCATCAGGGCTGCTCAGCTAGGGATGAAGGTGGCTGTGGTGGAGAAGGATGCCCTGGGAGGTGTATGTCTTAACTGGGGCTGTATCCCTACCAAATCTTTGCTGAAAAGTGCCGAGGTGATGGAATATTTCAGCCATGCCTCCGATTATGGGATTCAGCCCGGAGGAAAACCTGAACCGGATTTCAGTGCAGTCATACAGAGAAGCCGTCGTGTGGCGGAAGGAATGAGCAAGGGAGTGGAGTTCCTGTTCAGGAAAAACAAAATTGAGGTGGTCGAGGGTTTCGGGAAAATCATTTCTTCCGGCAAAGTGGAGGTAAAGTCAGCCGATGGAAAAACCCGGGCCCTGGAAGCTTCCCATATTATTCTGGCCACGGGAGCCCGCTCACGTGAGCTGCCCGGGATGAAACAGGACGGGAAAAAGGTGATCGGCTACCGGGAAGCCATGTCTCTGGAAAAAATACCCGCATCCATGGTGGTGGTTGGCTCAGGAGCTATCGGAAGTGAGTTCGCCTATTTTTACCGGACCATGGGAACGGAAGTTACCCTGGTGGAATACATGCCCCGCCTGGTACCCCTGGAAGATGAGGAGGTGTCAAAACAACTGGAACGTTCATTCAAAAAAGCCGGAATGAAAATTATGACCGGTTCCTCGGTGGAATCGGTTGACAAGTCGGCTACTCCCTGCAGGGTAATCATTAAAAACTCCGGAGAGGAAGAAAGTGTGGTGGAAGCCGATGTGGTTCTCTCAGCGGTGGGTATTACACCCAACCTGGAAGGGGTGGGGGTGGAAGAAGCCGGGATTGAAATGGAGAACGGGAAAATCAAGGTAGATGAATTTTACGCTACCAATGTGAAGGGAGTATATGCCATTGGCGATATTGTACACGGGCCCGCGCTGGCCCATGTGGCCTCGCACGAAGGAATCATCTGTGTGGAGAAGCTGGCCGGACACAATCCGGAACCGCTTGATTATGGAAATATCCCGGCCTGTACGTATACCCGGCCAGAGATCGCCTCGGTGGGCCTGACAGAAAAGCAGGCCCGTGAGAAAGGCCTGGAGATCAAAGTGGGGAAATTTCCCTTTACCGCTTCGGGGAAAGCCAGTTCGGCCGGAGCCCGGGATGGATTCGTAAAACTGATCTTCGATTCGAAATACGGGGAACTTGTCGGAGCGCACATGATAGGCGACCATGTAACCGAAATGATTGCTGAGGTAGTGGTGGCCCGCAAACTGGAAACAACCGGGCAGGAACTGATACGGTCGGTACATCCCCATCCCACCATGTCGGAAGCCATTATGGAAGCGGCTGCTGCAGCTTACGGGGAAGTGATCCACCTCTGATCCCTGCATTTCCGGGATCAGCATGAAGGCAGGGGTTACGGGTTACGGTTGGCCTGTTGAGGAAATTCCCCGACCCGCGACTCACCATTTTTTTATGAAATTTTCCATCCGGTAGCGAGGTGAATGGTACCCACTTCTGGATAAAACAAATGGGCTTAACATTTTCCTGAAATAATTGATCATTTAGGAGAACAGTTCTTTTCCATTAAGGCACAGCGGGAATTATCTCTTGCCCCTTTGTGCGTTGTTGTTTAGAACGAAACTATTTTTTTATTCCTACGCAACCATTTGGCCGGTAAAAACATCCATATACTGCACACGTTCTTTTCAAATTTATTTTCCGGGAAGCTTTTTGTCAATTCAATTAATTGGTAAATTTAGGCTTTGATTTGGAAGAAGCTGAATATCAATTAACTTGAAAGATAGCTTGCCGGATATAATTGAGGGATGCCTGGCGGGAGACCGGAAAGCCCAGAAAATGTTGTACGAAATGTTTTCGGGTAAAATGTATGCGGTGTGCCTGAGGTATGCGGATGATGCGGAGGAAGCCAGCGATATGCTGCAGGACGGCTTTATCCGCGTGTTTGAAAACCTCTCCTCCTTCAGGCATCAGGGGTCTTTCGAAGGCTGGGTAAGAAGGATCATGATCAATACCGCCCTGGAAAAGTTCAGAAGGAAGAAGAATTTCTATTCCCTGGACGATGATGAGGAAGGGAAAACGGAACCGGCAGAGGAAAATACGCTGGATGATCTGTTTGCCGAGGAATTGATCGGCATGATCCAGGAACTTACCCCGCAGTACAGGATGGTATTCAACCTGTACGCCCTGGAGGGATATTCGCATAAGGAAATTGCGGGGATGATGGGAATATCGGAAGGCACTTCCAAATCGAATCTGGCCAGGGCAAGAACAATACTGCAGGAAAAGCTGATAAAAATGGGAAGGGAAAGATGAGGGCAAGGCAGGATCAACATATTGATGAGGTATTTCGGTCCGCTCTGGATGATTATGAAATACGGCCTCCACATACTGTGTGGGATGGGATTGAAGCACATATCCTCAGAAAGAAGCGCAGGGTCCTGTGGATAAGAAGGGTGGCCGCAGCTGCCGCTGTGCTGCTTCTGGTATTCTCGGGCATTTGGTTCCTGCATCATAAAAAGGAACCCATTCCCTCGCCGGAAATGATTTCCGAATCCGTTCCTGCCGGTGAATCCACTCCGGAAAAAACGAAACCTGCCGCAGAAACATACCCCGCCCAGGCCGCCCCTGAA
The DNA here is from genome assembly GCA_011049175.1 of Bacteroidota bacterium. Taxonomy (GTDB): domain Bacteria; phylum Bacteroidota; class Bacteroidia; order Bacteroidales; family VadinHA17; genus HyVt-105. The sequence continues at coordinate 10,870 of DSCJ01000028.1, read as the reverse complement.
CCCTCCGGTGAAACCGAAACCGGCCCCGGGGAAACCCCGATACAGAAAACTACCGACATTTCACCCATACTGGCCCGTGTAGAAGTGGTTGCAAAGCAACCTTCCATGGAAGAGCCATCCTATGAACACGATGCTGTTCCTGCTTATGTGGAACCTTTGCTTTCCCTCAGGCTCAGTTCCGATGTTACGGCCCCACAGGAAACTGTCGATTTCCGTTCCGAGGGGGACCACCGGCTGGCTCTGACAGAAAAGGAAAATGAGGTCGAATGGGACTTCCTGAAAGAAGAAAGATCACGCTGGGGTATTGGCGGTCAGTTTTCACCGGCATATTCCTACCGGCACCTCACTTCCGGAGAGGGTAGTAAGGATCTGAAACAATACTACAACCGCATAGAAGAAGGAGTATTCGCCTTCTCGGGAGGGATTAACGTGAATTATCAGGCCTCGGGGAAATGGACGGTGTACACCGGTTTGTACTATTCCCAGATGGGACTGATGATTGGCGGAGTGGAGGAATATACTCTGGCAGCCATGGGGTGGGAAACCCCGGAAATTCACAGGAAGATGGCGGAAAAGTTCTACCTGGTGGATCACTCTACCGGCACCGTGTTTTCAGACAATGACAATATAAAGATTGTCAATACCCCGGAAGATGCTCTCTATAACAGCATCATCGGCCGTGATCCTTCGCAGTATACCCAGGAATACCTCGAACAGGTTAATGCTTTTATTGCCCAGAATTATGAATTTCTTGAAATACCCCTTCTTGTAAAATACAAGGTGATCGACAGAAAAGTAGGCATGAACATCCTGGGTGGTGTTAGTACCAACTTCCTGGTGGGTAATGCCGCTTCCCTGTATATCGAAGGGGTGAATTATTCCTCTATCCGCACCAGTAACGTCAGTACGTTGAATTATTCGGGGGCCATAGGTCTGGGACTGGATTATGAAATTCTTCCCGGACTGATGTTTAATGTGGAACCCACCTTCAAATATTACCTCAATACCTTCAGCGAGAAAAACCTGATTGGATCACATCCTTATTCGGTGGCCGTTTTTTCAGGAGTCCGCTTCAGATTCTGATATGAGCGGACAGTGAATTCTGATGTTTTTTCAGTAATTTTGTGGGTTTGATCTCCGGATTTCCGGTGACTCATATTTTGTGTATATTCCGGGCGTATCCGGAAAAAGCTGAGAACATGAAGAATACTATAATGATGATAAAGAGCGATCGGAATCCGACGGAAAACAAACGCTGGATCCCCTCGTGGGGATCATGGCTGGTGGTAGGGATCATTGTTCTGGGTATCGCAGGAATCAATGCATATACCGGACATGTGGAGGAGGAGCCTCACGGCTCCCCTCCGAATTATGGTGTATCGGCCGTCCATCTGCCCGATACCCTGTATTTTGCAGGAGAACGCATGCCGCTTGAGCAGTTCGACACCCGGGAAAGCCTTGACAGGGAATTGCTGGTGAACACCTATTTCCATTCCCAGACCCTGCTCCTGATCAAACGTTCGGGAAGGTATTTTCCTGTGATAGAACCCATCCTGAGGAAATACGGGGTTCCCGATGATTTCAAGTACCTGGCCATTGCCGAAAGCGGGTTGTCCAATGCCGTTTCACCGGCCGGTGCGGTGGGATTCTGGCAGTTTCTGGCAGGTACGGCCCGGGAATATGGCCTGGAGGTAAACGATGAAGTGGACGAACGCTACCACCTCGAAAAATCAACGGAAGCCGCCTGCCGGTATTTCATCGATTCATACGATGTGTACGGCAACTGGACCATGGTGGCCGCATCGTATAACAACGGAAGAAGGGGACTTGACCAGCAGGTGGTGATACAGAAACAACATTCGTATTACGATTTGTTGCTGAATGAAGAAACCGCCCGGTATATTTTCCGGCTGGCAGCCCTGAAAGTAATTATGGTATCTCCGGAAGAGTACGGATTTTATTTTCAGGCATCGGACCTGTACCCCGTAATCCCTACCTACGAAGAGGTGGTCGACACCCCGGTGGAAAATTTTGCCGATTTTGCCAACAACCGGGGCACCAATTACAAGATACTGAAGTATTTCAACCCCTGGTTGCGCAAACCATATCTGTCAAACCGGACGGGAAAGACATACCGCATCAGGTTGCCCGAACCGGGGGCACGTATCGTCGGAGAAGGTGGCCGGGGACCAGAACCCGGTATCACGGGTTGATCATACAGGTTCAAGCGGAATCAAGGGATGGATGAGATCAGGGTATACGGAGCGCGCGAACACAATCTCAAGAATATTGATGTGGTCATCCCCAGGAACACCCTGACGGTGATGACCGGGCTCAGCGGAAGCGGGAAGTCATCACTGGCATTCGATACCATTTACGCGGAAGGCCAGCGCCGGTTCATGGAAACCCAGTCGGCTTACGCACGCCAGTTCCTGGGCGGAATGGAACGCCCCGATGTAGACCATATATCGGGCCTCAGCCCGGTAATATCCATCGAGCAAAAAACCACCGGGAAAAACCCACGCTCCACCGTTGGGACCATTACCGAAATATACGATTTTCTGCGTTTGCTTTTTGCCCGGGCCGGAACGGCCTATTCGTGGGTAACGGGAGAACGCATGGTGAAATATACCGACGAACAGATCGTGGATCTGATCCTGAACAGGTACAATAACCGGTATATCCTGATGCTGGCCCCACTGGTGCAGGGACGTAAGGGCCATTACCGGGAACTGTTCGAAACGGTCAGAAGGAAAGGATTCCTTTCCGTACGTGTGGACGGTGAAATACAGGAGATTGGAAGGGGAATGAAACTTGACCGGTACAAAACCCACCATATTGAACTGGTAATCGACAAGCTGACGGTTGGCAGCAGGGAAGAAAAACGGATAAGGGAATCGCTTGCCCTGTGCATGCAGCAGGGGAAGGGGATTACCATGATCCTGGATCCCGGCGGAGAAAAGCCCGCTTATTACAGCCGGCAGTTGATGTGCCCGGTTTCCGGAATATCATACAACGAACCCGCCCCGCATACCTTCTCATTCAATTCTCCCCAGGGTGCCTGTCCCCGGTGTAACGGACTGGGAGAGATCAGTGTGGTGGACAGAAAAAAGATCTTCCCCGATCCGGGTCGCAGCATCCGCCAGGGAGGGATAGAACCCCTGGGTAAATATCATAACAGCCTGGTATTCTGGCAACTTGAGTCTATTTTACACAAGTTCGGACAGAATCTGGATACCCCCGTCGGACAGATTACCGAAGAGGCCCTGGAGATCATTCTGAACGGGTCGGACGAGACCTTTCCCCTGAGAAATACCCCGCTCGGCGCAGGTACAACCTACCACCTGAGCTTTGACGGGATCATGGAAATCCTGAACGGGTATGGGAACGGCGAGGGCAACGGAAGGCCCTCCCGACGGGAACAGCAATACATCCGGAAAAAGGCTTGCCCCGTGTGCGAAGGAACACGCCTGAAAAAGGAAGCCCTCTATTTCAGGATCCTGGATAAGAACATTGCCGAGCTGGCCTCCATGGACCTGCAGCAACTGCACAACTGGATGGACGGCCTGGAAAGCCTTCTGGAAGAAAGGCAACGGCTCATTGCCACGGAAATACTCAAGGAGATCAGAAACCGCCTGAAATTCCTGATGAATGTGGGCCTTGATTACCTGTCGCTGAACCGCAGTGCAAGAAGTCTTTCCGGAGGGGAAAGCCAGCGCATCAGACTGGCCACCCAGATCGGATCGCAACTGGTCAATGTGCTCTACATTCTTGATGAACCCAGTATCGGACTGCATCAGCGCGACAACCGGCGGCTGATTTCGGCCCTGCAGGAACTGAGGGATATGGGGAATACCATTATTGTGGTTGAGCACGACAGGGAAATGATTGTTTCTGCCGACCATATCGTCGATCTGGGACCGTTTGCCGGAAGACACGGAGGCGAGGTGGTAGGCCAGGGTTCCCCCGGACAGATACTGAAGCTGGATTCACTTACGGCCAGTTACCTGAACCACCGCAAAGACATTCCCCTGCCTGAAAAAAGGAGGCCGGGAAACGGGAAATCCCTTCGCCTGAAAGGGGCCCGGGGCAATAACCTGAAAAATATCAACGTGGAGTTCCCGCTGGGAAAACTGATTCTGGTAACCGGTGTATCAGGAAGCGGGAAATCTTCTCTGATCAACATGACCCTGCATCCCATTCTGAGCAGGAAACTGCACCGTTCGCTTGCCGAACCTCTGGATCACGAGGGTGTGGAAGGGATAAAGAACATTGACAAGGTAATTGAAGTGAATCAGAGCCCCCTGGGGAAAACCCCCCGGTCGAATCCGGCTACCTATACCGGTGTGTTTTCCGATATAAGGAAATTGTTCGAACAGACTACCGAAGCCAGATTGCGGGGATACAAAGCCGGAAGGTTTTCCTTTAATGTGAGGGGAGGGCGATGTGAAAGCTGCCAGGGAGCCGGTGTAAAGACCATTGAAATGAATTTCCTGCCCGATGTATATGTGAAATGTCCGGAATGTAACGGCAAACGATATAACCGGGAAACCCTCGAAATCAAATACAAGGGGAAATCCATCAGCGATGTGCTGGAAATGACCATCAACCAGGCCGTGGAATTTTTCGGGAATATCCCGTCTATCTATCAGAAACTGAATACACTCAGGGAAGTGGGACTGGGATATGTAAGGCTGGGTCAGCCTTCCACCACCCTGTCGGGAGGGGAATCGCAGCGCGTGAAACTGGCTGCCGAGCTTTCCAGAAGGGATACGGGAAGGACTCTCTATATTCTTGATGAGCCAACCACCGGACTTCATTTCGAGGATGTGCGTGTGCTGCTGGTGGTCCTTGACAGGCTGGTGGATAAAGGGAATACGGTGATTGTGATAGAACATAACCTGGATGTGATCAAAAAGGCCGACCATATTATCGATCTGGGACCTGAAGGAGGAGAGAAAGGCGGATGGGTTGTGGCTACCGGTACACCCGATGAAGTAAGCAGGTGCCGGGAAAGCCATACCGGCAGATTTCTGGCAAAAGAACTGAAAAGGCCCCGGCCTGACGCGGTGTAAAATGCGGCAAACATCCGGTAATGATTGGAAGCCGTTTGCCGGAGTGAAAAAAACCATTATTTTGCAGAACGCAAACAAACCGGTTATATCATAAAAAAATACTGTTATGTCCGCTTCAGAAGACGACAAGATCAGGGAAGCTTTTCAGGAAAAAACCTGGAATGAAATACAAACTTCCGATTCGTGGAGAATATTCAAGATCATTTCGGAGTTTGTGGAAGGGTTCGAAAAGCTGGCCCGGATTGGTCCCTGCGTAGCCATTTTCGGATCCGCCCGGACAACCCCCGACAATAAATACTTCAAACTGGCCGAAGAAATTGCCTATAACCTGACCCGGTACGGGTATGGGGTCATTACCGGCGGCGGGCCGGGGATCATGGAAGCGGCCAACATGGGAGCAACCCGGGGAAAAGGGAGGTCGGTAGGCATCAACATTGCCCTTCCTTTTGAGCAGGCTGCCAACCTGTTCATCGACAGCGATAAACTCATCACCTTTGACCATTTCTTCGTCAGAAAGGTGATGTTCATGAAATATGCTCAGGGATTTATTGTACTCCCCGGAGGGTTCGGAACCTTCGACGAGCTGTTCGAAGCCATTACCCTGATACAAACCCAGAAAATCGGGAAATTTCCTATCATTCTCATCGGAAGCGAGTACTGGGAAGGACTTGTCAGCTGGATCAAAGATGTGATGCTGGCACGGGAACATAATATCAGTGAGGAAGACCTGGACCTGTTCAGTGTGGTGGATACCGCCGGAGAAGCCGTGGAACTGATTAATTCCTTCTACTCCAGATACCTGCTTTCCCCCAATTTCTGATCCCGAAACGGATAATTATCAACAATTGTTGATAAGTTCTGTTAATAAAATTTTAATTATTTCTTAATATTGTTATCTGAATCCATACATGCGCCATGTTTATATTGAGGATCAGTGCAATGACCCTGGCCATCCGGCTGATGGTGGCCGGTGTCTCAGCCCAGCCCGTGAGTCTGGAGTTCCGGATGCCGGATGAAATACCCGCCGGTCGTGAGACGGAAGTGGAATTGATTGTGAACAAGGGAAACCTGGAAGGTTTTGCCCGGTTTCAGCAAACTTTCCCGGCGGGCATCATGGTTGTTCCCGTGGAAAGTGCCTATGCCGATTTCGCATACGATGCCGGAAAACTGAATCTGATATGGCTCAAATTACCCTCTGATCCTGTGGTGCGGGTTGTATACCGGCTGAAACCCGATCCGAAAGTAAAAGGCACCTTTAACCTGGGGGGGAAATTCTCCTATCTGATTGAGAATAACAGGAATGATCTGGAGATTGAAAACCGGACTGTCAGGATCTTGCCTGCTCCGGGGTCCGATCCTTCCGAACTGGTGGATATTGCCGATTATACACCTGCTGCAGGGCAGAAAACTGTGACCGGTTCGCCGGAAGCGACAGCTCCTGCCCCACAGGACAGTTACGAAATCAATGCCTACCGGCAGAAGCCTTTCCCTGATGCTTCGGGAAAAGGATATGTGGTGCAGGTGTTGCTGGAAAAAGGCTCGTGGAACCGGTCGGGGATCCTGGAGGAAGATATCCTGAACCAGTTTGAAGCCAGACCCCTGGAAACTCTGGGGGCGCGGTTTACCTTTGAATCGGGCAGAGCCAGGTTCGTATGGCTCCGCATGCCGGCCGATCCCTACCTGGTGGTGAGCTATGAACTGGTGCCCCGTGTGGCGGGCCAGAACCCTGCACCTTCTATTCAGGGCAAGTTTTCCCTGGTGGAGGGGAACGATGCCCGCCAGGTTATGGTTTCCCAGCGCTCCTTCGAACTGAATTCCACGTCGCAGCGGGATCTGGCTGCTGTGGCAGCCGGATTGAGACTGGATACCGGTAGTGCGGAATCTCGCCCCGTAGTGCGGGAAACCGGTGAAACCGTTCGTGAAACCGACCGGCCCGTGCAGAAAACTCCCGCTCCTGCTGGAATTGTTTTCAGAGTACAGGTGGGGGCCTACAGCCGGCCGGTGAATGTCAATACCTTTTTCAAAAGCATGAATCTCCAGGATGACGTGCAAATGGACCGGCATGCCGGATTGTACAAGTATACGGTGGGAAATTTTTCCAGCTACCGGGAAGCACGTGCTGCACGCGACCGTATCGCACGGTCTTCTCTGGTGGATGAGCCTTTTGTCTGCGCTTTCCGCGACGGAAGAAGAATTCCCGTGGATGAAGCGCTCCGGCTGACCAACCAGGAATGGTTCAAGTAAGCGCCTTGCGTACAAAATACCATATTGTTCTGCTGATTATTTTTACGGTATGGCCGTTCGGCGGCCGGAATGCCTCTGCACAGGAATTGTTCGACAGCCTCATGATGCAGGAATTCCCTGTGGAAAATCCCCTGTCACGGCCCGCCATCGGCATAGGTACGGGCACCTTCAGTTTTTTAGGGGATGTGAACAGCAATACCCGCTTTCTGATCGGTGGCAAACCGGGCCTGAGCATATATCTGTCCTCCTTTCTCGATGAAAAGCAACGTTACCGCCTGAATTTCGTGTTTACCAGCGGGAAACTGACCGCAAACCAGATGTATTCGGGCAACAACCTGAATTTCATGACCGATATTACCAGTTTCGGGGCATCGCTGCAATACGATTTCGGACATGTTATATCGCGAGACATTCCTTTTAAACCCTTCGTAGGGGGAGGGGTGGAGACTTTTCAGTTCAATCCGAAAGGCGATTTGTCCGATGCGGAAGGGAATCCATATGTGTGGCTGGATAATGATGTGCTGTTCCATCCCGGTGAGCTACAGCAGAGGGATTTTATATATGAGACCAATTTAAGGAATCCCGACTGGAGCACCCTGGATAACTATTCGAAATACAGCTTTGCCGTTCCCCTGGAAGTGGGTTTCAGGGTGAGCCTTGCCCCCCGGGTATCCATCAGAATGGCCTGTTCCTGGCATATTACCCTGACCGACAATATCGACAACTATAATTCCATCCGTTCCGAACCGGAAGGAAACCGGATGACCGATATATTCCGTTATACTTCTTTGTCAATACACCTCGATCCCTTTTCCGAGCCCAGGGTGATCCGGGTTATTAACCTGTACGAAGATGTAGAGGCCGATCCCCTGTATCTGGAGGATGAAGACGGGGACATGGTGCTGGATTTCTATGACGAATGCCTGGATACCCCGGAAGGCGTTGCTGTGGATTCCCTGGGCTGCCCGCTCGACAGTGATAACGACGGGGTGCCCAATTACCTGGACGAGGAACCCGGAACGCCTGAAGGCCTCCCTGTGAACCGGAAAGGAATAGCCCTTTCAGAGGAAGAATTGCTCACCCCCTGGATGCTTGAAGAAGCCGCCCCGAGAAATATGCTCGATTACTATTTTCCCGGTGAACGCCAGTATACCGGAACCTACCGGTATACCCTTCCCGGCATTCCGGAAAGATTCAGGGAATTTGAAACCGACCGCGACGGATACATTTCCTTTGAGGAATTGCTGCGTGCTATTGACAGTTATTTCGACTACGAAACCACCCTGGATACCCAGGGAGTGTACGATCTGATCAATTTCTTCTTTGCCCAGTAATTATCGCCGGAGTAACCGGTTCATTTCCTTTTGGGTATCTTTTTCCTTCAGGGATTCCCTCCGGTCGTATTGTTTTTTTCCACGCGCCAGGGCTATTTCAAGCTTTGCCAGTCCCCGCTCGTTGATGAACAAACGCGTGGGGACAATGGTCAGCCCCTTTTCCGTGCTTCCCTTCTCCAGCCTGAGAAGTTCGCGGTGGTTGAGAAGAAGCTTCCGGTCGCGTTTGGTTTCGTGGTTGTTGATATTGCCCATTTCATATTCGGCGATATGCATACCCTTAACATACAGCTCGTGATCACGGAAAGTACAGTATGCTTCGTTCAGGCTCACTTTTCCGGTTCTGATCGACTTGATCTCCGTTCCCAGCAACTGAATGCCCGCCACGTACTTCTCAATGAACTCGTAAAGGAACGAGGCTTTCCTGTTCTTTATATGGACATGGTTTTTCATTACGTGACAAAATTAGAAAATACCCCCGGAATTATGGCATAACAACAGATTTTCACAGCAGGAGGGAGGGGGCCAGCCAGTAAAAAAGTATCAGTGAAAGACATGTGAGCAGCAGGATCATCACAAAGAACGGAAACCGCTTTCCAGCCGGAATCCCGCACATATAGGGAATACCGGTCCAGAGAAGATAGGAGGAATACAGGCCGAAAACCATCATCCACGAAAAAGTCCAGTGCAGGGAAGAAAAGGTATCGGCCAGGTACAGGGGAGTGAAGGCATAGCTGAACCATACGATATGATGGCCGGGTTTCGCGGTTCCTCCGAAAAAATCGCCCAGCAGGTAGGAGAGCATGAAAAGGCTGAAAACCAGCAACAGGGGAGTGAAAAATGAAAACAGCACCGTGGCGGTTACATCGGCAATTCCCGCCCAGGTGCCTATGCCCGTGCCGAACATGACCTGGCCGAACAGGCTGGTGGCGCCAATCAGCAGGGAAAAGGGCAGCAGGTATCCTTTCAGCACCTGTACGGCATGTCCGTTTTCGGTCCGAATGGTTTCCCATGTTTCGCCGGGACGGGACATGATGGCTATGGCCCGTTCATAAATTTCCTCTATCTTCATCCTCCGGTAGGAAATTGATCCGTTTTGCGAAAATAATGAAATTACGCGGGAATCAAATGAAATTACGCGGGAATCATAAAAAATGAAGAAACAGGGGAATTATCAGATACTGGTTATAACGGGTCCCACGGCCTGCGGGAAAACGGCCCTGGCTGCCAGAGTAGCCCGTGAACTCGACGGGGAGGTGATCAGCGCCGATTCCAGGCAGGTGTACCGGGGAATGAACCTGGGGACTGGCAAGGATTACGACGATTACATGGTGGACGGGGTGCAGGTGCCATACCACCTGATCGATATCGTGGAAGCCGGCGATACCTATGATGTATTCAGCTACCAGCAGGATTTTTTCAGGGTTTACAGGGAATTGACGGACAGCGGAAAATTCCCTGTGGTGTGCGGTGGAACGGGGCTGTATCTGGAAGCGGTGCTCAGGGGATACCGGCTTATCCGGGTTCCGGTGGATCATTCATTCCGCAAGAGCCTGGAGGGAAAATCCATGGAAGAGCTTACCCGCCTGCTGGCCGGTTATAAAACCCTGCACAATAAAACCGATACCGATACGAGGAAAAGGCTGGTACGGGCCCTGGAAATTGCCCGTTATCAGGCCCGGCATCCTGAACCGGCCCATGACCTGCCCGACCTGCGGCCCCTGGTTGTGGGTGTGCAAATCGACCGGGAAACCCGGAGGCAAAGGATAACCCTCAGGCTCAGGCAGCGTCTGGAAGCAGGTATGGTCGATGAGGTGAAAGACCTTCTGGAAAAGGGGGTTTCGGAGGAACGGCTGATGTATTACGGACTGGAATACAAGTACATTACCCTGTATCTGACCGGCCGGCTGGGGTATGATGAGATGTTCTCCGGGCTGGAGACGGCCATCCACCGGTTTGCCAAGCGTCAGATGACCTGGTTCCGGGGAATGCAGCGAAGGGGGATCCCTATTCACTGGGTGGATTTCCATCTTCCCGAAAAGGAAAAGGTTGCCGTTATTCTGGAGTGGCTGGAGGAATGATCAGGGAAATAAATAACTACGTAGTAAACTGGCTATGTACTAATATATGGTGTGCCCATTTTTAATTTTTTCAATTCAGCAAGTGCATTTACAACACTTAATGACAGCCAGAACCATAATTTAACCTTCTCGCTTTCTT
>DSCJ01000026.1 GCA_011049175.1 Bacteroidota bacterium | reverse complement strand
GGCTTGAGTAGTATCTGATCATCACTCATGCGTTTCAATCCACGCGCCCGCGAGGGGCGCGACCCAATCTCCATAAAAGCGGAATGAGCCCAGCTGTGTTTCAATCCACGCGCCCGCGAGGGGCGCGACAGTAATAATTGTATTTATTTGATTTACTTAATATTACAAAACATTATCCGCGTATGAATCTTTTTTATGTATGAAATACTTCCCTTTGGCATGATCATACCTCCTAACTTCCAATATGTCAAAGAACGCGAAATTCCCGGGAAAACCATGTTCACTCCAGGTTCGCGGTTTTTAAACAAGCAGTGTGTCACTTTCCGGGTTATAAGTTGGTTTCGTTCCCAAATGCTCCACTCTTCTTTTCCATTGGTTCCCCAAATAGTAAAACCGTAAACTGTCCTTCTTTATGTCAATGATGTTTTCCAGCCTGTGCTTTAACTCCGCCATCTGAGCAGGATCTATCACACATTCAAACACGGAGTTCTGCACACGCTGCCCGAAATTGGTACATTCTTTCGCCACCCTCCGCAACCTTTTCCTTCCCCTGGCAGTGACAGTTTCAACATCGTATGTTACCAGAACCATCATAATATATTTATTTCATTACAAACACCGGATACGTTTCCAGATCACCCCGAATAAATCGTGAAAACAACAATGCCTGGGCATAAGGTAGTAAACCCACCGGTACGGTTTCCTGTAAAAACGGATGCTGAATCTCTTCCTGTTTCCTTTTCTGCCAGGACTCAAGCACTGCTTTGCGCGTTTCATCATTCATCAGAATTCCGAATTCAGTCTGGCTCATAAAACCTTTCCCACTCACCTGCCTTCGGTTAATCAATGTCAATACCAGCCGGTCGGCCAGATAGGGCCTGAATTCTTCCATTAAATCAAGCGCTAAACTGGGGCGACCGGGACGGTCAGTATGCAAAAATCCAACATAGGGATCAAGTCCCACCGTTTCAAGAGCCGATTGAACCTCATGTGCCAGCAAGGCATACATAAATGAGAGCAATGCATTCACGGCATCTCTGGGTGGGCGCCGTGTCCGCCCGTTCATCCTAAACTCATTCTTCTGCGCAACGATCAAATGATTGAATACCCCAAAATAGGCATTGGCAGCATCCCCCTCGATTCCCCTGAGTATTTGTAAATCGGAAGCCTTCAGCGCCTGTTTCTGTCTCACAGACAGTTGTTTTACAACATCCTCAAGCAATGAAAGGTCCTGTCGCTGGCCATGGTCACGCATGGCACGCCGGATTACATTCCGGCAGTTTGCAATTTTCGCTGCAATGAATACTTTGCTCAGTTTCAATTTCACATTCCCGTCATCGGCCAACCGGTACTGACGCCTCCTGAGAAGCACATTGCCTCTTACAGGACCGGAAAACCGTCCCCAGAATCTGCCGTGCTCAGTCAAAAAACTGAGGCCCACATTCCTTTCTGCGCATAAACCCATCAGGGCCGGGCTGGCGCCGGGATAACCGAAACATACAATGCCTTCGATGTTGTGAACCGGTATTCTGAACTTTTCCTGTTCGGCCACACGTACCACAATGTTTTCACCATCCCTTCCCAGATAAGCATCGGGCGAAGTAATATAAAGAGTGTTCAGCAGCTTTCTCATGACAGCAATCTAAATATCCGCACTCAGCACGCTCTCATTGTACTTCTGTGCATTCATTCCTTCTGCCAAAGGTTCCGGAAGACATATATCAAGAAGCGAGCACGATCTGCAACCGGCCTTTGGCTCTGGTGGTGGGGTAATTCCTTCATGAAACAATCTGTGCATTTCAACGGAGTACTGCGCTACCAGTTTCCGAAGATTTTCGCTAAAAATTACCTCGTGCCTGTGCCGGGTTTTTCCATAATAAATAAAACCTTTTTGTAGCCTGATGTGATACATTTCTTCCAAACACATGGCCTGGGCACAGAGCTGCACTTCATCGCATGCATCGGGTTTGGGCTTACCCCGTTTATATTCTACAGGATACGGTTTCCAACGACCAGCTTTCCCGGGAAGGATTATTGAATTCACTTCGCTCTTACCCGTCTTAATGAACTCAATTACATCGGCTTTGCCATATAAGCCCAGATTTTTCGAAACCAACGAAAGAGATCGGATAATATCAAAATCTCCACGGCTTTCAGTAAAAAAGGGATCCTCTACCTTTTCATGCATATATTGCCCCTCAACAGTCAACACATTTTCAACCCACTTTTGTTCTATGTGAATCAATGCCCATTGCCTCGGGCAAAATGCATAATGCTGAATGCCTGAAAGCATTAACATTTCATCCTCAGAAAAGGTATTTTTCTGGTTACCTGTTTTTTTTATTTCCATCACATTTCAAGTCCATAGTATATTATTCTTTCCGTACTAATGAGGTTATCATTACATGATTTCACAATTTCTCTAAAGGAAGAAAATTCCCAATCCATTGCATCCCCAACTAATCCGGCATGAACCGGGTTGTATAAGATATACCTGTAGCATATATTTGGATACTCATGTAAATTATCAGGAACATTAATGCTGGTTATCCCCTGTATGGTATACCAGGCAGGAGATATTCCGTCAGACCTGGAAAGGCAAACTGCTTTGGTTTCTTTTCGGAATAATGAACCGCTCCGATTCCTTTGTTTATTAATTGCCCGGGTATACGAAGCCAGCATAATTCCAATGGATTGGTTTAAGGTAATTCGTTTAAAGTCCGGGTGCGACTTCAAGTCGCGCCCGGACTTATTAATAATCAATTTCTTATCAACTTCCACATTATTCACATGAATCATCAAATGAAAGTGGTTAGGCATAAGGCACCAGGCAAGAATATCGGCAAATGGTAAAATATACCTTTTAAGTTTCCTTTTAAAAAACAAGTAATGATCTCTGCAAAAAAATACCATATTCCTGTTGTTCCCTTGATTGTAAATGTGGTATAAATGGTTTGGCTCGAAAAACATTATTACCACGCTTATATTGGAACAATCCTTTGCCCGGATTTACCCAATAGTATCTCCATCAATGAATTGAACGCCAAGGGGAACCTTCCCGGTAATCTCAGCACTGGATGAAACTGAATAATCTTCCCATTTCCTGGGAAGCTCCACCTTCTTTTTGATCTGAATAAGGTCAAACAATTGACCGGAACGCGCTGAGCCCAGATGGCTATCATGTTTAAATACAAAAAGTTTCCTGTAATTCATCTCACCACGCGCTGCAGATCTGTCGTGCTCAAAAGCATTTTTCAATGCTTCCCATAGCAGTCGAAGGTCAGTCTCTGAGAAACCAGTTTTTATGGCATCGACGGCAGAGATAAAGCCATGCATTCGATAGAGGGCATAAGGAACTGTTGCTTTTCTTCCAAAGGTAGATGCATGTTCACGTGCCTCCTGCCGTTTTGCTTCTTCTTCCGTTGCAACACAGAGCCGGGTTATGGAATGTTCAGCCTGATATATTCTATCAAGGGAACGTGCAAAAGTAAATTGTACAGGTCCACGGATGGTGCCGGCTCCACCCTCTTTGCCAATGCTTAAAACAGCGCCGAATGTTCTGATATCATAATACAATTCGTTAAGCTTCTGCTGAGTTTTCTCAATATGTTTATCCTCCTGTTTTTTAGTCTCGTCAATAATTTTCCCTAAAATGTTCCCCTGTTTGATAAATATATCATACGGGACTTCTCCTTTGTGTTTTAAATAAACATAGTTCCTGACCTTTCTTTTTATACACACATCTGTAACCAAACCTTCCTGATTTTCTGCATCAACTCTGGGCAGATTTGCCTGGTCGGGATCACCATTGGGATTACCGTCTTTTACATCAAACAGAAAGACGAAATCGTACCTGTTCCGTATTGCATTATTTTCCATTTTTTAGTCCTCCATATTTTCTGTTATTGACTTAAATTCTTCATGCTTTTTTGCCCGGTCAAAATCATACTGCTTTTGATGATAATAACCCAGGGCGAACTGTCCCTGTTCTTCGAGCGACAGAATGGCCGGGAAAGCAGATATAGCAGAGCACAAATACTGTAATTCCCTGTCAAGAATTACTGCAACTCCGGGTTTTTCCTGTTTTAGTTTGGAAAGATGGTTTTGTGACAAACGCATCAACCTTCCGAATGCAGGTGATGGATTGGTAGATGCCGCGGAAAAAAACCTTTCACGAATTCCGGCATTGAGATTCTTACCAAGTGCAGCACGTTGAATGCCTTCCATAACGGCGAAAATCCTGCCGCACAGATACGACGGATTTTTGTTTTCTAGGTCAAGTTCTTCTTTTTGCATGGTATAACCTTTTTTGTATTTGAAATTTCTGTTCAGAATAAGTCGGATTAAAGATGCTCTTACAGGTGTCATTGTGTCCCTGCTTCTGCCATCGTCTGTCATTTCAATTACCCGAATACGCTTCAAGACTGCCGTCAATATCCAGAGGGGAGGAATCGAATCACTCTTTAATGCAGCATTCCACAAGTAAGTTGCTACACGTGAAATAACCGGATCATTGTCTTTTGATGATTTTGACATCTTATGGCATGAATCGGCCAGCTGGTAAATGGATGCATACTGAATTACTCCGTATGCTTTTATCGCAATGTCTTCAAACCATCTGGCAATATTCTTCTTATACTCATCAAGCCCAATTTCAATCCAGTCTCTTACCGCAATTCGAGCAGCAGCCCCCGAAAGGGTAAGGGAATAGAAGCGGTTTGTTTCAAAATTTCTAGAAATATCCTGCTTCCCGGTAGCAACCGAACTGACCAGCCTGCCAACAGCTTCCGGATCAGGTTTATCCAGCAGATCGAGTTCCCCCAGTTCAGTATTCTCCCGGGTCCAGTAAACCATTGAAGTGTCTGTTCCAAAATTTTTCCTGTTTGAGTATTTAAATTTTACTTTCTGTTTTTTTCCTTTTGTATCAACAGGCACATAATTCCCATGCGACAATAACCAATTCAAACCAGTGACATAGTTCTTGACACAATGTGTACAAATGGTTGCATTATCATTTCCATTTAAATCATATGATTCAAAAGCTTTGAGATTGTATGACACAAGTGTACATCCAGATGGTTGTCCATCTGGCACCCTTTTTATTACACCATGAACCGAAATATTTTTTGACCGATATTTAGTATCCCCACAAATTGCACACCTTGTATTTTCTTCGCCTTTTTTTTCTATTTCTTCTTTTTCATATTTTTTAATTATTGCCTTAAGTATAGATGGATGTTCATGTATAAATCGTTCTTCGCCCAAAAGAACAAAAGCAATGTTCCCACCCGGGTTTATTTCTTTGTTAACACTTTTGACTTTAAATGCATCGTATGCCTTTTCAAGACCAACTTTTTTATTTTTATAAAAATTTAATACAGGTGTTAATTCTTCCAATTGTTGAAATTGATTCAGTTTATCAAGGAAAGCCGTAAAACAACTTCTGACCCTTTTTTTTTCTTTTGGAAAACCAAGAACATACTGCGCATTATCTACCAGCAAACGGGGAACAGTACTACTAGTTCGTCCTTTATCTTCACAACGAATTACATCCTCTACCATACTCTCCTTATCAGTTGCATAAAGACTTTTAAATTCTCCATCATTATTTATTACGATAATGATATCGATTCTCTCCTTTGTTAAAGAATCTTCATTATCTCCATTTTCTTTTCTTAATTTTTCACCAAAATAAACTAATTCCCTTATCATCAGATTTCCTCCTTTTCCTCGTTTTGATTGAATTCATAAATAGCATAGCTGACATTTTCGTCAATTGTCGGACGCTTATGCGTTGATTGCATCATCATTTCATTTTCCTTCTGCGGACATTCAAGCACCCCATTTTCAATTTTAACATCGTAAAAAAACAGTGGTGAAGGCTTGCCCTTGTCATTATAATAAATATCGAACAGCATGCTTCCGATTGGCAGGGTATCACTGATGGGCTGTTCAGAGCCTGTTGGTTCACTGAATTCAGCGGCAAATTCCCGCGTCCCCAGAAAAGACCTTCGCCAGCATTGTCCTTTCCTAACCCTGCGTCTGAACATTTCCACATATTTCTTCGGCGGATTCTTGTTATCCAGTATTTTCTGAAATATCGAGGCTTCAATGATATAGGAAACATCTTTCAGAATAATACTGTGACGTTGCTGCCTGTTTTTCTCGATAATGATCGGATTTTTTGATTGTTTTTCACTCAATTCATTTCGTCTAACTGAAATGAATTTTACCGGATTAAGCACCAGTATTCGATGTACCCACCATTGAAACTCAGGCTTCCATAAAATGCAATCGAGAATACCACGTGCCGCAGAAGGGGTCATGCATGGATATGTCATTCGCTCCACCTTCAGATCGGGGCGTGTAAAACATGCATATTTCCCTTCCACTTTAACTCTTAATATTTCTTTATCAAGCATATGTTTGATGTTTAAATAACATAGTTTTGCATTTCACCGGTAATCCCTGTTTCCTCATTATACTCCCCATGCCATACCCAAAAACCCTGTGGCTCTTTACCTAATTTCCCAATATGTTCTTTTAAAAAGTTTTCATAAACCTGAACCGAGTATTGCTGCATTTCCCGAAAATCTTCTCTTGATAATACCGGCTTATGTATCACAGAATCAAATACCAACTTGCTTTCATCACAGAGTACGAATACAGGAATTGTCTTGTTATCAATTAACCGGTAACAATCTGCTACCGCATGAAACTTGTACTGACTTCTGGATTCATTTATTCTTTCCCGGTCTTCATCAAAAAACAGACGCAATGCCTTTTGATAATACTGGGTAAAAAAATCGTGCTCATGCAGTAAATCCTCGCGGTTTGCATACATATTGTTGGCAAATTCTGCAAGAGACCGGTATTGCTTATCCGGTGCTGCCGAATCCTCAAGTGTGAAGAGATACACATTTCCCTTATGAGGCAGTTTATTGTTGCGATTGCACCGGCCGGCAGATTGTATTATCGATTCCAGTGGAGCAATTTCACGGAAAACACAAGGAAAATCGAAATCAACACCGGCCTCTATCAGCTGAGTAGATGCCACAATGATATTTTCATTGCCTGCCAGTGCTTCTCTGATTTGTCCGATAACCCTCTTACGGTGTACAGGATACATTCGGGTTGAAAGGTGGAATTTACGGTAACCCAAAAGTGAACGAATTACCTCGAAAAATGAAAAAGCTTTCGCCTTCGTGTTAAAAATACACAAACAGGAACTATCTTGTTTACTGACCAGTTCTGCCAATTCATCCATCTTTACCGGCTTATATTCATTTACCGGAATATATTCCACACGCCGACATTTTTCGAAAATTGATTTCGGATTCCTTACCAGCGGTTCGATACTATCAATCCCTTCGAAACCTTCGCGTTTTTCAAATGCCGGCTGCGTGGCTGTACAAAACAGGAAGGAAGTGTTCATTACCCCCTGTACATCCTTGAGCATTGTTAATGTGGGAATCACAAGTTTTTTTGGAAGAGTTTGCACTTCGTCAAAAATCACTACCGATTGTGCTATATTGTGTAGCTTTCGGCATTTTGAGGGTTTATTCGAAAAAAGTGATTCAAAAAACTGCACAGATGTGGTTACAATAACCGGGAAATCCCAATTCTCAGCAGCCAGTCTTTTGGTATAATCAATTCCCTGAACCGTTTCATTCTTAATATCATCATCCGATTCCTTATTATCTGTATAACTGGAATGATGTTCCAGAACCCACTCCTCACCAAAAATTTTTTTAAGATCGCTGGCAGTTTGATCAATAATACTAATAAACGGTAATACAATTATTATACGTCTCAAATTATTCTGCCTTGCATGATGCAGTGCCCATGAAACGGAAGCAAGTGTTTTTCCCAATCCGGTAGGAAGATTCATGGAGTAAAATCCGACACTACCACCTGCTTTGGAGACAGCATATTCCCTCACTTCATTTCGTAACTTATTAATCGGACTTTTTTTGTCTTTTTGGTCAATCTCTTTTTCAATTTTTCCAATTAAATATGAAGTATCCAGAGGTTTACAAATTCTGCTTTCAGCCTTTATTCTGTTAAAGTGTTTTTCTGTATCTATCCAGTCGGCATCAGTTAATGCACTGAAAAGATATCGTATAATAAATTCACGTTTCGTTCCTTCAAGTCCAAGGCTGTTTTTTAGTATTAATTCACTTTCCTCTATGGAAATTTCTGAAAGAAATCGTTCTGATATTTCCTTCAATTCTTTTTCCCTGTTCTTATATGAAGCAATATCGGTTTGCAGTTCAGCCAAATCAGGAATTCCTTTATGATGACCGTCAATAGCAAAAGCTGCTTCCTGTTGCTTAAGTATTTTGCAATAAGCAGCACCAATGCTTGCATGTGGGACGCTTCCCCTTAGCCCTCCCTCTTTTAAGTATCTCTGAAATTCATTTTTATATTTTCCTATATCATGAACCAGGCCGGTAACTCTGAATACCTGCAGGAAATATTCATTAGGAGAAAATTTCTCCATTATTTTAGCAACACATGTAAGATGTTCTGCTAAAGGATGTTCTTTTCCTTCCTCATTACTGCTATGGGCAATATACTCCATTAGTGAAAAAGGATAAATTAGCACAGAAATAAAAATTCATTGTATATGCTCAGATACCTTTCTTAATAATATAACAGGTTTTCCTGATTCAATAAAATTTAGTTAGAAGATATATGTTTAATAATTTTCAGTTAGAAAATTACAAAATTTTCTGTTAACCGTCATTAAGAAAAACAAAAAAAACCGGCCACAATGAAAAGTTGTTACCGGTCAAATAAATAGAATAATTCACTAACAAACAAGCACTGCCGGAAGTCGCCCAACAGTGTAAATTTGTGCATTAAATCAGAGGCGCGCCCGGGGTATGTTCAGCGATTTTTTGCCGCCTGCAGGGTGTTTCGCAGCAACGATACGATGGTCATGGGCCCCACACCCCCGGGAACGGGAGTGATATAGCTGCACTTCGGAGCCACCCGGTCAAAATCGGCATCGCCTTTCAAACGGAATCCTGAACGGGTTTCTTTCGAAGGTACGCGGGTGGTGCCCACATCGATCACCACGGCCCCCTCCTTCACCATGTCTTCCGTCAGAAAACCGGGCTTCCCCAGAGCCAGCACCACGATATCGGCTTCGCGGGTATATTTTTCTATATGGGGGGTGCGACTGTGGCACAGGGTTACGGTGGCATTGCCGGGATAGGCCTTACGCGACATCAGGATGCTCAGCGGGGTGCCCACAATCTGGCTCCGGCCCACCACCACGCACGAACGCCCCTCGGTGGGGATCTTATACCGACTGATCAGCTCCAGTATCCCTGCCGGAGTGGCCGGCACAAAACAGGGCAGGCCCTGCACCATCCGGCCGATGTTCACGGGATGAAACCCGTCAACATCCTTCGCCGGATCAATGGCTTCAATCACTTTCGACTCGGATATATGCCCCGGAAGCGGTAGCTGTACAATAAAACCGTCAACCGAACCGTCCCGGTTTAAACGGTCCACCTCCTCCAGAAGCTCAGCCTCGGTAATGGTATCTTCCAGCCTGATGATGGTGGATTCAAACCCAACCTCCCGGCAGGCTTTGTCTTTATGGGCTACATAGGTTTCGCTGGCTCCATCGTGACCAACGATCACCGCCACCAGGTGGGGTACTTTTTTCCCCCGGGCTTTGATGTTTTCCACTTCCCGGTAAATTTCCCGCCTGATTTCCGCGGCTACATGCCGGCCGTCGATCAATTGCATGATATATCGGTTCTGTTGGTTGCTGACTTGTTTATTACATGCCGGGCATTTTCCCCATCATTTTTCCCATTTTCTTTCCCTGCGTCATCGAACGCATCAGCTTGCGCGTGTCCTCGAACTGTTTCACCAGCCGGTTCACTTCCTGAATGCTGGTCCCGCTTCCTTCGGCAATCCTTTTCCGGCGGCTTCCGTTCAGCAGGCCGGGATTTTCGCGTTCCTCAGGAGTCATCGATTGAATAATGGCTTCCACGCCCCTGAAGGCATTGTCGTCCATATCGATGTTCTTCAATGCCTTTCCCATGCCCGGGATCATCCCCGCCAGGTCTTTGAAATTTCCCATCTTTTTGATCTGCTGAACCTGCGACAGAAAATCGTTGAAATTAAACTGGTTTTTGGCGATTTTCTTCGTCATTTTCCGGGCCTCGGCCGTATCGTACTGTTCCTGGGCCCGTTCCACCAGCGAAACAATATCGCCCATACCCAGGATCCGGTCGGCCATCCGGTCGGGATGGAACACATCCAGGGCATCGAGCTTTTCCCCGGCACTCACGAATTTGATGGGCTTGTTCACCTCGGCCCGGATCGACAGGGCAGCCCCGCCGCGGGTATCCCCGTCGAGCTTGGTCAGTACCACCCCTTCATAATCGAGCCGGTTATTGAACTCCCGGGCCGTGTTCACGGCATCCTGGCCGGTCATGGCATCCACCACAAACAGGGTTTCGTTCGGATTCACCTCTTTCTTGATGGCGGCAATCTCATCCATCATCTCCTGATCGATGGCCAGCCGGCCTGCAGTATCGATAATCACCAGGTTGTAACCCTGCTGGCGGGCATGCCGGACGGCCGCCCGGGCTATTTTAACGGGATTCTTGTTGTCTTCCCCGGTGTAAACGGGTATGCCGGCCTGTTCCCCCAGCACTTTCAGCTGTTCGATGGCGGCAGGCCGGTAAACGTCGCCTGCCACCAGCAGGGGATTCCGCCCTTTCTTGCTTTTCAGGTGGCGGGCCAGCTTGGCCGAAAAGGTGGTTTTACCGGAACCCTGCAAACCGGCGATCAGGATCACGGCCGGATTTCCCTTCAGATCCACATCTTCCATCTGCCCGCCCATCAGCTCGGCCAGCTCGTCGTGTACGATCTTGACCATCATCTGGCCGGGTTTTACCGCCGTGAGGATCTTCTGACCCAGGGCTTTCTCCTTCACCTGGTCGGTAAAGCTTTTAGCAATCCGGTAGTTCACATCGGCATCCAGCAGAGCCCGGCGCACGTCCTTCAGGGTTTCGGCCACATTGATCTCGGTGATCATCCCCTGTCCTTTAAGGAGCCGGAAAGCCTGTTCAAGTCGATCGGTCAGATTGTCAAACATATCCTGTGCTTGTTTGAAAAAGTGCTACAAAAGTAGTGAAACACGGCCAAACAAAAAAAAGATGTTGCCCAGCCGGAAAAAGCAGGAACAGTCCATTCCTCAGAAACGGCAGATCGTTTCAGAAAAAAAGCCTGTACACCGGTTTTTT
This sequence comes from Bacteroidota bacterium, assembly GCA_011049175.1. GTDB lineage: Bacteria > Bacteroidota > Bacteroidia > Bacteroidales > VadinHA17 > HyVt-105. Next base: position 34,790 of record DSCJ01000026.1, on the reverse strand, counting down.
TTATTATTTTCGTTGTAAACCCAACACTTCCATCGCTATGAAAACAGAGATCGCACCGCATTACCTCCGGATGAAGGAGAAATACCCCGGCTTTTTCGAGGCCGTCGAAAAACTGGGGGAAGCCGCCGCAGAAGCCGGTCCCCTGAACCGGAAGTGCACCGAACTCATCCGGCTGGCCGCTTCCCTGGCTAACGGCTCGGAAGGTGGCGTGCACAGCCACTGCAAACGGGCGCTGGAAGCCGGCGCCTCTGCGGAAGAGATCAGGCATGCCATACTGATCCTTACCAATACCATCGGATTTCCCCGCATCATGGCCGGGCTATCATGGATCAACGATATACTGGAAAATGAATAAACATCTGTCCCTTCTGCTCCTGCCCGGCATCTTTCTGGCGTTCTCCTGCCGGGCCCCGGAACCCCGGGCGGAAGCCATCAACCGGGCGGAAGAAATCGTAAGCGCCTTTTATGATACGGCCGGCATACCCGGACTGGCCGTTGCCGTTTCGGTAAACGGTGAAAGGGTATGGTCGCAGGGATTCGGCTACGCCGACCTGGAACACCGGGTACCGGTTGACCCGGGTACCACCCTGTTCAGGGTGGGCAGCGTGTCCAAATCGTTTACATCGGCAGCCATGGCCCGGCTGGTCGATAAGGGACAAATTTCACCCGACAGCCTGGTACAGGTGTATGTCCCCTCCTTCCCATGGAAAAACGACAGTATCACCCTGCGCATGGTGGCGGGTCACCTGGCAGGTATCAGGCATTACCGGGGGGATGAATTCATGAATAACCGGTTTTACCCTTCGGTGGATGAGGGTCTGTCCATTTTCATCACAGACAGTCTTCTGTTCAGGCCGGGAACCCGTTACTCCTATTCAAGCTACGGATACAACCTGCTGAGCGCCACCCTGGAGAAGGCAGCCGGAAAAGATTTCCTCACCCTGATGGAAGAGGAAGTGTTCGGTCCGGCCGGAATGGAACATACCCTGCCCGATTACAGCGACAGTATCATAACAGGAAGGACGGACTTTTACGTTACCGACAGCCTGGAGCGGATTGTACACGCACCCGATGTGGATAACAGCTATAAATGGGCGGGCGGAGGATTCCTGTCCACAGCGGAAGACCTTCTGTGCTTTGCCCGGGCCGTGCAGACCGACAGCTTTATCAGCCGGCCGGTGCTGGAAGAATTTATCCGCAGCCAGGCTACCTCCGACGGGGAACCCACCCATTACGGCTTGGGCTGGGCTACCCGCACCAATGCCCTGGGCATGCCCTGGTTCGGACACAGCGGAGGATCGATTGGCGGAACCACCCAGCTGATTATTTATCCGGAACAACAGGTCGCCGTGGCCATGGTGTGTAACCTGTCGGATGCACCCTACGGAGATATTCACCACCGCCTCGCCTGCCTGTTCATACCGGAAGGCCCGGCATTACCGGCATACGACACCCTGCTGACAGCCGAATGGAAGGGAAAATACCGTGTGATGGATTCCCCGGTGGAATTTGAATTGAGACAAACCCCTGAAGGACTGGCCATGGTGAGCGGAAAGCGATCCACCCTCCTGTTCCCACAGGGTGATACCCTTTTCCTGTCGCTTGACGGAACGACAACATACCCCACTATTCTGCCTGATAGCACGAACAGGGGGCTTGTTCTGGAACGGGGCCGGCTGGTTTACCGGGCCCTGAAACAGGAAGAATAGGCCTGCAGCTTACATCCGGGGCGGAACATCGATGCCCAGCAGGTACATACCCCTGGCAATCACCCGGCCGGTATACACCGACAGCAGCAGGCGGTAATGGATGGTATCTTCGTCAGGCGCCCCCAGAATGCTGTGATCGTGGTAAAACTGGTTGTATTCCCGGCTCAGCTCGTACAGGTAGTTGGCCAGCACGGCCGGATTATATTCCCTGCCCGCTTCATGCACGGTGGCGGCAAACCCGGCCAGGATCCGTATCAGGTCCCTTTCCTTTTCACAGGGAACATAGCCTCCGGGAAGCTCTGCGGCGACCGTTCTGCCCGTTTCACCGGCTTTTCGCACAACCGACTGGATGCGGGCGTAAGTATACTGAATAAAGGGGCCGGTGTTTCCGTTGAAATCGACCGATTCCCTGGGATTGAAAGTCATATTCTTTTTCGGATCCACCTTCAGGATGAAATACTTCAGCGCCCCCAGCCCGATCATCCGCAGGATCTCTTCAATTTCGGCAGGGTCGAAACCTTCCAGCTTGCCCAGCTCCTTCGACATTTCCCGGGCGGTATCCACCATGCCGGCGATCAGGTCGTCGGCATCCACCACCGTTCCTTCCCTCGATTTCATTTTCCCTTCAGGCAGCTCCACCATGCCGTAGGAGAGATGGTACAAACTGTCAGCCCAGTCGTACCCCAGCTTCTTCAGGATGAGCTTCAGCACCTGGAAATGGTAGTTCTGCTCGTTCCCCACCACATAAATGTGCCGGTCGAACCGGTAATCCTCATAGCGCTGCTGCGCAGTACCCAGGTCCTGTGTCATGTACACCGAGGTTCCGTCGGAACGGAGCAGCAGCTTCTCATCCAGGCCATCCTCACTGAGGTCGGCCCATACCGATCCGTCGGCCCTGCGGTGGAGGATGCCTTTTTCGAGTCCTTCCAGCACCAGCGATTTGCCCAGCCTGTAGGTTTCCGATTCGTAATAGATCCGGTCGAAATCAACCCCCAGGGCACGGTAGGTCTCGTCAAAGCCTTCGTACACCCATTCGTTCATCATAGCCCACAATTCCCTCACCTCCTCATTGCCTTCTTCCCAGCGGCGCAGCATATCCTGCGCTTCCACGATCAGGGGAGCCCTCCGCCTGGCCTCCTCCTCGGCCATGCCCTGTTTTTTTAATTCTTCTACCTGTTTCCGGTACTCCTGTTCAAACAGCACATAATAATCACCCACCAGATGATCTCCTTTTTTCCCTGAAGAAGCCGGCGTTTCCCCTTTCCCGGATTTTTTCCAGGCCAGCATGGATTTGCAGATATGAATGCCCCGGTCGTTCACCAGATTCACTTTGACCACTTCACTGCCCAGTGCTTCCAGAATGCGCGATATGGAAAAACCCAGTAAATTGTTCCGGATATGGCCCAGGTGCAGGGGTTTGTTGGTATTGGGAGATGAATATTCCACCACCACCTTTCCGTTCAGCGGATCCAGGTCCCCCAGTCCGTGGTGACCCGACCGGATCAGGCGGTTGAGCAGTTCCGACCAGTATTCCATGGAAAAGGACAGATTCAGGAATCCCTTGATCACCTCATACCGGCTGAGCATGCCTATATGGCCGGTGAGGTACCGGCCCAGTTCTTCTCCTGTATCCGCAGGCGATTTCCGGGAATACCTGAGAAAGGGAAAAACCACTACGGTAAGATCGCCGGCAAATTCCCTCCGGGTTTGCTGTATCAGTATTTCCTCTTCCTTCAGTTCCGCTCCGTAAAGAGCTCTCATTGCCTCCTGTACGGCGGCTGTCAGTATTTTTTCAGCTTCCATTCCCGGTAATAGTTGTTTCTGATGATCAAACAAACAGGCCACAAAGATACAAAGCCTCGGGCAGACAAAACGGCCCCGGAATGAATTTATTCCCGCATTTTTTCAACCGGCTGTATTCCGCTTCGCTACGTGCAGGGCCTCCAGGCAGGCATCCAGTTTCAGCAAATCGAAGAAAACAAGGTGCGGATGCGGTCCCGTAAGGTTGCGCATAGCCGGTTCCCGCAACAGCGACACCATTTTCCTGACGGGAAAGGACATACCCAGCCTGCGAAGGCCCACTGCACTTCGCAGCAATTTCACCTCCTGCACAAAATCCGGATCGTACCCGGTAAACCCCCAGGCTTTTACCAGGTTTCCTGCGGCTTCCAGGGCTTTGCCCAGATATTCCCTGTTGGTTTCCGGATTTCCATGAATCACGGGATTATCAATATGCCGCACCAGGATGTTTTCCTGTTTCAGCCGGAAGCCGAACAGGGTGTCCTCATGCCCGTATCCTTTCATCCGCTCGTCAAACCGGATCCTGTGAAACAGCTTCGCAGGAATCATAAAATTAGACGACAGGAACGAACCGTACGGCCGGGTTCTGCGAACGGAAGCGGGCAGGCATTCCCGGGAAACCCCCACCCGGTACCTTAAAAGTTCGGAAGGATCTTCAGGCGGCTGGTGAAAATACGCCAGTCCTCCGCATACCACCGTTTGTTCATCGCTGTGGCTTACGTATTCCTCCAGGAAGGATTCCCTTCCGATCACCGCATCGCCGTCAATAAACAGCAAACGATCATGCACCGCTTCATCCGCCAGGCGGTTCCGGGCCGCTGCCCGTCCGGTATTCTCTGGCAGTTCCACATACCGCACCCCTTCCATTTCCAAGATCAAGGCATTCTCTGTCCGGAAAGGTTTCGAAGACCCATCGTCCAGCACCACGATTTCCGTTTCCGCCGGAAGCTTAACTGCCTGGTTCCTTAGGGATGTCACCAGGGAAACTACCTTCCGGTTGTACACCGGTATGAGAACGGAGATCATCTGTGCGGGCATCTTTTTTCAAACCAGTAAAAATAACAATATATTTGCACCTACAGTTGGAACCATGAGAACAAGGCTGATCACCGTATTCCTTTTGCTTGCCACCAGCCTGCCCGTCGCGGCCCAGGGATACCGTATCGGGGTGGAGATCGGCGGACTGGCCGGCGATACCCTGCTGCTGGGGTATCATTTTGGCGACCGGAAGTTCATTGCCGACACCACAATCCTGGACGAAAATGGAAAAGGAACCTTTACCGGCTCCCAACCGCTGGCCGGAGGCATTTACCTGGTTGTGCTTCCTGATAAGAGCTATTTCGAGATGCTGATCACGGAGGACCAGGATTTTTCCCTGCGCACCCGTAGCGATAACCTGGCAGGAGAACTTCAGTTTTCCGGATCACCGCTCAATAATGCTTTTCTGGAATACCAGCAGAAAATGATCTCTTTCCGCCAGAAGTCGGAATCCCTGAGAAAAAACATACAAAATCCCCCACCGGAATGGGATACGCGGGATACAGAGGAAGCCCGCAAACAGCTGGCAGATCTTGACCGGGAAGTGGAATCGTACTACGACGAAGTGATCCGGGCCCACCGGGGCAGCCTGCTGGCACATATCGTTCAGGCCATGAAGCCGCCGCATATCCCTGATTTCGACCTCCCTGCCGAATGCGCTAATCCCGATTCACTGCAGATGGTACTGGAATACGGGTATATGCGCGATCATTTTTTCGATGGGTTTGCCTGGGCCGACTCGAGCATGTTGCGCACTCCCATTCTGCAAAACAAGTTGCAATACTATATTACCCGGGTGCTTATCCAGCATCCCGATTCGCTGGCAGTACCGGTCCTGACCCTGATCGACCGTTCAAAAGTGCATCCTTCCGTTTTCCAGTACGTTTCGGCCTTTTTGCTGAACCACTTCATGCAGAGCAAGATTATGGGGCACGACAAGGTGTACGTAAGAATCGCCCGGCAGGTATATCTCAGCGGCGAAGCCTTCTGGGCAGAAGATGAATTTCTTTCCGAACTCAGGGAGAATGTAGCCAGGGTTGCTCCCACCCTGATCGGGGAAACCGGGCACGACCTCATCATGGAAAGTTCCACGGGAGAATGGCACAGCCTGCACCAGGTGGAAGCCGATTATACGGTGCTGTACTTCTGGGAACCCGATTGCGGACATTGCAAGGTGGTGACCCCTCAGCTGCGCGAACTGTACAAAGAATGGAAAAACCGGAATATCGAGGTATTTGCCGTATATACCCACGACAACCGCGACAAATGGCTGGATTACATTGCCGAAAACAGGCTGGAATGGATCAATGTGTACGACCCCATGCACCAGACCAACTTCCGGTACTGGTACCATATCATCAGCACACCCGCCATTTACCTTCTGGATAGGGACAAAAAGATCCTGGCCAAGCGTATCTCTGTGGAAACACTGGAGGATATGGTAAACCGGCTGCTGAACGGCCAGGGAATTTAAAAATATCAAACACCATGCGCATCCTGTTTTTCATTATCATAATGGTCCATGGCCTGATCCATTTGATGGGCTTCATCCAGGGCTGGGACCTGGGAAAAGTCGATCAATTGTCGGGGAATACCCTGGTTCCCCTGAACAAAAACCTGCTCAGAGCGGCAGGCACAGGCTGGCTGCTGGCCACGCTCCTTTTTCTGACAGCCGGAGCAGGATATATCCTTGAAAAAGACGGGTGGTGTATTCCCGCCCTGGCAGGGGTCGTCCTGTCGCAGATACTCATTGTACTGTACTGGCAGGATGCAAAATTCGGCACCGCAGCCAACCTGATCATCCTTACGGTTACCATTGTGGGGATGGGAAACACGACATTCCACCGGATGGCCAACCGTGAACTGAAAGAATTGTGCTCAGGAATACCCGAAGAAACCCGCACCGTTCAGTCGGAAAGCCTGAAAAACCTACCGTTTCCTGTACGGCAGTGGATGGAAAAAAGCGGCGTACCGGGAAGCCCTGAAATACGATCCGTCTACGTGAAACAGGAAGGCGAAATGCGGACCACCCCTGAAGGGAAATGGATGCCGCTGAAAGCGGAACAGTATTTCCGTACCGACATGCCCGGGTTCATCTGGATAGCCGATGTAAAAGCCGCTCCCCTGATCCACCTGGCCGGCCGCGACAAATACATGAACGGGAAAGGACACATGCTGATCAAACTGCTGTCGCTGGTCACCGTAGCCGATGCCTCCGGCAGGCATATCGACCAGGGCACCCTTTTGAGGTATCTGGGCGAAACCATCTGGTTTCCCACGGTCACCCTCAGCCCCTACATCACATGGGAAAGCATCGACTCCCTGTCTGCCCGGGCCACCATGGCCTGGGGCGAAATACAGGCATCGGGCACCTTCCTGTTCAATGAACAGGGAGAGATAACCGGCTTTGAAGCCGACAGGTATTACACCCGGAAAGAAGGCCCCACCCTGGAGCGGTGGCTGGTGGAAGTGGATACGGATCAAACCATTGAATCGGCAGGCATCAGGATCCCGGCCGGTGTCAGGGTTACCTGGAAACTCGACAGCGGCGATTTCACCTGGTACCGGATGACGATTAAAGAACTGCAATACAACACCGGTATACCCGAACCATAAAAAAACAAACGCCTGAAATTTCAGGCGTTTGTTCATTGCTTCCTGTCACTTTCTTCATTCCTTCTCCGGCAAACGGTGATCATCTGACCTGATCAGTACCGTGAAGACAAAAAGCACCACGGCCGCCGCTGCAAAGATCACCAGAAGTGTGAAGAAGATCTTGTTAAAAATGTCTTCCAGATCGATAATATCCCAGATGCCCAGGATGGCAATGGCCGTAAAAAACAGGGTAAGCCCGATCAGGAAATAGGCAATGAACTTTTTTACAGAATTTTCCATAGTCATTTTTTGTTTGATTCAACAAAAACTGGGCAGTCCGGATATGTAAAGTTATACGATATCACACCTTTTTTCCAACATTTTTCATGTTTTTTTGCAGGAAAAAATAACTTTAGGGTTCATTTTGATCACTGATTTATTAAATAACGTATGAAGAAGATAACATTCACGCTGATTGCCTTTTTTTCTTTCTTCCTGAACGGACAGGCACAATTCGGTATGCAAACCGTGGCCGAAGCCACGGATTACCGGTCCACTTCCCGGTACGAGGATGTGATGCAGTTTATCCGCGAGCTTGAAAAAGCTTCTCCGTACATCCGTACGGAAATCATTGCCACCACAGTTGAAGGGCGGGATATTCCCCTGATGATCCTGGCCGATCCCCTGCCCGAATCGCCGCAGGACCTGAAAAACGATCCCCGCATCGTGGTGTATGTGCAGGCCAACATCCATGCCGGTGAGGTAGAAGGAAAAGAAGCGGTGCTGATGTTTGCACGGGATATCCTCAGCCAGGGAAGCCATCCCCTGTTCCGGGATGTGGTGCTGCTGATGTGCCCCGACCTGAATGCCGACGGGAACGAAAGGATATCCACCCGGAACCGCACAAACCAGGTGGGTCCGGTCAACGGAGTAGGTGTGCGACACAATGCCCGGTACCTGGATCTGAACCGCGACGCGATGAAAGTGGAAACCCGCGAAATGCGGGGGGTATTCCAAAATATCCTCAACCGGTGGGACCCGGCAGTAACCATGGACATGCACACCACCAACGGCGTTTACCGCCAGGAGCCGGTTACCTTCTCGTGGATGATCAATCCCAACGGCGACCGCGAGCTCATTCGCTATATGCGTGACCGCATGATGCCCCAGATGAGCCATACCCTGAGAGAAACCTATGGAGTGGAAAACACATTCTACGGGGAATTTATGGATATGGGAAATCCTCAGGAGGGATATCTCAATTACGCCTGCGAACCCCGCTATTTTGTGAATTATCTGGGGCTGCGCAACCGGCTGGCTATCCTGAACGAAAATTACGTATATGCCGATTTTAAAAGCCGGGTACACGGGTCTTATTTTCTCATCCGTTCACTCCTGGATTTTGTATCGGAGCACCGGCAGGAAATAAAAAACATGCTGGCTAGTGCCGATACGCGGGCCATAAACAAAGGAACGGATCCCTCCCCGGCCGATTCCTTTGCGTTGACCTATGAAGCCATGCCCACCCCTGAGAAATTGCAGGTCAAAACCTATGAGGTAGAACCGGTAGAAAACCCACAGGGCTGGAACCGTTACCGGAAAACCGACCGGCCTGTTACCTTACTGGTGCCCTACCTGGCCGATTACGAAGCCGTTCGCCGGGTGAAGTATCCGTACGCCTATCTTATCACGGTTCCCGATCCGTTGGTACTGGAAAATCTGAGAATTCACGGTATCGTGGTGGAGAAACTTGCCGGAACGCATACCCTGGAGGTGGAACGTTTCAACATCACCGAACTGTCGCCTGCCCCCCGTCTTAACCAGGGGCATTATACCAATGAGGTAAAGGGCGCTTTTGTAAAAGAAAAGCGGGAATTCCCCGAAGGGACCCTGGTGGTACGCACGGCCCAGCCCCTGGGATATCTGGCCGCCTACCTGCTGGAGCCCGAAACCGACGACGGACTGCTGCTGTGGAACTTTTTCGACACCTACCTGGTACCCCAGTGGGGACGGGGATATTATCCATATCCGGTTTATAAGGTAACGGGAAAAGAAAACCTGGAAACAGAAAAATTATTATCAAAACAGAGCGAGGCTGCCAGGGAACCCTGAGGTCATTTATCCGGATGCATTTCCTTCAATGGTTCCAAAGAATATAATGAACCAGTTCATATAGTGAAGGGAATTGCCTGGTACCGGATTTTCTTCTTACCTTCCACACCGTTCCTTCTGCCCGGTCAACGGCCGTGATAGTGATTTCGGGATGATGTGTATCCAGGGTGCATCCGATACGTTCCATGGCCCGGCGTGTCCAGAAAACCGCCTCGCCTTCTCCTTCCACAGCCACTTTCATCACAGGCTCTCTCACCAGTTTTACCTGCCCGGTTCGGGGGTCATAATCCATGGTGGCCGAATCCACCAGTCGCTCGAAACGGTTGGCCAGGGCCAGGTCTTCGGGTGATCCGGCAAACCATCCTTCCTCATCCATCAGCCAGATCAGGTCGGCTTCTCCGGTGGCAATATGCCAGTCGTGGCTGGAAAAAATGATGCATTTGCCTTCCCGCCGGCTCAGATTAAGCAACAAGTGTATGATCTCGTACCGGTTCACCAGATCGAGAAAAGCCGTCGGTTCGTCCAGCACAATGAGATCGGCATCCTGTGCCAGCGCCCTGGCGATCATGGCCCGCTGCCTCTCTCCGTCGCTCAGTTCGTACAGATCCCTGCCGGCCAGGCGGGTGATCCCGACCGATTCAAGAGCCAGCCATACGGCCCGCCTGTCGGCGTCGGTCCGTGCCCCCATCCATCCCGTCCAGGGATACCGGCCCAGCGACACCAGATCATATACCCTGAGGTGCTGCACTCCCACCGGCTCAGTGGATACCCAGGCCAATTTCCGCGCCAGTTGCCTCCCGCTGTAACGCGTAAGGGGTTTCCCCTCCAGCTCAATTTGTCCTTCCAGTGGGCAGAGCATTCTAACCACACACCTGAGCAGGGTGCTTTTCCCCATTCCGTTCCGTCCCATCAGGGCGATCATTTCTCCCCTCCCGGCCGCGGCGGTGATGTGCCGGAAAACATAATCAGGCCGTCCTTTGCGGTAATACCCGATCCCCAGGTCGTGCAGTTCGAGTATGATATCCTTCCTCCAGCTCATTCAAATCCGATTTTTCTGTTCTTCAGTATCACCCAGATCAACATGGGAATCCCCACCAGGGCCGTTACGGCATTCACCGGCAGCACCTGATCGCTCCCCGGCAGTTGCGATACTATATCACTGAACAGCAACACAATACCGCCGGCCAGCAGGGTTCCCGGAAACAGGATACGGTGGTCGGCCGTGCGGAACACCATCCGGGCCAGATGCGGCACCGCCACTCCCACAAATCCGATAGGCCCGCAAAAAGCAGTCACACTTCCCGCCAGAATACTGGTGGCCAGGAATACCAGGAACCTCACCCATCTGATACCCAGTCCCAGACTGCGGGCATAGGATTCTCCCAGCAACAAAACGTTCAGCGGAGTAAGAAGAAAAACAGCAAGCAGCAGGCCGCCCGCCACACTGAACATCAATACCCGGAGCTGCGCGCCGGTCACGTTCCCCAGACTTCCCAGGGTCCATACAATAAACGATTTCAGGGAGGCCGATTCGCTGAAATACTGCAATATGCTCACCACGGCGGTGGTCACGCTGCCGAACAGAATGCCCAGGATCAGCACTGTCATGATGTCGCGCACCCTCAGGGATACGCCCATGATCAGAAGCAGGATCAACCCCGACCCAAGCCAGGCAGCCACCGCCATAGCCCATACCGATCCGCCTCCCGAACCTGTGGTTCCGAAAACCCCGGCAAAACCCAGCACCAGCAGGGCCACTCCCAGGCTGGCGCCGGCGCTGATCCCCAATACATAAGGCCCTGCCAGGGGATTCCGGAATACCGTCTGCATCATCAATCCGCTGACCGAAAGAGCCATACCGGCCAGCAGCGCCGTAAAGGCCCGCGGGATCCGGAAATACAGAATAATATCTTTCCATTCGCTCCGGGCTGCCTCACCTCCCGTAAGAACACGCAGTACCTCTTCAGCCGGAATCTTCACAGAACCCAGCAGTAGGTCGGCCAGAAACAAAGCCGCAAGAAAGATCAGGCCGCCTGTAAAAAGGAGCAACAGTGGCCTGCCTGTGTATGCTGGCTGACGATCGGGCCCGGGTATCATATCAGGGAAGCTTGCGGTAATAAAACATACTGCCGGGGGGAAGCAATCCGGGATGCAAAATCCGGATCAGATCGGCCAGAATACGTTGAGGATAAACCGTGCCCGATTCCCAGTAATCATTGCCCCCGCCGCTACTCATACGGGCATCGTTATTATAGATCGCTCCATTCCGGAAAGCTTTTATTTCCGCCAGGCGGGCATCGGTGGCTAACATATCGTTCCTGCTACGGGCCGCGCCGGGATTCAGCCATACATCGGCCTGAAGGCAACGCTGGTACACCGCTTCCACACTGAAGGGAAGACTCTCGTGGCTGTCCAGGTCGTTCCACAGGTACGACCCACCGGCATCATGAACCAGTGTGGCGGCATAAGACTTACCGCCGGAAATATACCATGAATCCTTCCAGGGCAAACCCAGGAGCACATCGGGCCGCTCCTGTACATCTGCCACCTTCCGGGTTAACTCAAGGTACCGGTGCTCCGTTAATGTAAACAAACTATCCGCCATTTCGTCAGCGCCGAAAAAAGCAGCAATGAACTTCAGCCATTCCGCCTTCCCCAGGGGATGCGGCTCAAGGTAGCCTGCAGTAAACACCACCGGGATCCCGTACTCTTCCATTCGCCTGACATTCCGGTTCACCGCTCCCGTCACTCCATAAGCCAGCACCACATCGGGTCTCAATCCCAGCAGGGTTTCCCAGGAAATCGCCTGATCGTATCCGGTTTCCCTGATCAGGCCGCGATTCACCCTTTCCCGCAGCCGGAGTGAATAGATGAAATCCGCCCCGGAAACTCCGGCAATGGCATCTCCCCGGCCCAGAAACTCGATCATGGCCACCTGGGTGGTGGAAAAACATACTACTTTTTTCACCGGGGTACGTATCACCTTTTCGGCCTGTATTTGTGCTGGAACAGGCATTCCCTCCGGAACCAGACAATAACTGAACACCTGTTCGCGGGCACCCTGCCAGGGATTGTACACATTCAAACGGGTAAAGGCCGCATCCCTGATGATCTCAAACCCCCTGGCATAACGATTGCCCGGCCTTTCCGAAAGAGAACGGGAGGAAGGCTCCTCCGCCTGCCACCGGCAACCCGCCATGTTCAGGACCAACAATCCCATCAGCCATCTCAAAAGGCCGGTCATCCGGCTTTTCTTCCTCATTCCACAGTAATTTTTTCCGCAAAGGAAGCCTGCCCCGATCTTCCACGCAAAATATACACACCAGGTGCCAGTCCCTGCAAATCAAGAAACAGTTCCCGGGTCCCGGCCTGAAGTATCCATTCTCTCACCGCACTTCCGCCGATATGGACAAGCTGGATATGCCATTCGTTTTCCGCAGGATCATCCAGCCGCAGGTAACAATATCCGCGGGCAGGCTGCGGGAAGATCACAATCAGGCTTTTCCGGTCCTCTTCCGGATGAAAAATGGAGGTAACCAGCACATTCCTTGCCATGGTATCCAGGCAGCTTCCGTTCTCAACCCGCTGATGCACCTGAAAAGACCCTTCGTACAGGTAGGTATGCACCGGTTCCTGAACGGTACTGGTTCTGAAATCTCCAAAATCCCAGTACCATGACAGGGTATTGTCGGAAAGATCGGTGAACCGTATCTTCCTTGGTTCCTCTTCCTCATAGCTGAACCCGGGAACAGGAGGATCGTCCATCTCGGTAAGGGGAAGAGATTTAATGGCCACATCCTGTCCGTTTTTTGTGGTAATGGTCAGTTGTACCGTTTTGTTCCCCACTGTGGCATAATGCACCCGGTGAGGCCCGCGTCCGCTGGCGGTGGACGGAATGGCATCCAGACCGAAATTCCAGTCCCATTGCAGAATATTCCCGGAAGAAAGATCGGTAAACACTACCGGGTCGCCCTCACAGATACGCGAAGCATGCCAGGTAAAATCGGCCTGCCGGGCCTCGCCGGCATAGGGGTCCATGCCCCCGATAGAGGCTTCACCCGTGCTCACCGCATCCAGCCAGGCTTTGAGCTGATGTTCCTGTTCCGGAAAGTAATCCCAGTCAAAGGGTATTTTCGTGTAGTAATCGTTCCACGGCCTTCCGCAAAAAGCCTCCCCACCGGTCAGCACACCCACAACCTGCCCGAACGGATTGAACAGGGGGGCGCCTGACGAACCGCCTTCCGTGGTTCCTCCCTCCCATTTCAGCACTTTCCAGAAACCGTTCTCCACATAATCCACCGTATCGGAAGGATCGGTGAAAGTGGATGTTTCCGGGGGATCGTCATCCCATGCAATTTTCTTCACATCCCCTGAAGGATGATGAATGGAAAGGGTATGGGTTGCAGGTCCTGGAAGAGTTGACCATCCTGCATACCAGGGCATAAACTCCCTGGGAGGAACCTCGCTCAGTTCAACCAGGGTAAAATCCAGAGGAATGCTGGATGCCAGAAATCCGGTACCTGAAATGGAATGATCTATTATTATATCGGGACCGTTGCAATAGGAACTCTCGTAATTAAAAACGGTTACCACACCGGAAGCCAGTTCGGCCGAATCGATGCAATGTTGCGCGGTCAGCATATAAGGATGCCCGTTGCGCGCGGTATTGTTCAGCAACACGCCCGTACAAAGTGTGTTCGTATTGATCAGCAAACGAACCACAGAACGTTTGATCTCCTGCCAGTCGAATCCCGGAGCACAATTAATATCCAGGTTGCATTCGCCGGCTGTTCCGTAACTCCCGTCTCTGGCATCCAGCACGTTCAGGATGTTCAAAAAATCATGTCCCACCTGGCCGATCAGCAACTCACCTGTATCCTCCACTCCGGCCGGCAGGTTGTATTCCACCACCAGCTCGTCGCCGGGAACCGGCATCACGGCCAGCACACCCGAGGGTTTGTTGTTGGCCCCGGTAAAAGCGCCCAGGGTATGCTTTCCCGCGGGATCATAAACAAACACACGGGCCCCGGCAGGAACAACATACCGCTTAAACAGCAGGTTCAGGGAATAAGCCCCCGGTGAACGGATCCCCACCCGCCAGATTCTGGTCCCGTCGGGCAGGGTTTCCCATTGTCCCGAATTTTCAGGCGAAATATTCACTTCAACAGGATGCGCAAACACCAGGGCTTTGGCCCTGATTCCAGTATCGGCCTGTTCCACCCGGCTTTTTTCAGGGACAGACAGGACAACAAAAGGAATTTCCGCCAAAGCTTTGATCTCACGGGATGCAGGAATGCCTCCGGCAGAGATCTGTCCCTTCACGGGAAAGGTTATCCAAACAATAGAACACATCAAAAACAGGCCTGCCTTCAGGCGGGCACGGGTCCGGTGCAGGTCTTTTGTCTCCATTCTGAACATGATCTACGGTAAAGATAAAAAATTTGCTTATTCCTGCACGGATCCGTTCTCTTCCGGAAAAACCGCTCCATTTGGGAAAAACCCCACCGCCACCGACTGAATTTGTTCTCCGTTGGGAAGATACCGGTGCAGACTCCCCGGCTGATCGCCCCCGCCGGAAGTGAGCACATAAATCTCCCCGTTGTCCGGGTCCACCTCCAGCCCGTACGGCTGAAGAGGGATCAGGGGACCGGCAGGAATTTCCAACGTAGAAAGGTCCAGTGCATACACACCTCCCGCCTCTTCAAAATACAGGATATTCCCGGATGCATCCAGCGCAAGCCGTTTCGGATTGAAATAATCTCCTATAGACCCGATTTCCAGGCTCATTACCTCATAGGTTGCGGGGTCCACCCGTACCAGGCGCGACGGGGTTTCGTATTCAATGGCCGAAAAATCAGCGGTCCATACCACTTTCCCCTGGCAAAGCGCCCACACATACCCGTCAGCATCCAGCGCCAGATCCACCGGCTGGTGGCCTACCTCTACCGTTTGCAAAACTTCATCGGTAACCGCATCGATCACGGTCAGCGTACTGTCGTAACCCCATCCGCCACTGTTGGCAACAAATACTTTATCGCCGGCCCGCAACAGTACCTCGGGTCCGCTCCCTGCCGGTATCTGCCCGGTAATCCCGAAGGTTTCCAGGTTAACAACGTACACGCGGCCCTGGTAATTCCCATCGGTAAGATACCCCTTGTTTTCATCCACTCCCAGGAAATACCGGGGATACTCCAGGTCGGTAATGGTATGTAACGACCGGAAAGTGTGGATATCCACCACCTCCACTTTCTGCGAATTGTTCACCACCAGGTATCCTTTTCCCCGGTGAATATGCATCGATTGCAAAACATCGCCCAGAGGGCGGAGGTTTTCATTCAGGAACACCTCTCCGGTTACCTTTCCTTGCCCGGGCTCATAAAAGCTGACCGAGGCATTGTTCCCGTTGAACACCCCTTCGTTCAAGATCCAAACCCCGCCTTCGTATTTGCCCGGAGCCGGGTTTTCCTTTGTACAGGCTGCTATGGTAAGCAGCATAACAACCCATACCCACCGCATTTTTTTCATTGCCATTCTGATTTTCGGTTAATTACTTTTTATTGAACCCTGATCCCATTTCAGGGAAAGGCCCAGGTGAAAACTTCTTCCCGGCAGGGCATAGGAGCGGACAAGCTGGTATTCCGCATGAAAAATATTCCTGATCCGGCCGCTCAGCTCTATTGTCCACCCTGTGAAACGTATCCTGTACGAGGCCTCCAGGTCGGTCCGCATCCAGGCATCCAGGGCATAGGCCGGGTGGTTGTCGGCCGTGGTAAACCGCTTTCCGTTCCATTGCTGCTCCAGGCGAATGCCTGCCCGTGCTGTTTCCCACAACAGGCTGATGTTGCCCGAATGAAGAGGAATGTAGGGAAGCTGCCTGTTTGGAATATCCTCAGAATCGTAAACTTTCCTGTTCGTGGCACGGATAAACTGACAGGCCACCTTCCCTTTGATAACCGAGGAACCGGTATGGTGCTCAAAAATGGCGCTCATATCCAGTCCCCTGGACCATACGTTCCGGTAGTTGACCGGCGACCAGTACGCTTCTCCCGGCACCCATTGTATCCAGTTGCCGACAGAGGAAGTATACAGGCTGGTTCTCACAAGTACAGAAGGTAACGCATGTTCAGATCCGAGAACATAGGCGTCGTTCATCCATTCCAGGCTCCATCCCGTTTCCGGTTTCAGGCCGGGATCGCCACCCGGTGTCCAGTACCATTCGTTGAGTGAAGGCAGTCGGTAACGGTTTCCGGCCGTTATGCCGGTCCACCACCGGTCTGCCGATATATTCCATCGCGTGGCCAGGGAAACCAGCCAGGGCATGGAATAACCGGTATAAAACGGTTTCCGGAGGGAAAATTGCGTGATTACCGGGCCGGTTTCCCATTTCAGTCCGCTGTAAGTGTGAATATGGACTTCACGGATGATCTTTCCATAATTCGGCACATCGGCATAGCGTGATTCGGTTCTCACTCCGGCATCCCACATCAGCCGGTCGGTGATATACCGGCGGTACCCGGTTCCTGCAAAGGCCTGCCGTGTATGGTAAAATGAGTGCAGCCCTTCGCCGTTCTCTCCGTTTCCGGCGTCGTCATACCGCATATAATCAAACACCGTGGCCGCATGGGCCGACACTACCGAGCGGGCATACCGTTTTCTCCACTGCACGTACATTCTGAGGGAACTGTCACGCTGAACGGCGGTACCGGGTGTATACGCCCCCATGATAGCCGGGATCTCCTTTTCCCGGTCCTGGTACCACACCCCGACATTCAGGTCATGGTGCCGGGGAAGCCTCAGAAACACATGCTGTATCAATCCCAGGGAGCGGAAGGAACTGTGCGATTGGGTAACCACAGGGTTTCCCGGAAGGTAAGGATCATGATAGGAAAAGTTGTTGGCAGCCCTGTGGTGGATTATCCGGGTATCCCACTGCACCCGGTTGTTTCCGACCCGCACTGCCGCCTGCAGGCGCCGGTCGCCGAAGCTGCCGGTTTCCGTTTTCCATCTCACCCCGGCCGGGAACGACCAGTCGGGTTCATTTGAAAGGAACACCGCCCCGCCGAAAGTCCCGCTTCCTGCCAGTGAGCCCGAAGCGCCGGGTACCAGGCTGAGGCGGTCGGCGGCAAAGGCGGGGACCAGGGAAAGATCGGGGGTTCCTGTGGTGAGTGATCCCAGAGGGATCCCGTTCCAGCTTACCTGCGTATGGTTGGAGCCTGCTCCCCGCAGCCGGATGGTTGACAGGGAGCCCGCCGCTCCGTACGACAGGATCCCCGAAGGCAGGTGCACGGAAAGCAGTTCATCGAGGGTAGCCTGGGCCCTGCGGAAAATCATTTCCCGGTCGAGGGTCAGGGCTTGCTGTCCCGAATGGAAAAGCACTTCCCTGCGGTGCACCAGCTTCACCTCCCGCAGATCGACGGTATCGGGCACACCGGCAACCCCGGGGCTATGCATGGCTGCCAGCAGCCAGGCGGCTATAACAAAGATTCGGTTGGACAATGGAAGACCTTTTTCATGTTTGACCCGAACATTTCGTTTCTGTGCGGCAGGTCTTCTGACTTACTCCACTTACCGGGCGCCTTCCCATCCCGTGTCCGGGACAGTGGCAGGGATGCCCGGAAGATTCCGGAGATCACAGCAGCGGGCACTGTTCAGGATTTTCACCTGATTCCCTTTTCATTCCCTCCCCAAAAGCGGATCGGGAAACCACACGGAACAAATGTAGTAAAATATATGCCGGGTATTCCAGCCGGCAGCTGCTTTTTTTCAACCGGGGTTGTTGATAAAGGGATACGCAGTAAGCAGAGAGCGTTAAGCAGAGAAAAATCACAACCATTCAGATCAGATCAGTGACCCGGATTTGATGCTTTTCAAACTGAACAGCCGGTACTTCGAATGCAAGGAATTTTGACAAAGGTTTTCGTCTCTATTAAACAATCAATCCGTGCCATCAGAAATCATCATGCCAATTCTTATTCTGCTAATAACCAGGGTTTTTGTCGCATAGCCACCAACTTCCCAACTCCCCAAATCCCTAAACTTCTATACAACTAAACCCTTAAACATTCCAACATTTCACCAGATATTTTCTTTTTATTAATTTATTTATTTACTTTACTTAATAATTTTATTCACGTGTAACAACATCTACCCATGTCTCCATCCACCGACGATTTGCTGAAAGCCATCTTTCAGGCCGAGCTGAGAGGCGCCAGCATATCCGCCTCGGAGCTGGCCCGCCACCTGGGCATCAGTCCCCCCGGCATCACCCAGATGGCCAACCGCCTTCAGGAGGACGGGCTGGTGGAATACCGCCCTTACAGACCCATGACCCTCACACAGGAAGGCAGGGAACTGGCGGCCGGCATCATCCGGAAACACCGCCTGTGGGAAATGTTCCTGCACAAAGCCCTGAAAATGGGCTGGAACGAAGTGCACCGGGAGGCGGAAATGCTTGAACACCAGACTTCCGATGCCCTGGCCAACCGCCTGGACGAATTCCTGGGTCACCCGGCCTTCGATCCCCATGGCCAGCCCATACCCGACAGGCACGGAAGGGTGCGTACCCGGAAAGACATCCTGGCGCTCTCCGAAGCGGAACCAGGGATCACCTATACCGTTGTGGGAGTAACCGATAAATCCGACGATCTGATGGATTTCTTTACCGATATCGGCCTGACCCTGAAAAGCCGCATTACCGTAAACGGAAAGATCAGCATGGACGAGTCGGTGATCGTTTCCGTAAAGAATTACCGCACCATCCTCAGCAAAACGGTGGCAGAACATATTTATGTACAGAAATAATATTCATATATATTAATTATTTATTTTATTTATATTAACTATTTAATGAATCACATGATGGGAAATGAAAATATATGGTTTGCCTTTGGGCTCACCCTTTTTGCAGGGTTATCCACCGGCATAGGCAGCGCCATCGCTTTTTTTGCCAGGCGGACCAACCCCAAGTTCCTGTCGGTTTCCCTGGGATTCTCAGCCGGAGTCATGATCTATGTCTCCCTGGTGGAAATCATGAGCAAGGCCCGTGTGGCCCTGGTAGGGGAAATGGGGCACGTGGCCGGCAACTGGACAACGGTGGGGTCGTTTTTCGCCGGGATCCTGCTGATCGGCCTGATCGACCGGTTCATACCCGAAGCAGAAAACCCGCACGAGATCAAACGCCTGGAAGAAATGAGCGGCAACGGAGTGATCAGGTCACAGAACCGGCTGATGCGCATGGGGTTGTTCACAGCCCTGGCCATTGCCATTCACAACTTTCCGGAAGGACTGGCCACCTTCACCGCCGCCCTGACCGACTCCGGGCTCGGAATTGCCATTGCCGTGGCCATTGCCATCCACAATATTCCCGAGGGAATTGCTGTTTCCGTACCCATATACTATGCCACCGGCTCGAAGAAAAAGGCTTTTTCCCTTTCGTTCCTTTCGGGACTGGCCGAGCCTTTGGGCGCCATGGTGGGTTACCTCATTCTCCGGCCCTTTATGAACGATTTGGTATTCGGCATACTGTTCGGCGCCGTGGCCGGGATCATGGTGTTCATCTCGATAGACGAGCTGCTGCCCACCGCCGAGGAATACGGGGAACACCACCTGTCGGTATACGGCCTCATCGGCGGCATGGCCGTGATGGCGGTAAGCCTGCTGATGTTTATTTAATGGGTAGCCGGTGAACAAAGCCCGGGCATTTTAAATTCCTGGCGCCTCCGGGGTCAATCCCCGATCACGATGAATTCCGGCGAATTGCCGTTGGTGCCGTTCCGGTTGTTCCCCGAAATATCTTTAACCGATTTCGAACCGATCTCTGAAGAGAAGAACATGGCTGATTCAGGTGCCAGGTACCCGTCGTATCCGGATATTTCGGAACCGCTCAATTTCCTCTGCAGCCAGGCCTGGTGGGCAATGATGATGCTTGTTTCGGAATACAGGTCGCCCAGATCGGGATTATCCACCTCCTGCCCTCCCCAGAACATCCGGTTATTATTGTTCGAATCATCCATGGGCGCCAGGGCCTGTTCACCAACCTGTTCACCATCCACATACAATTCGAGCAATTCTTCCGTGGCATCATACTGCAAGCAAATGGTATACCACTGGTCTTCGTTGAACGTGCCGACATACGCAATATCCACCCACTCCTGGTTCTTCCGGCACCAGGCATATACCCTGTCCTCTGCAAAGGAAATGGCTATATCGCCTTCCTTGTCCTCCCAGGCTTTTCCCCTGAAAAAATGCCACCCCCCCTGGGAACCGGTGCCTGCGGGAAGCTTCACCTTCTCGATAATGCACCAGTCGGTACCGGTGGTAAATCCTTCGAAAGTCCCGAAATCAATGAAATCTTCATCGGCCCTGTTTAAATAAACAGCATAATTGTTTTCGCTGTCGTCTTTTTTGCATTGTGTAAGTCCCGATACAATCAATAAACCCGGTATCAGCAGAGATAACCGGCAGAAAGTAAAAATTTGTTTCATGATCATTCAATTTATTGACGAAAGTTAATCATTCGCAAATAAAAGGGCAAAATATAGCCAACATACTTTAGTACCCTGAATATAACGGTGATATCGTTTTATCTTGCCTGAAGCCGTATTTCCCATGATACTCCGTTTTTTTGTTTCCCCTGGAAGAGATATATATTTACCTGGTGTAACAAAAAATCGGACATTATACGTTTATATACAACCATGAAGTTTATCCTTTCTTCCCTCATGCTGCTGGTAACTGCCGGATGCTTCAAAGCCGGGGCACAGTCAGAACCCCAGGACACTGCCAACCTGGCGCTGACTGCCACCGTTTCCACCTCATACGTATCGCCCTGGGAAAGCCTGTCAGCCGTAAACGACGGCTACATCCCCTCTTCCTCATCCGATTACACCCATGGGGCATACGGCAACTGGAACGGGGAAGAAAATTACGGCACCTGGAACTGGGTACAGTACGAATGGCCACTGGCTATGCATCTGACCTCAACCTCGGTTTACTGGTGGGACGACGGGCAGGGCATCGAACAACCTTCCGTAGCCCGAATCGAATACTGGACCGGAACATTCTGGATGATTGCAGGCAGTATTGGAACGGATATGGATAGCTGCAATTCGCTGAAACTCGATATCCGCACTTCCAGAATCCGCATTTATATGAGTAGTTCCATGGCTACGGGGATTCTGGAATGGAGGGTTTACGGCTATGAAAGCAACGGCTGTGATCCGTCGGAAATCACACCGTACCTCAGGATCAACGACATTTTGCCTGAAAACAGTAGTTTTGCCACTCTCTCTCCGGGCGATTCGGTTACTTTCATGCCTTCATCGCCTGATGAAGGAACCTGGAGCTGGTCGGGACCCGGCGGGTTCACGGCTCTGGAAAAGGAAGTAACCCTGCGGGATGTGGAGGCCAGCCAGGCGGGCACATACACCGTTTGCCTGATCAATGAATGCGGGGCATCCACCACCGTATATTTCAACCTGACCGTGCTTTCGCTCGACGACCCGGCAGCCCCGATAACGTGGACACCTTACGACCCTGTGATCAGTTATGATTTCAGGGATGAATACCCGGACCTTACAGAGCCGCAGAACATTCTCGAAGACTGCGAAGGGGTGGAGGGCACGCAATCATCGGGATGGTGGACTTTCCGTTGGGGGGCCGATGCAAACCCCCTGGTTACGGAGGCAGCCATCACACCCATGCTGGAAAGGATGAACCACGATTTTGCCTATTTCAGGAATGAGATGGGCTGGCCTCCCGACAAGCGGGCCAAACGGGGATATAAAAGCGCCATATACCTGTACGGCTCAGGCCTGTGTACCGACGATGCCCCCAACACTGCCACGGGAGGCTGGATGGGAAACATTCATTATGATGGGGAGGATTGGCCTATGGTGCTGATATCCTATTATCCCGTGTATTGTTTTGATCCCTCCTGTTCATACAATGACAGGGAATATCAGATGGGAGCGGTAGTCCATGAAGGCATCCACGCCATTTTGGCCGATCTGCCGGGATGCAAAAATGCCGCCTGGTTCCACGAAGGAGGCAATACCTGGCTGCAGCAGGAAGCGGAGGCCCGGCAAACGGGCGATTACAGCAGCATGGGATTCCTGAACGGAGCCTCCTTCCTGGCGCCCTTCATGCCCATTGAATGCTACAGCGGATGGTTGCAGGACGGCAGTTTCGGAGGACCTTCCGCCGAAGGGGTAAACAGGTTTTCAGGAGGAACCCAGGTCTGCACCTGGAGGAACCTCCTGGGAGGCGTACAATACAGCAATATTTTCCCCACCTTCCTGGGAATGACCCTGGGACAGGGCAGCGTTCCCTGGATATGGAGATATGCTGAATCGAGGGTTCTGGAAGGCATGGCCGAAGCTATGGGCGAAAGCCATATCCGACGGCTGATCATGGAATACCGGGCCAAACAGGCCCTGCTCGACATGGGAGAATGGACCGGAGCCATCAAAAAGCTGCTGGACGACCAGTTCGGCATGATCATAGAGGCCGAATGGGAACCTTCCTGGCTAAACCCGGAACCCTGGAAAGCCACCCCCTACGTAAAAACCACGAACGACGGCAACGGCCTGCTAACACCAGAAGCCCGCACCACCCCGGGATGGTCGGGAGCCAACCAGATCCCCCTGGTGGTGACGGGAGAAACGGTCACCGTAAACTTCATCCCGCTCAGTCCGAATATGACCTGCCAGCTTTGCTACCGGACGAAAGACGGTGAAACGGTATACAGCCAGCCCGTATTCGGAGGTAACTGCAGACTCTACATCGATGAAGCACCGGCAAATCAAGTGGTGTTTGCCGTGATCACGAACACCGATTATATCTATGAAGGAGAGGAAACCCGCAAGGCACATTTCGATTACCGCCTGCAGCTGGTGGAAGGTATTACAGGAACGGCGGATATTTACAAGCCGTGGTATGACTGGACCCGGACCATCTCCACCACGAACGGATCCGATCAGATCATGAACGAACCGGAAGCGGAGATCTATCCCAATCCGGTTAATGCCGGAAAGATGTTGCATATCCGATTTCCCATGCCCCCTGAAGAACCCGTATACGCCAGGATACTGACCCTGAACGGGCAAACGTTGTGGTCGGCCGATATCTATGGTGACACCTCCATTCCTGCCGGAAAACTGAACGGTCCCGGATTTTATCTGATCCTTCTGCAGACACCGGAAGGAATCACGGTTCGCAAGCTGGCGGTAAAATAAACAGGGAAGAAAGCAGGAAAAGCAGCCGGCAACCGGCGAGATTTCCCGGAAGCCGGTTTCAGAATTTCCAGAAAAGATAGCGGATCTTCCAGAGGTATACGGTAGAACCCAGGGCAAACAGGGCAAAGAACAGGAAAAAAAAACCATGCCAAAGGTCACTCCCACCAGCAGGTCCCTTACCAGCGTTAAAGGTCATGATATACCCAGGTTAACCACACCAATGATGACAACACCCGGCAGCCTGTGGGTGCCGGGAATTTTACCGATCATTCCTTCAGTTTTTTTATGAATTTCTTATACCGGTCCATGATCATACCGGTGAAATTCTCATCCGTCAGGCGGACCTGCATCACCGCCTCGGGGTCTTCCCTTTTATCCTCGGGAAGGACCATTCCCACGGGAAAGGCCTGGCACATTTCACATGGACCGTCCAGCAATTTTTCCACCTCCCGGAACACATGTCCGTGTCCGAATTTTTCATCCTTTTTGTCAATGCTGCTGGCACAACAGCAAACAAAAACCAGGCGGTTGAGTTTTTTTCCGTATTTTTTTATAAACGACCGGAGGGGTGCAACCAGCATGCCCATCCATACCGGCCCGCACAGGATCACCCGTTCGTAGTCCTGGACGGAATGTTTTAGTTTCCTGATCCCCGGACCTCCTTTCAGGGACGAGAAAAGCAGCAGGAACAGGAACCCTCCCATTCTGGGCCGGATGGCTTCCGCATCACACCCCAGGCTGTTGATCATTTTCCCGGCCAGGTATTTATTGTTTCCTGTCCTGGAATAGTACACTACCAGATCTTTTTTCATCGGTTGTTGTGTAAGGGTATCTGATTGATACAATCTATGGTTCCCGCAAGGTATACCTGCAGGAAAGCCATCGCAAAATTACATCTTCTTTCGTACAAACAATCACAAATTTTTTGGAATTAGCCCATGCGACTCCTCGGGAGTCGGTGCAGCCGGGAGGCTGCGTTTCTATAAACATGTGACCCCTCCGGGGTCTGGCCGGACAAATTACCGCTCTGACAAAAGGGCTTTTGGGGAATGGCTGTTCCCTTTCCCCTGATCACCACACCGCTTTCATGCAAAGAGGTGTCGGCTTACCGGCCTTTTTTGAGTCATTCCTTAATTGCCGCATTTTTTCTGGCGCGATAATTCAGCACGGGCCATAACCACCGTTCTGTGACCACTCCTTCCCGGGTGATCTCTTCCCCGCGCCAGGAGAGGGTTACCCGGTAGGTGCCGGGTTCGGAACGCATGGTATTCCAGTAGACTTTCCATATCCCTTCCTTTACCGGTATCTCACGCCGGTATACCTCTGTTCCCTGATTGTCGGAAATGGTGAGGGTGGCTTTTTCGTTGCCGGTTTCTGCAAAACGGAACCATATCTCCAGGCCGTTCGGCTCATTCGGGGTCCGGATCTGGTTACTGCCCTTGATGTTGTAATTGCCCCATGAAGCCTGCTGTGACCGGTTCATCTGAGGTTTCGGTTCAATCTCAAAAAGATAGAATTCCTTTGCCATTACATCCGGGGTCAGTTGTTGCAGGGGGGTGATATCCGTAACCCATGCACCCCTGCCGTAGGTCCCCACCACCAGATCGCCTTCCCTGGGGTGGACCAACAGGTCGCGCACAACAACCGGAGGCATATTGGCCCTGAGAGAGTTCCAGCTTTGACCCCTGTTGGTGGAATAATATACTCCGATGTCATTTCCCACGAACAGAAGATCAGGATTCCGGGCATCTTCAAAAATCACATTGACAGGATATTCAGGAAGGTTTGAAGAAATATCCTTCCATGATTTCCCGAAATCATCCGTCATATAGAGGTACGGGCTGAAATCATCGTTCCGGTACCCGTTTTTGGCCACATAGGCCCTGCCGGTGCTGTGTTTCGAGGCGACCACCCGGCTGGTCCACCGTTCATGAGGCATCCCCAGCTTTTCAAGATCGGCAGTGAACTCGGCCCAGTGTTCTCCCCCGTCGCGGGTCATGTGGATGCGGCCGTCGTCTGTACCCGCCCATATCAGTCCTTCCTGCAGGGACGATTCATCCAGGGTAGTGATGGTGCAGTACATCACGTGGCCGGTACCCGCAATCTTTACCCGGTCGTTGTATGTCAGGTCGGGACTTACCTCTTTCCAGGTATCGCCCCGGTCGTCTGAGCGCAACACTTTCTGGGCACCGGCATAGATGGTGCGTGTGTTGTGGGGAGATATCATGATGGGAGGGGTCCAGGTAAAACGGTACCGGTCGCTCCCTTCGGGAGCCTGCGGAACAATGCTTACCCGCTCACCAATGGCTTGATCCACACGGTGGTGGGCGCCGAACTGGCTTGTAAAATAGAGCCACCGGCTGTCCTGCGGATCCACCCGGGTATACATGCCATCCCACATGCCGGTCACTACCCAGTCTTCGACAGACACCTCCCCCGACCAGCTGTTGGAAGGTCCTTTCCAGGTTTCATGGTCCTGCAGGCCGATATAGATATTATACGGCACTTCATTGTCAACTTCCACCATATATATCTCTCCCAGCGGCAGGTGGTGGTGGTGCATCATTTCCCTTCCGCCGTCCCAGGTTTCATACACTCCGCCGTCGGAGCCCAGGATCATATGGTCTCCGTCGCGCGGATCGATCCACAGGGTGCGGTTGTCGCCGAAATTGGTACGGAACCGGTCGGCTTCCCGGCCTGTGGGCCAGGTTTTGCCTCCATCCAGGGTATAAAACATTCCGGCGCTCAGAATGAATATCTTATCGGGGTTGTCCGGGTCTACGCAGATCTTGTTGAAGCTGTACGCGGCTTTCCCGCTCACATCGATTTTTTCCGGATCATTAAGCCTTTCCCAGGTTTTTCCTCCGTCGAAGGAACGGTAGCATTCGCCTCCCACCAGGTTGTCAAAGGAGTGGTCGGTAAACTCGTCGAACGGAACGGGTGCATCGGGGTCAATACCCGGTTTGAGGTTCAGGTTTTGAACCACGGCCACCAGCACGTCGGGGTGGTTGTATTGCAGATCTATCCCGATGCGCCCCAGGGGCCCGTCGGGGAAGCCTCCCCCGCTGATCACCTTCCAGGAACGGCCCCCGTCAACCGATTTGTACAACCGGCTTTTTTCGCCTCCCGGTTCAAAGGTCCACGGCAACCGTACCTTTTCATAGGCAGAGGCATAGATGATATCGGGATTGGCAGGGTTCAGGGCCAGATCGATAAACCCGGTTGCTTCATCCACATAGAGTACCTTCTCCCAGGTATTCCCGCCGTCGGTGGTCCTGAACACTCCCCGTTCCTCGTTCTCCGTCCACAAATGGCCCATCACGGCCACCCAAACAATATCCGGATTGGTGGGATGAATGGCAATTTCGGCAATATGATGCGAATCGCCCAGCCCTTTGAATTCCCAGGTTTCTCCAGCATCGGTCGATTTCCAGATCCCGTTCCCCGCATAGGAAGAGCGGGCATTGAAATCCTCGCCTGTACCGATCCACACGATATCGGGATCTGAAGGAGCCACTTCCACATCCCCGATGGAGGTCGTCCCTATGGCATCGGAAACCGGCCGGAAGGTGGTCCCCCTGTTTTCGGTTTTCCAAACCCCTCCGGCCCTCGGGGCCACATAGAATGTATTTTTATGTTTCTCGCCGGGATTCAGGGGAACGGCCAGTTCGCCCACCCAGGCACTGACCCTGAAGGCTCCCAGATTACGGTATTCAAAGCCGGAGGGTTCTGCTTCCCTGCGGAACCGCTGTGCCAGCGATACCACAGAAGGAAGAACGGCAAACAGGATCCATGTGGCAATTCTTCTGTGAAATTTCATAACAATATGATATACTGTTTGTTAGATTTGTGCAGGAAAGTTGATTTCATTTTCTTACTTCCATACCAAATATCCAAAAGAAATAACAAGACACCAAATGTTCTGCAAAAACCCCCGGGAGGTTTTTATTCCTTCTGAAGAAAAACGGAGTCGAAACATTCGTCCCCTCCACTAAAGCCAAATGGCTTTCCGGAGGAATCGCGGCATGATTATTCCCGGCCGTCTCCGGCTTTTTCCAGGTAAAACCTCTGCAACACGGTAAACGCCTTCTTCTTCTTCCCATCCTCCGATATCAGGCCTTTCCGGTTCCAGCCGTCCTGTATGCCCGGCAGCACCCTGCGGGGTGAGCGGAAATCCTTCAGGATCCAGGGAGAGCATCCCTGCAACCCGTCGATCCGGCCGATCATTTTCAGCGTTTCCTCGTAGAGGTACTCCTGATACTCTTCCGTCCACCGGGCGGTTCTTTCCCCGTGCAGGCCCTGCTTCGCCCCCGCCCCGAACTCGGTGATCAGTACCGGCTTGTTCTGTTCTATTTTCCAGCTGATTCTGCCGCATTTATCGGGCAGTCCATCGTACCAGCCGATATACTGGTTGAAGCTCAGCACATCCACCACTTCAGCGAAAGGATCATGAATGGTACGAACATCCGGTTGCCCGCGGTAGGCAGTCTGCTCCAGGGCGGCACTGATAAGCCGGGTGGGGTCCAGTTCCCTGGCTTTTGCGGCCAGAGAGGTAAGAAACCGGTTCCGTGCTTCGCTTACCGGCGTTTCATTGGCCACGGACCAGATAACAACCGAAGCCCGGTTCCTGTCGCGAAGGATCATTTCTGAAAGCTGGTTTTCGGCATTCCGGTATGTTTCCTCATGATCCCACAGGATGGTCCAGTATACCGGTATCTCGGCCCATACCATCAGGCCCATCTTATCGGCCATTCGCACCATGTGCTCGTTATGGGGATAATGTGCCAGGCGTACAAAATTGCATCCCAGCTCTTTTGCCCATAACAGTAGCTGCCGGGCATCCTCCTCCGACCAGGCCCTGCCCTTCCTGAAAGGGCTTTCCTCATGAATGGATATCCCTCTGAGAAAAACCGGCCTGCCATTCAACAGCAGCGACCTGCCCCGGGTTTGAATGGTACGGAACCCGATCCGGTCGGCCAGCCTTTCTTCTGTGGTTTCCAGAATCACCTCATACAGATAAGGATCTTCCGGCGACCAGGTTCTGATTTCCTTCGAATGGACTGTTAAATCAGCCCAGCCATTCTCATCCGTTACCCCTTCACTGCGGATGCCCAGTTCCGGAATGTTTACCCGGACAAACTTACCTGCCGCTTCCGGGCCGTTCATCCGGATTGTTGCTTCGATACATGTCGGATCGCCTGGGCGGAGGCGGATGAAATAATCCTGAATGAAATTCCCGGGGGTTTCCACCAGCATCACCTCACGGGTCAGTCCGCCATAATTCCACCAGTCGGTATTGAGCGTAGGCACTCCTTCCCTTTCCCTCCGGTTGTCCACTTTCACGATCAGAAAATTATCCCTTTCCCTGACATGGTCGGTTATCTCGAAATGGAACGGGGTGAATCCTCCCGTATGCGTTCCCAGCTTCTTTCCGTTCAGGTATACTTCAGCCCGGTAATTGGCCGCCCCGAAATACACAAACACCCGGTTGGAAGCTCTTTCTTTTTGATAATCAAAGGATTTTTTGTACCAAACGGTTCCTTCGTAATAGAACAACTTTTCCTTCTGTGTATTCCAGTCGCCCGGCACCTGTATGGAATCCGACCGGTCGAAATCATATTCCACCAGATCGGAAGGGGCATCAGGTTTTGCATTCAGAAAAAAGGCTCCTTTGCCGGGCCTTTCCATCCGGTCGAAGGGTTCCCACCGGTAATTGTAATACCCGTTTTCATAGGGATCGACAATATACTTCCAGAACCCCGAAAAATCGGTGCACCTTCGGGCAAAAATATTCATCATTCGTTCCTCCTGTGCGAGTATTACAGGCTGGAACAGCACATAAACAAGAACAAGAACCAGGGTGTTTTTCATTTTTTCTGTGTATAAATTATTCATGAATTAAAGTTATAAAGGATTTGCATAATCCCCAGGGAACCCTATTTTTACCTGAACAAAAAACAACCGAACATGGAAGAACAAAACCTGGTATACCGCGGAAAATCAAAAGATGTATATAAAGTTACCGATGGGCCGCATACCGGTAAATACCTTTTCGTTTTCACCGACAGGGCCACCGGCTATATGGAAAACGGGAAACCGGTTTTTGATCCCGGGTACGATACGGTGGTAGGGGAAATACCCGGCAAAGGAGCCATTGCCTGCCGGTTTGCCACCTATTTCTTCAGGCTGCTGAAAGAAAAGGGCGTTCCCTCGCATTACATCGACACGATCAGCGAGAACGAAATGATCGTGGAACCTGCCACCCCCCTGGGTATGCCGGTGGAACACCCTGAAATATCCGGTTCCGCCCCCCTGCAGAATCTCGAGTTCACCTGGAGAAACCAGGCCACGGGAAGCTTCTGGAGAAGGTATCCTTTTGTCACGCCCTGCAAAAATCTTCACCAGGTGGTGGAGGCATGGACAAAAGGCGACAGCGACATTCTGATCACCCTGGAAGCACTGGAAGAAACAGGGGCCATGAACCGGGAAGAGATTGAGCAGAGCGTGGAACTGGTGAAGAACATTGCTGAGATCGTTTCTGCGGAATTTGCTTCGAAAAACCTGCATGTGATTGACGGAAAATTCGAACTGGGCCGGCTGAAATACGGAGACGGGAAAATTGTGCTTATTGATGAAATTTCTCCGGATGTACTGAGAGTTTGCAGGGGCTACAAACCCGATCCGGATGGGAACTGCACAATATTCAGGGAATGCGTCGTAACCAGCCTGTCAAACGGGAAACGCACCATCAAAAACAAAAACCTGGTAGCCGGTGCCGGATTTATTGATATTTTTCTTTAATAGAATCCGTTCAGGCAGGTCAGTGCCTGAAAACCAGGCCAAACAGCCGTGCTAGAGCATTTCTTCCGGCGGAACCATTTAATCTCTGACACAGCGTACGGAAAAGCCGCCGCGCTTATAATAATACCGCTCGTTTACATCGTCGTTGTCGTAGTGCAAGCCACGGCACCAACTGTTCAGGGTGGTGAGTTCGGTGGAGCTCCACCAGTGCCCTGTGGTTTCATCCGTTCCGAACGCCCCGCTGGAACTGCGATCGCCTCCCGGAAGGCCGGTAAAACCACTTTCATTGGTTGCTCCCGTATTGGGATCAAGCCAGTGTTCCGTACCGGTTTCTTTCATTTTTCCTCCGGCTACATCGATACCCCCCAAAAAGTCGGTCAGTACTTTCCATTCCTCATCGGATGGGACATGCCAGCCATCAGGACATAGTTTGCCGGTATTCACAGCATGCCAGTTATACAAGGCCCCGTAAAGCTCTCCGTAGGTGGCTTGGTCATTCTGATAATAGCAATACCCGGGCGTATCCAGATCGCTCCATGTATAGTCTTCTACCAGAGGGATGTCATCGCCATCGTTGTATTTTGTTGCTTTGAGGTTTTCAGTCATCCACCACTGCGTACCAATTTTTATAATACCGTAGCTGTTGTTTTCTACATCGGTTAGTATGCCTGTGTCCGGAGAAAGAAAGGTTTCATTACTCCCGGCCGATTCATTCATTAACAGAACGACAATACTGTCCACATAATGTTTAGTAGCCACATCCTGAGGATTGGCAGGGTCCGCCACATTTTCAACCGGGGCGCCGTTCCCGTCCATATTCAGGTCGCTGATGGCGGCAGGGGCCTGGGTCAGGTCGTTGTAATTCTTATCCCAGGCCTCAAACACGGGATCACTTTCATTATAGCTGCCAACCGTATCGGCATACAGGGCATAAGGGACACTCAGCAACTGGGTGGTTCCGGTAACTGTGTAGTCGGTTCCGCCGGCCGGGTCGGTTTCGGTTTTCAGGAAATACGGGCCATTCGACCAGTCAATAGAGGAAAAATCATCCGTGGTGGTACCGGTTCCGATCTCTACGGTCACCACACCCGAGGCATTGGTAACCGGAGTATGGGTTTCGGTATACACGGCCGTTCCGTCGGCCGCACCCTGCAGGATGCTTATCCGCATACCCAGTGTTTGTTCGGTGAGCAGATCGTTGCTCCCATCGCGGATCACAGCCTGATAACTCATTTTATCAGGCGACTGGGCAAAAAGGTGCCCGGGGAAAAAACTCAGAGTAAAAATAAAAAGCAGCGAAAAACGAGATGTTACATATTGCATGATTAAACAGGGAATTAATGAATTAATGCGATAATGGATATTTAATAAACTGATATACAATAAGCAGCAGAAGCAGTCTGAAAGAAAACATAGGTTACATAAGTTCCAACAGGAGTTTAAAGGTAAAAAAAACCGGGTTAAAAAATAATGCTCCAATTAAGAGGGATGGCCGGAACTGTCCCGCTGCCCCTCAGGAAAGGAAACATCCCAGCTGGTAACCGGTGCAGCTGTTTCTCTACTGGGGTTCGATCATCACAACAAATCCCCCTTCAGCAGCCATCTGTATTTTCAGGGTGGAACGGTTCGTTACGGTCCGGGTAGTTTTTCTGTAATCTTCCGCAAACCGGCCGGCATTGATCCCATCGGTCATCAGAGTGGCCCGGTAGTTTTCTGAACCGAGAAAAGACAGGTTTATATCAAAAGCACGACTTTCGCCGTTTGTGATCCCACCGATATACCAGGCATCCCCGTTCCGTCGGGCAATAACCAGGTACTCACCCAGCCGGGCTTCCAGCACCCGGGTCTCGTGCCACACCACCGGAATCTTTGCCAGAAAGCCGGTGGTTTCTTCTTCTCTCAGGTAATTAGAGGGGCTGTCGGCAAACATCTGGAGTCCGGATTCATACAGGATGAACAGGGCCAGTTGATGGCAACGGGTTCCCATGCTGGCCGGCCGGTCAAAAACGGGGGTGAACTTGCCGGAATGGTAATTCCGCATGGCGCCGGGGGTATAATCCATGGGGCCACAGGCCATCCGGATAAAGGGGATGGTCAAATTGTGTTCCGGCGTAACCTGTTCCGACCACTTGGAGTTCTCCAGGCCATAAACCCCTTCGTATGTCAGCACATTGGGATATATCCGGCGCAGCCCCACAGGTTTGTAAGCTCCGTGGAAATCGACCAGGAGTTCACGCCGGAAGGCCTCCTCAGCTACTTTTTCGTAAAAATTCACCATCCACTGGTCGGAACGGTTCATGAAATCCACCTTAATCCCCGCTATGCCCCATTCCCTGTAGAGGTCCAGCACATCCATCTGTTCGTTCAATGCCCGCCAGGTAGTCCACAGGATTATCCCGACATTTTTCGATTTTGCATACCCGATCAGGTGATCGAGATCCAGATCCGGATTGGGGCGGCTGATATCGGTGGTGGAGAAAGACCAGCCCTCATCCAGAATAATGTATTCCAGTCCGTATGCCGAGGCAAAATCCACATAGTATTTCCAGGTATCGGTATTCAGTCCCGCTTTGAAATCCACTCCGTACAGATTAGAAGCATTCCACCAGTCCCATGCCACCCTTCCGGGCTGTATCCAGGAATAATCTGCCTTTTCCGCTTCCCGCGAAAGGACATACACCAGTTCCGTTTCGACCAGCCGGGCATCTTTCTCCGCCAGGATAAACAGGCGCCAGGGAAAATTTCTTTGGCCATCGGTCAGGGCAATATATTCTGCCGCTTTCGTTATGCGGCTGCCCCTGTCGCCCACCCCTTCCGTTTCCAGAGGATAAGGAGGCATAACGGCCTGAAGCACATTTTTTTTTGCCCCTTTCTGCAGGAACATATTCGGGTAATCGTACAGGTCGGCTTCCGTGATCAGGATCTTGTACCGGCGGTTTGTTTCGGCCAGCAAAGGAAGGTAAGAGTTTTTCTCTTCGGGGAATTCGGAAACCGTAAGCGGTTCAAAAGTGGATTCATAGGACGACTGAAATCCCTCAATGAGTGAGGTCCATAGTTTGTAATCATCCCCGAATTCACATTCCATGGTTTCATTCACTTCCACCTGTTCAGGGATATCCGTAACAAACCGGTAAGCCACCCCGTGGTTGAAAGCCCTGAATTCCACGCTGAATTTCCGGTTCAGCCGGATCAGCAGGGAATGGTATTCAACGGGAATACGGCTGTTCTTGTAAGGAATCTGCGGAATGACAGAATAAGCAACGGTATTGCGGACAACCCAGTATCTTCCCGGTGTATATAATGACTGACCGTTGAACAGCAGGTCGATATCGATATTTTTCATTACCACCTCACCATGGAATGTCACGGAAAAGCTCAAACGGTCTTCCGGGCTGACTGTTACAACGGTATTACTATCAGGCGATTTGAGAACCTCTGAAGGAAACATTGCCGCCTGAGTGAGGAGGAGTAAAAACAAACCGGTTAAAATTTTTTTCATGGTTCTCTGGTTTATGTTCAGGTTAACATTCAGCATGAAATTCATGCAGCGTCGGAGCCTCGTATGAGGTCTGACTCCGTGTATTCAGAGGGTCAAGTTAATGAATTTTCCAGCTTTTTCAGAATGTCAGCACTTTGTCGCATTCCACCATCCAACGGGCAAACTCTTTCATGTTGCTGAGCTTCACTCCTTCAATAAATTCCATTCCGGTTATGCCACGTGCCTCGCAGCACCCCCCGCAGCTTTTCACCTCCCCGCCGCTGCGGATCACCAATTTCAGCATCCTTTCAAGGTTGTAATAGCCCGTCGGTGTTTTCTGGCCTGGAATACCGCAGAAAACGGCATCAGCCAGGAGGAATATTTTCACCTCCACCTCTTCGCTGTGCTCTTTCTGCAGGGTCATAGCCATTCTCAGGGCATTGAAGGCTTTTTCCGTACCATACGGGGCGTCGTTGATAATGATCAGGATTTTTTGCATTGCTTTCATTTTTTAGAAATCATTTCAAAAATCATTTTCCCACCATCGAACCAAGAGGAGCCTGCCTGCCTGACTTTTTTTACAGGCATCTCCTGTTGAGTTATACTTTCAATATTCAACCAGCTAAAATAAAAAAATACCATTCCCGGTAAAAACCGTTTTATGAATTCCACAGGTGCGGTGGAACAAAACATTTCCTTTTATTATCCAGGTAATAGCTGTTATGATGGTTAGTATCTGCAATCTACATCCTTAAATTCGCAAGTCTATCGAATATCATCAATAAATATAATATAACAGAGATGTTTTATTGAAACATACCTTTTCCCCGTATTACCAGAAATGGCCCGGCCTCTGAGGGTTTTATGTGAAAAACAAGGCGGGGGAAATTGCGCAATGGTCTGTGCAGCGATCCTGTCTGAGTCCCTGACAGGCACAGCGCCGTCAGGGACGGGTTTGGATCGCGGCAGGCTTTCCCCCGCCGTAGTTTTTCCATAAAAGCATCAGCAGCCAAAGGGTTTTTT